>JBAPRX010000149.1:0-3151 GCA_049281335.1 Promineifilaceae bacterium (SeqCode)
GTTTGATTATTGCCACGACGTTGGTTCGGCCGTCTCGCAATATCGCCGATGTCAAGTTAAGTTCCGTCCGCAAGAAATGGAAAGATAGGCGTTTCGCGGCGGGTGTTATCCGTGAGCATGTTGAGGAAGTAACGGCCGACTTCAGCCGCGAATGTTTTGATGGCAGCCTCGATTTATGGACTCACATTGGCAACGTTCTAACGGCGATGCAAGGGAAGGCGGGGGTGCTGCAATTGGACGGTGTGTTGAGTAACTAAATGTTGATAGGGTAATTAGGCAACCTGGTAATTAGGTAATTGTAGACTTCTTCAAGCCAATTACTTACTTAATCAATTAATTTCCCAATTACCTGTTTGGTATGCGTATGGCAGAACAAGAATATCTTACAGTAGAACAAGCCCTCGCCGCCGTTTTGGCTGGTGTTTCCGTGCTGCGGGAAGAGATCGTGCCGCTGCCGGATGCCCTGGGGCGGGTATTGACTCAGCCCGTTGTCGCTCGTGACAGCCTGCCCCCGTTTGCTAACTCCTCAATGGATGGCTATGCGGTCAGAGCGGCCGATATTGTCGAGGCAACCGCAGGAAAGGCTGTCTCCCTCCGCGTTGTGGCCGACATCGCCGCCGGATCATCCCCCGCCGAAACTGTCACTACAGGAACGGCCGCTCGCATCATGACTGGCGCACCGCTGCCGCCGGGAGCGGACGCCGTTGTCCCGGTAGAGGATACCAACGAACCCTGGCGTAATCCAGAACGGCCCCTGCCGGAGCAAATCGAAATAGTGCGCTCGGTCCAGGTCGGCGATTACGTCCGTCACCCCGGAGAAGATATTCAGGCCGGGCAGAAGGTATTGGAAGCCGGTCATGTGATTCGGCCGCAAGAAATCGGGGTGCTGGCTTCGCTGGGGGTGGTTGAAGTGGCTGTCGTGAAACGGCCGAAAGTGGGCGTTCTGGCAACGGGGGACGAATTAATCCCCGTTGAAGAATCCCTGCGTCCTGGCAAAATTCGCAACAGCAACGGTTATACGCAGGCTGCCCAGGTACGGGCGCTGGGTGCGATCCCGGTTGAGCTGGGGGTGGCGCAGGATACTGAGGCCGATGTTTGGGAGAAGCTGGCTGCCGGACTGATGGCGGGGGTAGACTTATTCATCAGTTCGGCCGGTGTTTCTGTTGGCGCTTATGACGTGGTTAAGGCGGTACTGGAGGCGGAGGGGAATGTCGGCTTCTGGCGGGTTCGGATGCGACCCGGCAAGCCGCTGGCCTTCGGAACCTTCAAGGGCATCCCCTATATGGGTTTGCCTGGCAACCCTGTTTCGGCAATGGTCTCGTTTGAACGCTTCGCCCGCCCCGCGATTTTGAAGATGAGCGGCCGAACCGATCTGGATCGGCCGTCTGTCTCCGTTGTGATGCTAGAAGAGATACAGTCTGATGGTCGGGAGAGCTATGTTCGGGCGGTTGTCAGAAGGGAAGGGGGCGTGTATACGGCCGTTACCACCGGTGGACAGGGATCACACATGATGACCTCTCTCGTTAAGGCGAACGCCCTTGTTATTGTGCCGGAGGGGGTCAAACACGTCGCCGTCGGCCAACAACTGATTGCTCTGATGATCGACTGGCCCGAATGGGTCTTCTAATACGCTAAATTGAGGAAGGAACCTCAATAAACCGTTTCCAATCAGGCATCTTCTCCCCCCCAAGATATATTGTACTGACTACAGACTATAGTCTACTGCCTACTGTCTACAGCTAGCTTTGTCGAAGTGTGCGGCTCAGTAAATCCTCTTGAGCGGCCCGAAGTTTTTCTCGCTGGTTGTTTTTACGCCCCGATTTACCGCCGGACGGATCACCTGAAGATTTGCCCATAGCCCGTCGAAGCGCAATTTCCATCGCGGTTGGCACCTCTTCCTCTTCGTCTTCTTCGATCTCTTCAATCGTAACGACCGGAACGTCAGATTCCGGCGCATCCAACAGTGACTTACGACTCAGGTCAATGCGCCGTTTCCGTTTATTGAAGCCCAGCACCTTCACTTCGACCTCATCGTCAACCTTGACGACCTCTGATGGGTGTTTGACAAAATCATGGCTCAATTCGCTGACATGAATAAGCCCTTCTTTTTCAGCCCCAATGTCAACAAATGCGCCAAACTTCTCCAGCCGAACTACCTTTCCGGTGTAGATCTGGCCTTCTTTCAAATCGCTCCATTCAACGGCCAGCGGTTCTAACATTGTAACCGTTACCTGGTTCCGATCTGGATCAACGTCTTCAACCCAGACTGTCACTTCGTCGCCAACCTTGAACGCATCAGAGATTCGATTCACCTTCTCATTAATCTTCGAAATGTGAAGGATTGCATTCACATCAACACCCAGATCAATAAATGCGCCATAAAGTTCCAGGCGGGTCACTTTACCTGTTACTTTCATTTTTGGTTTTAAGTCATTGATGGATGTGGGGGAGGCTATTGTGGTTTCCCCAGTTGGCTCCTCAATGTTCTCGGCTATTTCCTCTGCCATAACTACTACTCCTTCATAACAAGGCTATTTATCCCTGGGAAAAATGAACTTTCTCAATCTCGTCACCCGACCCATACACGAGCAGTCTAAATGAAAGCAATGCAACGAGAAAGTTAATAGGTTACTTTTTTTCGTTCTTAAATTCCAGGGGGATATTACATAGATTTTTAGAACAATAATTATAGCAGGGGGTTGTCGGCTGTCAAAAGGAAATTAAAAGCCCATTGAACGGCCGTATGACCCCCAAATTCTCAAACCACTTCTCTGGTTCTACATAAGGCGCGAAGGAGCGTTTGGCTCCCCTCCAAACTATCAAATTTAAGCTTCCGCATCAGGGAGAGCTGCCTCAAATGCCTCAAAAGTAAGAGTCGGCAGTCCCACTGTTTCGCGGATAAGATTCTCAATCTCGAAGGCCATGTCAGGATTTTCCAGTAGATAAGTCTTGGCATTTTCCCGGCCCTGCCCCAATAGCGTCTCGCCGTAACGGAAGTAAGCACCACGCTTATCAACAAGATCATATTCGACACCCAGGTCAAGGACATCGCCAACTTTGGAGATGCCTTCGTTGTACATGATGTCAAATTCCGCTTCTGTGAAGGGGGGAGCGACTTTGTTCTTCTTGACCTTCACCCGTGTCCGATTGC
>JBAPRX010000150.1:0-7078 GCA_049281335.1 Promineifilaceae bacterium (SeqCode)
GGCTGGCAGCGCGGCCGTTTTGGTCTTGTTACTGGCCTTTTTCCTGCTCTTTTCCTCGCTGCCATTTGCCCTTCGTCTCGTATTAGCTCTTCTGGCGGCGGCCCTGGCCGGCTATGATGGTTGGGCCTTTGCCCGCCGGAAAGGGCTGTCGGCTACCCTGCCTGAGAAGAAAACGGTGCTGGCTGCGGCCCGCATCACCGACTTTTCCTGGTGGACGACGACTTTTGAGTTTGGCAATGATCAATTTGCCGAGCGATTTGTTAATTTGAATAAAGCGTTACTGATTTAATAATTGGCTCTTCTGGATAACAGGTAATTAAGTAATTGGGTAATTGGCCGGAACCGGTTCCTAATTACCCAATTACCGATTAGGTATTACCCTCAATTCCCAAAGAGCCACAACATCTTATCGGAGGCACTGAATGAAAGTAGTTGTTTGTGTGAAGCAGACACCGAGTACAACGGCCGTTTTCACCGTTCAAAACGGCCGAGTTAGCTGGGACGATCCCGGCGGCAAGCCGAATATCCTCAATCCCTGGGATGAGTATTCGGTGGAAGAGGCCATTTTGTTGAATGAAAAGCACGGCGGCGATGCTATTGCGCTGACCGTTGGCACTGAGGAGAGTAAGGACGCCTTGAAGACCTGTCTGGCGATGGGCTGCACCGAGGCAATCCTGGTCGAAGACGCCGCTTTTGAAGGCTCCGACACGTTGGGAACGGCCCGGATATTGGCGGCGGCCATTGAGAAGGTCGGTGACGTCCAGGTTGCCCTCTTCGCCAAGCAGGCGATTGATGGCGATACGGGACAGACGGCCGTTCAGGCTGCCCGCAAGTTAGGCTGGACGCCTTTGACCTTTGTCTCGGCCATTAAAGAACTCGACCCCGACGCCGGAACGATCACCGTTGACCGGCAGGTCGAAGAAGGCCGGGAGACGGTCACGGCCAAGCTGCCGGTTGTGATTGCTGTCGTAAAAGAGATTAACGAGCCGCGTTATCCCTCTTTTATGGGGATTCGCAAGGCCAACCGGGCCACCATCCCGACCTGGACGGCGGCCGATCTGTCGGTCAATGGCGACACCGGGGCCGGTGCCAGCAAAGCCGACTGGTCAAACATCTATGGTCTGCCGCCCCGCGACACGCAGGTGGAGATTATTGAAGCGGACACGGTTGAAGAACAGGCCCGTATTCTGGCCGACCGGTTGTTTGAGGAGAAGGTAATATGAGCGGCGTATGGGTTTGGATAGAACAACGCGGGGGAGAAATGAAAGTGATCAGCCGGGAAGTCCTGGGCGCTGGCCGGAAGGTGGCCGACGACCTGGGGCAGCCGTTGACGGCGCTGGTCTTTGGGCAGGGCGTTGCTGATGTGGCAGCCTCGGCCTTTGATTTGGGCGCGGATGCGGTTGTTGGCTGTGACGATGAGACGCTGGCGCAGTTCCGCGTGGAAGCCTATGGGCCGCTGTTGACGCAATTGGCGCAGGAGCGCGATCCGGCCGTTATCCTCTTTGGCGCATCAACGAGGGGCCGTGATCTGGCGGCCTGGGTTTCGGCCGATCTGGATGCGGGGTTGGTGGCGGATGGCATTAGCCTGGCAGTCAGCGACGGTACGGTGAAGGTCACTCGTCCGGTTTATGCCGGGAAGCTGCTGGCTGATGTGCATGTGACCGGCGGAACTCAACTGATCTCGCTGCGAAGCCGGGCTTTTGCCCCGGCCGAATCGACCGGCAAGGGCGGCGAGGCGGAGTGGGTGGATACGGCCGTTGCTGCCGGGGATATTATCACTGAAATCATCGGCTTTGAGAGCAGCGAAGGCAAAGTCAGCCTGACCGATGCCACCATTATTGTCAGCGGTGGGCGCGGCGTTGGCGGACCGGAAGGGTTTGAGCCGGTGCAGGCTTTGGCCGATGTCTTGGGCGGCGCGTTGGGTGCATCCAGAGCGGCCGTTGACGCCGGTTGGATTCCCTATGAACATCAGGTGGGGCAGACGGGTAAGACGGTCAGCCCAGACTTGTATATTGCGGCCGGTATCAGCGGCGCTATCCAGCACCAGGCCGGGATGCGAACCTCGAAGATCATCGTTGCTATTAACAAAGACCCTGACGCGCCAATCTTCAAGTTGGCGAGTTATGGGATTGTGAATGATCTGTTTAAGGTGCTTCCGGCGCTGACGGCCGAGTTTCAAAAGCGGTTGAGTTAGCGGTTTGGAAACCGGGTTTTTAAATAGAAGTTTGCCACGAATTAACACAAATTTACACGAATTAAAGCTAACAATTAGTGATAATTCGTGTAAATTTGGTGGGTTTTGATTAAAACCCGGTTTCTTTCACTTTAGCTTGGGGAGATGTTTGGATGCGGCCGAAATCAAGGCAAGAACGGCCGGGTTTTCAAGCTGGGCGAGGTCGCTGACTTTTATATGCCGCAGGGCTTTGCCTGTGCCTTCCAACAACTGCTCCGGGTCGGGTAAATCGGCTCCATAATAAAAGCCGAGGTTGATTCGCTCTTTGAGAATGGCGATGTAACAAAACTGCTCTGACATTTTCTTGGGGCCAACGCCGTAGCCGATTATCTTTTGAGTAGGCCAGGCGACTTTGACGACATCGGGCATGACTTCTTCAATTAACGTCTGGGCGCGGCGGGACAGGGCTGCCACCTGGGGGGCAGCCTGGGAGACGATTTCTTCAAAACCTTCATCGCTCATGGTTTGTCCTTCTGTGTAACTGGGTGCGCGATTTACCAAATCGCGCTACAAAAATTGCCAGATCGGGCTGCAAATTACGGCCGTTGGTGATTGTCCGGTAAATCAGGGATAGTAGAAATTCGACGATAATGTAACAGAAAGGGGATGGGTTGGCTAAAAATCGTGCCGGGTGATGACTGGGGTCTGTTTTAGGAGTATAATCTCATTATTATGTCATATTGTGATGGTAGAAGTAGGTTTTGAACTTACTTAAAGCGGCAAAAGCGGAGGCATTTGACTGAGCGAATTAGTTGAGGGACTGGTGATTAAGGCTCAAAGCGGCTTCTTTGTTGTGTCCGCCGATGGGCAGGAGGTCGTTTCCCAAATTCCAGGGCGGTTGAAGCAGGCGTGGCAGGATTCGGCCCTGGTGGCAACCGGAGATCGGGTGACGATTTCGATCAATGCTGATGGAACCGGCACGATTGAGTCCATTGCCGAACGGGAGCGGGTGCTGTCACGAGCACGGCCGTCCCCGGAAAAGCGCAATATCCTGACCGACCAGGAACAAGTGTGGGTGGCGAACCCGGACCAGGTGATTATTGTCTTTTCGATTCGACAACCGCAGCCCAGTTTACGAAAGTTAGACCGTTTTCTGGTGGTCGCCGAGATGAATGAGATTCCGGCCGTTATTTGTGTCAACAAAATAGACCTGGCAAAGCCGGGTGAAGCGGAGCAAATGTTCCACATTTATGAAGCGATAGACTATCCCGTTCTGTATACCAGCGCCCGGTATGGCGACGGCGTTGAGGCGCTGCGGGACTGTTTGCGGGATAAGATCTCCGTTTTCATTGGCTCGTCGGGGGTCGGTAAGACCAGTTTGTTGAATGCTGTGCAGTCCGGACTCGGCCGTCAGGTGAAAGCAGTTAGTCAGGCGACAGAGAAGGGAATGCACACTACCCGCCATGTGGAGTTGGTCCCGCTGGATGAAGGCGGCTATGTCGGCGATACGCCCGGTATCCGGGCGCTGGCCTTGTTTGATCTGGAACCGTGGGAGATTGATGGCTACTTCCGAGAAATTGCGCCGCTGGTCTCTGACTGCCAGTTTAGTGATTGCAGTCACCGCCATGAACCGAACTGTGCGGTGCGGGCGGCGGTGGAAGACGGCCGTGTTTCACGGGAACGGTATGAAAGTTACTTGCGTTTACGAGAAGAACATGAGATGCTAGATGAACGGGCATATGATTAACGGCCGTCCGCAAATAGACTGGCGGAATGGTGCGGGCGGTGACTATCCACAATGGATGGTTTAGGAGATATAGCTGTTGTCTCGTCCTAAAAATCGTCGGGCTATCATAATAATAGGGGCGCTTCTGGCGCTGGCTGGTCTGCTGGCGGCCTGCTCGACCCCGGCTCCCGACTCGCCTAATTTGGGGAATGGGCTTGGCACCGGTATCTCTGTCGCGCCAGAGTTTGAAAAATTTTATGAAGAAAAGGGCGGGGCGCAAATCTTTGGTTTTCCCATTAGCACCGCTTTGGTAGATTCGGAAAGCGGCCGATTAACGCAGTATTTTCAGCAGCTTTGCCTGGAGTTTGACGAAACGGCCGAAACAGTGATCGTCAGCCCGCTTGGCGAATATTTTGCGCCGCCTGAAGCGGAGCAAGTGCCTGCGCCGGGGAAGCCGAACGGTGGACAGCGTACCTTCCCGGATACAGGCTTCACCGTTCAGGATGCCTTCCTGGCCTTTTATGAGGCTAATGGGGGTGAAGGGCTATTTGGGCCGCCTATTACGCCCCAACTGGACGAGGGTGGAACGCTGGTGCAGTATTTTCAGAATGTTCAGCTAATCTGGAATCCCAACGCCCCGCCGGAATTTAGGGTCGAACTGGCCTCTCTTGGCGACGCCTATTACTGGCAGATTGGCGGGCCGGGGCCGGAGTCGTTCACCCGCATTGGCTCGGCGTCTATCCCTGAGGCCGACGTCAGGGCCACTTTGAAAGAGCCAATCTTATATGCCGGGGAAGAACAGGTGCTTTACGTGACCGTCATTACCCCCAATACCCTGCAACTGGTAGAAGGGGCAACGGTGAAGGCAACCGTGAGTTACGACTCGAAAATAACAGAAATACTGCTCCCGGCGACCGATGAAATGGGGCAAACCTACGGCGCTATCGAACTATCTGGAGTCGATCCGGGTGAAGTTGTTCGGATCAGAATTGATGTGATGGGGTTGGCGGAGTCTGCCATCGGGGAGACGATGCTTTCTTTCAGAACGTGGTGGTAAAAGAAAGACTGGAAATTGGCATTCTATCCAATTTCCAGCCTCCCAAGATTTTTTAGTCAAAAGTGATAAGTTAGAAGTGAAAAGTTATCCGTTAGGGTGCGGTGACACTGCTTACCGATCACTTTTTACTACTCACTTTTTACTTTTTTACTTTTTCTCCCTCGGCCGAAAATGACGAAACCAACGGCTGCGAAGGGGAGCGCGGCGGAGGTGCAGGCGATGCCGCCACTGCTACTGCTGCTGCCGGTGTTGTTGTCATTGGGGGCAGGGGTGGGGGATTGGCTGCCAGGATTGGTTGAGGGGGCGTCCGTCGGCTGGACATCGGGCAGGGTGACGCTGCTTTGTCCTTCCCCTTCGATGACCTGGTAGACCTGATCGCCGTAGACGAACAGCACCTGGGTTCCCAGCGAGAAATATTGGCCGATTTCTGGAACGGCCGAAAGCAGGTCGAAGTAGGCGTCGCTGGCGAAGCCGATTTGCTGCGGCGTGTGTTCGTCGGCGTTGTAGGCGGTGTCAATCCAGACGCCGTCGCGCAGGACGAAGGTCTTGCTGCCAACCAGTTGGACAACTTCGTTAGCATTGACGACTGTCCCATCGCTGCTGGCGATACCAACTGCCGGGGCGGGGGCTTCGGCGTCGGCCAGGGAAGCCTGTCCGGCGGCGGTGTCAACGGCTGCTTCGCCGCTGACTTCGGCCGGGGCGGCAAAGGACTGTTCCGCTTCTTCAAAGATTTCATCTCGGCCGCTTTGGGTGAAGATGTCGTTTTCTTCAATCAGGTAGCTGGTGTAGGGGGTGATGATGCCGTAGCGGATGCTGAGGTTGACAACGCTTTGCACCAGTTCGTTGTCTTCGCCGTGCAGGCGAATCTCGGTCAGCAGGTGGCCGATGGCGCGGGTGGCCCACAGGCGGGGGATGAAGTCATCGCCGCCGTTGGAACGGAAGCTGTTATCTTCATAGATGAAGGTTTGTTCCTGGCCGTTCACTTCCCCGCTGAGGGTGATAGTAGCCGGACCGCCGTCCCGATAACGGCCGGTTAGCACCAATTGGGTTCCGGCGAAGAGGTCGGGCAGTTCCTGGGGATACATCTGATCAACGACGATGTTGTCGAAGTCGAGGTTGATGTTCGCCAGAACGGGGGTGCTGACTTTGGCGTAGAAACCGCTGACCGCTTCGTCTATTTGCTGGCCGGGGCGGACGTAGGTTGTTGTGCCGCCGTGATTTTGGGCCAGACTGTCGAGGAGCAGGGTGTCTACGTCGTCGCCGACGCCGAAGGCGAAGATGCGAACGTTGTCGGGGGTCTGGTCTTTCACGGTGTCAATCAGCAAGGGGGTTTCGATGATGCCTTCGGTTGCCAGGCCGTCGGTGAGGAAGATGATAGTTGTCGGCCGTTCTGTGTCGGCCGTGTTTGCCGCTTCCAGCAGGGCGGTGCTGATATTGGTCCCGCCGATGGCGTCTATGCTGTTGATGAAGGAGTCGTAATTGCCCGGTTCGCCGGCCGGGATGAGGTCTTGGGCGTAGCTGCGGATGCCGGTGCTGAAGGTGACAATGTTAAAGCGGTCTTCGGGGTTGAGATTTTCGACCACAAAGGAGACTGCTTCTTTGGCCTGATCCAGCTTTTCACCGTGCATACTGCCGGAGGTGTCCAGCACCAGGATGACGTCTTTGGAAACGATTTGATCGGGGTCGGTTTCGACCGTTGGGGCCAGGAGCAGGAGGAAGAAGCCATCTTCGCCGCTCTCTTTGTAACTGAGCAGGTTCAGGCCGATGTCGTCAGGGGAGACGGTGTAGTACAGTTCAAAGTCCTGGTTGGCGATGACGCTGCTGTCTTCGTAGCCGACGATGGCGCTGAAATCACCATCACGATTAATGGCAACGGCATGGCTGGGGGAGTAAATGGCCCGGATTTCATCGTTGGAGTGGACTTCGACCCGAATGCTCTGGGTGTCGAGCGGGGTATTGGTGTACAGTTCGTTGGACTGGGGGAAGACGTAGTGGATGAGGCCGTTGTCTACCGGGAGCACCTGGCTGTACTCAATTTCGATGCGGCGTTCGTCGTGGGGCGGGATGGGGAAGACGTTGGCTTGAATGGCGCTGGTTCCGACGTATTCGAGGAGGGCGGGGT
>JBAPRX010000151.1:0-5869 GCA_049281335.1 Promineifilaceae bacterium (SeqCode)
GGCTCCCACAAATCATACCGGAAATCATCCCCCGTTCCGGCCCAACTATGGTCAATCATAAACAGATGAAAAGGCAGCCCATCCTGACGATGCGGCACGACAAACCATTCATAAAGGGACAGGTCTTCGGCCGTTGTCGCCTCATAAGCCTCGACATCCTTAGTAAAAATACTCTTCAGATGACGATGCACAGTGTCCCATATTTCTTTTTCAGTAGAATTCATCTAATTTCTCCTCAGAAAAATATGGCTCTTTAGGATCTCGCGGGGTCAGTGAAAAACCTGCCACGAATTAACACAAATTCACACGAATTATGAAAAAATTAGTGAAAATTCGTGTAATTCGTGGCAAAAAATTAACTGCTTGGTAGATAACCCCATGAAATCCCAGAGACCCAAAAATATTTAACGCAAAGACGCAGCGGAAAAGCAGTCTAACAATCAACCAATTACCCAATCACCAATCACCAAGCTAACCGCAGGTGAGCCATTCACCGACAGGCAACCCGCTCCGGCCCTAAATCAATATCCTTAAACAGCCAATCAAAATTATACCCATTCGCCTGAGGACAGACGTCATCCGGGTCGCCTTCATATTCAACCCCAAAAACCGCCTTGTTCGCCGCTACAAAAGGCAGCAGCAATTCACACTCATCATATTGAAAGCATTGTTCATTCAAGACCCAATCAAAGTAGGGCAGCAGTTGGGTGATTTGATCCAGGTCGTTTTTCAACCCAATGGAAAGGCCGCGCTGATGCGCCTCACCAGAAAGCCATCTGTTGTACGTTAGCTGATCATCGGCCGTTAATGGAAAACCGCTGTCATTGGCGTAGCCATCCACATTGTCCGGCTCCACGCCGTCGCACGCTTTTTCCATCGCCAAATCCATCCGGGCAGTCATAATCGGGCCAAGCAAATCAATGCGGCGAATATCCAGCCACCGTTCCCCCGGCCAACCATCCAGTGGATCACCTAAAACGGCCGTTGGGAAATCCCCCGCATCCGGCCGCCAATTTTCATAGCTACCTGCGCTAAAGTAACAAACAACGACGCTGCCGTCATCATGCAGTTCATCTATAACCGCCTGAGGGACATCAAACAGATCAATATCATACATATCCACATCGTATGATGTATCAATTGTCCCGGTAAGCTGCCACTGCCAGCTTGTATGCGGCGTTGGCTGCCAAACGGCCGTCCCCGGTCGCGTCACAACCGGCAAAAAAGCATCATGATCCTCATCTGCCACTAAATCATCTGGCCGACAGGCAAAAAGCATAACCAATGCCATTAAGAGCGCAGAGCGTTCAAACCATTTCACAACTCCACAACCCGCCCCTTTTCGGCCGATTCATACAGCGCCAGCGCCGTCCGAACATGATTTCGCGTCTCCGCCAGCGTCAGATAATTCGGCTCGCCATCCAAAATAGCCGCGTGCATATCTTCCACCTCTCCAAGATACAACTCTTTTTCCGGCACCGGAATCTCCTGGGGATCACCTTTTTCGGGGTAGAAGGTAAGCTGTCGGCCGTGTTCCATCGTGACAAAAGGCCGGGTTGATACCAACCGCCCTTTGCTGCCATAAATTTCCGTTTGGGTGTAGAACGGCGCAGCGAAAGAGCAGGAAATTTGAGCATAGCGATCCTGGCTGTAAGCCATCTGCCCATAAAAGTGAATGTCCACCCCCGTTTCACCCAACCACTGGCTGCCTAAAACCTCTTGCGGCGCTTCCCCCATAATATACTGGCAGTAACTAACAGGATAAATGCCGACATCCCACAACGCCCCACCACCCCAATCAGGATTGTAGCGAACGTTGCCGGGGTCGCCCAAAGTAGCGTTAAAGGTTGCCCGCACCAGCCGAATCTCACCCAAACGGCCGCTTTGCACCCACTCCCCCACGATTTTCGTCTGCGGGTGATGGCGATACATGAAAGCTTCGGCCAGCTTGAAGCCCGTTCTCTCGGAAACGGCAGTCATCTCATCCATTTCATCCATGGTGATAACAAACGGCTTTTCACACAAAACATACTTCCCCGCCTCCATCGCCTTAATGCTCCATTCGGCATGAAGATGGTTGGGCAGGCTGTTGTAGACAACATCTACCGTGTCCGAGTCCAGCATTTCCTGGTAGCTGCCAAAGGCATAAGGAATGTCCCACTTGGCGGCATAGCTGTTAGCCTTTTCCGGGGTACGGCTGCAAACGGCCGTTAGTTCTCCCCGTTCAGAAGCCCGAATAGCCGGAATCAGGCGGCGATTAATATCGGCGGTGGAAATCAATCCCCATCGTAAGTTTGGCATAAAAAAACTCCTTTGTCGTAAATGTTGATTAGGTTGATTAAGTTGATTGGGTTAATTGGGAAAATCGACGAATCAACCCAATCAACGAATCAACCCAATTACCCAATCATCCCTCTTCCTCGCGGTGATCATATCATAGTTCAGTTCCCAAAGGTGGGATCGTATCTCAACCAAACCGAGGTTGTCCAATAATTGTTTGAAATCGGCCGAAGAGCGATAACGGCCGAGAAAAGCCTTCCCCTCCCACCCTTTCCGGCGGCTGGTCATGAGAAAACCACCCGGCCGAAGGACGCGAACCATCTCTTTCAAGGCAGCCGCATCAGAAGGAAAAAATTCCAGCGCCTCAAGGCAGGTAACGGCATGGAAGGTCTGGTTAGCAAAGGGTAGGGCTGCGGCCGTTTGCTGAACAAGAAGATAACGGCCGTCCTCCTCTCCCTGGAATGGCACAAGTTTAGCCGCTGCCTGATCTAACATTTTTTGGGAGGCATCGAGGCCAATGATACGGCCGTGAAACTGGCTGCTGCTCAACAGATTAAAGGGAACACGCCCGGAACCGGTGGCAACATCCAGTATCAGCGGCTCTTGAACCTCTCCTAACTGCTCAAGTAAGGGTTGGGTAATCGTGAACTGCTCGTCCGGCGGGTTAAACTGCTTGATACCATCATACTTATGGGCAGTGATGTCATAAAGCCAGACAACAACCCGCCGGCCCAGATATACCCCTTCGGTAACGATAATGAGCCAGTAAAAAACGGCCGCAACCAAAAGGAGGAGTATCAACAGAAACAGGTAGATCATATAGAAATTGGTAAATAGTAACTGTGATATGCGGATAAACAGCGGTGTTCTTTACCGCCAATTACCTTTCATCAAGCCGGATTCAGTATCAAAGTATCCGAATTTCCAGATTCCGCATCGGTACGCAACCAGTTAGAGGGGTGATAGTCCAGGAGCCGCCAGAGGTCAATGAAATCATCATAATGTTCATTCATCGGATGACCGCTTTGACCAACGCTGTGAACCATGCGCGAGTTACTCAAATCGCTCAAGTCAACAACCTGTCGGAGCGCAGGAATACAGGCAACCTCATAGTTATCGCCGGTGGTACTCCAACACGTTTTCTGAACGACCGATTCACTGCCGTTGGTTGGGAAGGGGCCGCGATTGAAGATGTTTTCAATAAAGCCGATGCCCGACTCGCCTAACGTGGCATTGCGGAAAGTGATGGTATGGAGATCGCCCCACTGCCAATCGTCTATGTTATCACCCAATCTATCAACGCCGTCGGCATAGGCTTCTTCAAAGGCTTTGGTCAAAATCTGGTCCCGCGTCTCGACCGCTTCCGTACCAATGTCGTCCCACCAGCCGCTTTCGGGGTCTTGGAGCAGGTCATAAATAACATCTGAGGTATAGCTCTCGCCGCGCAGATAACGGGCCTGGGGCAGTTGGTCATAAACACTGTCCATCACCAAATGGGTGAAGAAGAGATTAAAGAGGGCTGCTTCGGAGCTGTCCATCAACATTTTGGGTTCCCAATCAAGCAAGCGATCACGGGCTTCGGCCGTTGCGCTGTCATCAAAAGAGAGTGTGGCAAGATAGGGAATAACCTCTTCGGCCGAAATGCTGTAATTATCGGTCTGAATAGCCATCATATCCTCAACAGAGATGCCGTCGGTGTCACTTTGAATCAGGTTAGTGATCCGGGCAGCCCGCTGTCCTCTGTCATGAAAGACGCCCAGAAAATAGGGGTAATCTTCCTGACGCACCTGGGGATTGTTGGCGGTGGCGATAAAGCCCTGCGCCGGATTGAAGGCGCGGGGAGCCTCATCATAAGGGAGGAAGCCGGTCCAGATAAAGTCATCGTTCCAGCCCGGAACCGGCAGCGATCCGTCGCCCCCGGCCCGAATAGGGACCTTACCGGGCATGACATAGCCAATGTTGCCGTCCATATCGGCATAGAGCCAGTTCTGTTTACCGGCATCGAAATATTGGAGTGCCTCGTTAAAGTCATCCCAGTTTTGGGCAACATTAACCATCATCACCGCCTGGACAGAGAAGACCGGCTCCAGGGCCGTCCAGGCATAGGAAAGGGCATACAATTCGGGGCCGTCGGCCGTTGCGCTGAACGGGTGCTGGTCAATCATGCGGTCAGTGGCAACGACGCCATTGCGGGTCTTGCGGACAGTGATGACGACCGGTTTGTCCTGCCCCCTGACCTGGATTGTCTCCTGCCGCAGTTCCATATCCACCCATTCACCGTTGACTTCATACTGGTTGGGATTTTCCGGGTTGATCCGTTCAATAAAGACATCTTCCGCATCAAACGAAGCGTTGGTCAGTCCCCAGGCAATGCGGTCGTTATGGCCGATGAGGATACCGGGAACGCCGGGCAGCGAGAAGCCCCGAAAGTTTTGAAGGCAGTCGGCCGATTTTTCAACACAGTGCATCCCGACCTCATACCACAGGTTGGGCATGTTGATGCTCATATGGGGATCATTTGCCAGGATAGGCATCCCGGTTGTCGTTTTATCGCCGGAGACAACGAAACTGTTTGACCCGGCGTTGATCTGGAAGCCGAGGTCGGCTAACAGCGGCGGCAGCGTCTCCTTCCCCGCCAGGGATGCGTTCAATTCCTGGAGATAGGCCAGGACTTGCGGGTCGAGCGTGGGGGGAGCGGCTGCAATAGGTTCGCCAGAGGGATCAACCAGTTCGCCATCAGGAATGATAGTCGGCCGATCCGCCCGGTAAGGTGGCCGTAAATCCTCATACATGTCATTCCCCAAGCGGGTCAACAAATCAATATCTCGCAGTTCGGTACTTAGCTGGTCTGACTGGTCAAAGACCAACATCATGCCCCACACCAGCGAATCCTGCGGTGTCCAGGGTTCAACTTCCACATCAACGCCCTGCAAGCCCAAGAAAGCAAATTCCAGCCCCAACTGAGCCGGTTTGCGGTCGCTGATATAGGCATTGACACCGGCTGTATAGGCATCAAGAACCTGCCGGGTTTCCGGATTTGCCTGTTCATATATTTCGGTGCTTAACTGATAGAAGCCAAAGTGACGCAGATAAATATCTGTGTCCAGGGTTGCCTCGCCAAAGATTTCCGAAAGACGGCCGGATCCAACTCGACGTTGGAACTCCATCTGCCAGAATCGCTCCTGGGCATGGACGTATCCCTCTGCAAAGTACAGATCGTCGGGGTTGCTGGCGTAAATATGTGGCACCCCATACTCATCCCGAACAACTGCAACCGTGTCATTCAGACCGGCAACGGTGAGATTACCGTCCGTTTTTGGGAATGCCTGATGTGTAAACCAGCGCCACACCCCCATTGAAACCAAAGCCAGGACAACCAGGATCCCGGCAGCGACAAATAGAAACTTTAATCCTCTTGACATTTCTTCCTCCACGAAGATGACAGCAAACTGGATTCACAAAAACTGTCTGTCTCTTTTTAACACATTTCATGGAGATTTACACGAAGTTGGGGAAGCCAAAGTAGCAAGACTTTTGTTTTCTAGCCTCCCCACCTCCTCCCACCTACCCATAACCAAGAAAACAAAAG
>JBAPRX010000152.1:0-3404 GCA_049281335.1 Promineifilaceae bacterium (SeqCode)
GCAATTTATGCGCGGGGCCAGGAACTCGGCCGAAATCCAAACGCATTCTCCAAGATTGGAGATAGCACCATCGAAGCACTCAACTTCTTTGCCCGCTTTGACGAAGTGGATGGGCAGAGCTACAACCTGGGCGAGTATGATTACTTACAGCGAACGATTGACCATTACAGCGGTTCGTTCGCCAGGGAGGGGTTTGCTTTGATTCGGGGAATGCACTCCTGGTCAGTATTTGACCCATTCTGGGCAGACAAGGACAATTGTTTGGCTGACGAAACAGTGATAGATTGTGAGTTCAGGCTGTATAATCCCAGCGTCGTGCTAATCCGGTTGGGTTCCAATGATCGAGCGCCAAATCTTTTTGATGAGAATTATCGAATGATCGTGAGCTATGCCATTGAACAGGGAGTTATCCCCATCCTGGCAACGAAACCGGATCGTGTCGAAGGGGAAGGGGATGAGATCAATACCAGTATTCGGGAGATTGCGGCCGAGTATAAAGTACCGCTCTGGGATTTGGATAAGGTCTTGGCGACGCTGCCGGATCATGGTTTGTCGGAGGATGAAGTACATATGACCACCTTTTATTCATTTGATTATACGGACGAACGGGCCTTCGAACGGGGCCATGCCTTGCAAAACCTGACCGGATTGATTGCACTTGATTCAGTCTTGCAGTGTGTGCAGGACTGATTGTGAAAGTTTATAAGCGGTTATTTTTCCCCTTAATTGATCGTTTTGATGCCGAACGTGCCCATGAATGGACGCTGGATGGTCTTTCGCTTGCCCAGAGCAATGGATTGGGGCGGGCATTCTTGCGGCAGATTGCCGGTAGGCTGCCGATGGAGCCGGTTTCGGTCTTTGGCCTGACTTTTCCGAATGTGCTGGGGTTGGCTGCCGGGTATGATAAGGATGTGCGGGTGGCCGATGGATTGGGGCTGTTGGGGTTGGGACATATTGAGGTTGGGACGCTGACGCCGAAGCCCCAGGAAGGCAATCCCCGGCCAAGAATCTTCCGGCTGAAGAAAGATCAGGCAGTGATTAACCGGATGGGTTTTCCCAATTGTGGGCTGGAAGCGGCCGTTCCTCGTCTGAAAGCCCTCCACGAAAAGGGCCACGATTACATTTTAGGCGTGAGCCTGGGCAAACAGAAGGAGACGCTTCTGGAAATTGCAGTCGAGGACTACCTGATCAGCATGGAACAGGTCTATCCGTACTGCGACTATCTGGCGGTGAATGTCAGTTCGCCCAACACACCGGAACTGAGAAAGTTACAGGGCGTCAACTACGTGGGCCATCTGCTAAGAACGCTGATGCAGATGGGCCGGGAGTTGGCAGTTGAACACGAGATTCAAACTCGGCCGCTTTTGCTCAAGATTGCGCCCGATCTGAGTTGGCTGGAGTTAGACCAGATTTTACAGGCGGCGGTGGATGCAAAGGTAGACGGGATCATTGCCACCAATACAACCATCAGCCGGGATGGACTGATAAGTAAAAATCAAGATGAAAGCGGCGGGTTGAGCGGACGGCCGTTACAAACGCGAAGCAATGAGGTGATTGAATATATTGCCTGTCAGATGGGGGATAAACTGCCGGTGATTGGGGTGGGGGGCGTCTTTACGGCCGATGATGTAAAGGCGAAGCTGGATGCGGGGGCGGTATTGGTGCAGCTCTATACCGGACTGGTGTATGAGGGACCAGGAATGGTCGGCCGTATCCTGAGAGAGTTATAACGCATCAAGGTTAGGAAGGGGACGGAGTTGGTGGTATTTTTGAATGGGGAGTTTTCTCTCTGGTGTGGACGCGGCTGGCTCAGAGGGGGAGCGTGGTTTTGCAGACCCGATTCAGTTAACGGCCGTTCACCAAAGCGGCGGCAATTTGTGGACGTTAAATGAGCAGGATGGCTATATTTATACCGGCGTCGGATCGCGACTATTCGTTTTAGATGCAACCGGTTTTAGATGAAATGGAGCGGTGGGTGACGCACCGAGAGCGGGTTGGTATAATGTTCGGCCGTTGTTAGTAGGCTTGCCGTAGTTGATAGCGAAATCAGCTGAAGGATAATAGAATAGATTCACCAGACTTTATGATGTGTAAAACCTGAACTATTTCCCTCAAAATTGTCAGGTTTTACGCATTGCGTTTTAAGAAAATCAATGAAACAGATACAAGCAACCGTTCACGGCCGGGTTCAGGGTGTCTTTTTCCGGCAGACGACCCGTTCGGAGGCGCAAAAATTTGGATTAAAGGGGTGGGTGAAGAATGAACGCAATGGAACAGTTAGTGTAACGGCCATTGGCCCAGAAGAAGTCTTGAAACAATTTATCGAATATTTGCACCAGGGGCCGCCCGGCGCCCAGGTTTCGCGGGTTGAAGTTGCCTGGTCAGAGGCAGAGCAATCATTCAAAGGATTTGATGTACGATGGTAATGACTGACCGCCGCCAACGGCTGGCCTGGGTCGTTGTCCTTTGCAGTTTTATCACCTTTGTTGCGCTCATCGTCCTCGTCCCCCTGACAGTGAATGTTGTCCTTCAAAGAGCCGTTCGGCCGTTAACGGTGCGTGTTCAGGCCAACGAGGGGACGGTTGGCATTCAAGAGGGGGATAACAGCACCAGCGCCTTGTTTGCCGGAGATGAGCCACACGAGCTTAATGCCGGAGGAACGGTTCTGACCAATGCCACTGATACGGCCTTGGTGCAGGTGTTTACACCAGACGAGTCACAGATTGTGGCCCGCATTCAGGTGTACGGTAATTCAAATATGGGTCTTGTTGAGGGAAACTCGCCCCGATTCGGCGTAAGTTCAGCCAATAACGAAATGGACCTGGATTTGAACAGCGGCCGTCTGCTGATCACGGTGCCGGATTTGGAAGAACGGCCGTTGTTTTTGCGTTTAACCGTTCCCCAGGGAGAGATTTCTATTCGAGAGCCAGGCCAATATTCAGTTACGGCCGTCAACGAAGAATCGCAGTTTTCAGTGCTAGACGGACAGGCAAACGTCGTTGGCGCTGATGGAAGCCTGATTCTAGTCGCCGATGAACGAGTAGTCTTACCCGCTGAAGGGCCATTGCAAGGCCCGCTCGACACAGAAAGAAACCTGATGCTCAATGGGAATTTTGACAGCGATTTTGACAACTGGTTTCTGCTCCCTGGGTATGTTGATCAGCCGGGTCAATCAGCGGT
The DNA here is from genome assembly GCA_049281335.1 of Promineifilaceae bacterium (SeqCode). Classification (GTDB taxonomy): domain Bacteria; phylum Chloroflexota; class Anaerolineae; order Promineifilales; family Promineifilaceae; genus JAKEFB01. The sequence goes on from JBAPRX010000152.1 coordinate 3,181, forward strand.
TGAGGTTCAGGTAACAAGTCGCGCCAACGAACCCGTTCTTAAGTTTAGCCGGGTTGGAGAGGGTCACGCGGATCGCGGTGTTGTACAGTATATGAATCAGGATATTACCGATTATCAGAGCTTGCAGATTTTGATCTGGATGCAAATTGTAGACCAGAGCCTGTCTGTTTGTGGCGGCGTGGGCAGTGAATGTCCCTTGACGCTCCAAATTGATTACACCGATG
>JBAPRX010000153.1:0-22276 GCA_049281335.1 Promineifilaceae bacterium (SeqCode)
TTTAGATTGTTTTCGACGACTATCTTGTACCTTGAGATGGATTATGCGGCCACTATTTCATTGGTAACGATCCATGCAATAATTTTGCGCAATGAAAGATGAAAATGTCGGCTTATTTTCGTAGCAACGATCCATGCAACTATTTTGCACAATGAAGGATGAAAATGTGGTAAGCTCCGGTTCACAGCAGATAGAGTTTCGAAGCACCTTGGTGAATCTCATCCCGTTTGTTAACGTAAACCGATTGCCTGTGAGCACAATGAATTGTCGCGGTTGCAAAAACCAGCACGAGTAGCAAAGTACGAATCATCTCGGCAATCCCTGCTGAAACCAAAGTGACCGGAGTAAAAGAAATGGATAACATATTGACCTGTTGTTGTGGATTAGACATTCATAAAGAGAGTATCGTCGCCTGTTTGTTACAAGGACCGCTGGATGACGGGTACAAACCAACCAGCGAGATAAGAGAATTCGGGACGCAGTTGGCCGATTTGTATGCCTTGCGAGAGTGGCTGCAAGCACATGATTGCCACTATGTCGCCATGGAAAGCACCGGCATTTTCTGGCAGCCAGTGTATGCCATTATCGAAGAAGCATTTGAGGATGACATGCACCTGTTAGTGGTGAACGCCCGGCACTTGAAAAAGGTTCCCGGTCGCAAGACAGACATGCGCGATGCGGAATGGATTGCGAGCTTGCTGCGTGCCGGTCTTTTGCGCGGCAGTTTTGTACCTGAGCGAACTATTCGTGATTTGCGCCAATTCACCCGCTATCGAAAGGCGTTGATTCGGGATATTACTTCTCAGAAAAACCGGGTTGAGAAGCTGTTGCAGTCCAGCGGGTTCCGCCTATCCTCCTTTCTGTCTGATATCTTCGGCGCTTCCGGCCGGGCGATCATGGAACAATTGGTTCAGATTGGTCATATCACCAGGCAGAGTTTAGAGACCTGCCTCAAAGGACGCGCCCGCCGGAAAAGTAACGAAATTTTGACCAATCTCAACGGAACCTTGTCCACGCCGCAACGCAAGCTGCTCAACAGACAATTGGCACACCTGCGAGACTTACAGGACAACTTGGCCGAAGTGGAGCAAGACATTCGCGCCAACTTTGCTCAGTTCGAGGGCGCCGTTGAATTGTTGGACACGATTCCAGGCGTTGACTTGACAGCCGCCCACGCCATTCTGGCTGAAATCGGGGTGGAGATGTCTGCTTTTCCCACGGCTCAGCACATTTGTTCCTGGGCCGGTCTGGCGCCTGGAAATCACGAAAGTGCCGGCAAAAAGAAGAAACAGCCCGTTACGCATGGTAATAATTATCTCAAAACGATACTTTGTGAAGTAGCCTGGGTAATTGCCGGCCAGAAGGATCTATACCTGTCTAGTTGGTATTGGCGTTTGAAGCAAAAGACGGACACCAAGCGAGCAATTATCGCTTTAGCTCGCAAACTGCTGGTGATTATTTACACCATGCTAAAAACCAACCAACCATATGATGAACAAAGATTCCTGGAACGTAAGCAAGCCAGCGAACAGAAGCGGGTTAACCGGATGGTAAAAGAATTAGCCAGACTCGGGTATTCTGTTTCCTTGGCTGGCTGACTTTTATTTTCGTAGCAAGGTTGAAGAAAAGGCATCTTTTAGGGAAAAGGTGTGCTAAAATTTGACTATGACTGTTGAACAAATTCTAAAAGAAATCGCCTCAATGCCTGCGCCAACACGCGCTTTTATTGCTGAAAAAATTCTGGAAATGTTAGATTTTGAGGAGCAAATAAATCTATCACCAGAATGGATTCATCTCATTCAACAACGTACTGCCGATATAGATGTGGGCGTTGTACAAATGGTTGAAGCTGATGAAGTAATGAATCACATTTGGGCTGAACTTGGATAATGGAAATTGAGTTTCACCCTGAGGCGGTATCAGAGCTTAGGGAAGCCACTCTCTACTACCAGCACAACAAGCCGGTCTTGGCGAACGATTCCTCTCAACGGTACAGGAATCCTTAACCCGTATTTCAAACTTTCCAGAATTGTTTCCAGTTGTTTTCGGCAATGTTCGACAATGCAAAGTCGCCCGTTTTCCATATGCTATTATTTACCGCGTGCATGTGAATTACATCCAGGTAATTGCCTTAGCTCATTCGTGTCGTAAGCCTCAATATTGGTCTAGACGAAGTTAATGATTTGATAGTTTGTACGGGGGCGCGGAGAGCGTGAGGGGGGATGATTACTATTGTCACTCCAGAGGAATAGCGTAGAGTTGGTCAATGGATTTCATTAATCGCCAGGATGGGGTGGTGTAGGCGTCAATACTGGCAGCGAGGTGGCCGGGGAACGAAAAGAGGTGACAATTTGAAACAGTGTCTCCTTAATTTCCATGAACCGTTCCTGGCTGCCTTGGAGGCTGCCATATTGGATGACGGTGCCATCGCCCAGGGTAATAAAGTAAAACTGGCTGTGCCAGGTGGCTGCCTCATCACGTTCGCGCACCACCCACCCATGAGCGAAGTGAGGGTGCTGGTCAATCGTCACCGTTGGATCAAAATTTCAAAGGTTTTCTTAGTCCGAGGGTCGCGAGGAGATTCGGCCGCTAATCCACTGAATCAGGGAAATGATCGCTGCTCCCAGCCCAATGAACAACGCCACCGGGGTTAGCACAAACCAACCGGCCAGAGGTGCAAAGGCCGCCCCAACCAGCAAAACGGCCGCCCGCAGCAGGTGGCCGGTCGAGAGAGGCTTGCTCTCATTTATCCGTTCGCTGATTAGGCGAACCAGCCCCGACAGCCCAATGGTCAACAGCAGCAGCAGCACAAGGGAGATAGCCAGCGCCATCAGAGAAAAAAGACCGCCAAAAAAACTGCCGATCCCCTGACCGATCCGGGAAAGAACGACCGCAACGGCCGAAAAAAAGATAAAGTTTATGGCTCCCAGAATGAAAGAACGGCCGGGCATCGTCTCTATAGTCCGCGCCGTCAGGCTGCTTAATTTGGGAAGCAGAATAACCATGAGGCTTAACAGCACGGCCGTTGTTGCACCACTGACAATAAATACAAGGATAGCACGAATGGGGTCTTGCATTGAAACCTCTCTTTACGACTTGTTTGGTGTGGCGAGGCTTTGCCTCAAAAGCAAACCGCTTCCGGCCAACCACAAAATGAACGCCAGACCAATGATAAGAAATCCCTCCAGGATCGGTAAAGACGAATCAGGAGTGAGCGCACGGCCCAGGTCACTCAGCCATTCCGCCCCGCTGGCCAATGGATCAACCGCCTGAGACAAGGACAAATCAGGCAATATCTGCTCGATATTCTGGGGCAGCGCCTGTCCGGCCGTTTCTAATACTGGTTGTATCGAAGGCCACAACCACACAAACAGCACAACGGCCGTCAACACTTGCAGCGCAACAACGGGAATAGCCCAGCGCGGGATGGGGCGCGGCTTGAACTCGGCCGAAAGCCGGGCGACCACCTGCCGCGAAAGGTCAACCGTCAGCGGCACATCCGGCATCTGCGCCAGCGACGCAAAAAGCGCCTGCTCCTCCGCCAATCGCACCTGGCAATCTTCACAGACAGCCAGATGTTCGCCCACTCGCATACGTGTCGCCGCATCCAACTGACCATCCAAATATTCATTTAGCAAGTAATCGTCAATATGATTCATATTTCCTTCAAAACAGCCACGAAATATCACGAATTTTTGGTCGGTTTTCATTCGCGGTGGGCGGTGTGGCGTCTAAATACGCTTATCAGTGAAGTGTTTATTAATCACCCAATCACCCAATCACCAATTACGAATTACCAATCATCTCCGCCAACCGTTTCCGCGCCCGATACAAATCACTCTTAACATTGTTCAACGAACGCTCCAACGTTTCGGCCATTTCATCATAACTCAAATCTTGAAAATGTCGCAGTTCAATCACCGCCCGATAATGAGGTGGAAGTTGTAAGATAGCAGCCCGAAGCTGGTCGGCCGTCTCTCTGTTAATCGCCATCTGCTCCGGCAGCGGTTTGGTTTGGGCGTAACTGTCCATCGTCATTGCTTCCTGGCCTGGGTACTGCATATCCGCCACGACGTTGGTTGTTTTCACCCGCGACGACTGCAGCCAGTTCAGACAATAATTAGCCGTTATTCGTTTCAACCAGGGGGCCAACGGCCGTTCCGGGTCAAAGCGGTCAAATGCCCGAAACGCCCGCAAAAACGTTTCCTGGGCCGCATCTTCCGCATCATGGCGGTTGCCGGTCATGCGATAGGCAACGTTGAAAACGGCCGATTGGTGACGGCGCACCAGTTCGCCAAATGCTTCTACATCGCCTCTTTGTACGCGAAAAACCAGGTCCCGCTCGTCAGATTCAGACATTGCTTTCTTAATAATACCGGTTTCGGCCGAAAAAGTTGCATCCCCATTAATAGATTGGTTCTATTTTCCCAAATTGAACCAATCTATTTTATACTTGACATGGTAAAAGCGTGTGCTATACTTTTCCGCAATTGTTAATTTTTATCAAAAAATTGAGTTTTATTCACTGTCAAACACAACACTAGACCACTGTTTGACACCTTTGCACAGAAGGTTTTCTAAAAATGTTGTACTGCATGTGTATGAGGCGAGGGACATAACCACCTTTCGTCTCGAAAATTCGAAGCATAAAAAGTAGACGAACGGTGGCGGCTCCCTCGCAGGTATCGCGTTGGAATTTGGCAAAGCCACCGTTTTTTGTTGTCTAAATCTTTTACTCAAAATGCTTTCTGGAAAACACACATGTTGTCTACAATCGAAAAAACTACCCCCGCCCCAATATACTATCCAACCGACATTGCCATCCCGACAACCCTGGAAGCCCAGGTTGGCAATACGCCGCTGATTCAATTAAAGCGGATTGCTGAAGAGGCAGGCTTACCGGAACAGGTTCAGTTGTTTGCCAAAGCAGAATGGTTCAACCCCAGCGGCTCCGTGAAGGATAGACCGGCGTTGAACATCATTCGCACGGCCGAACGCCAGGGTCGCCTCAAGCCGGACATGACCTTAATGGACTCCACATCCGGCAATATGGGCATTGCCTATGCCATGCTGGGGGCGGCACATGGTTATTATGTCAAGATAGTCTTGCCGCAAAACGCCAGCCCCGAACGAATTGCCATCTTGCGCTCCTATGGAGCCGAACTCATCTTCACCGACCCTCTTGAGGGGTCAGATGGAGCTATTCGGGAAGTGCGCCGGTTAGCGGCCGAATCTTCGGATGACGTTTACTACGCCAACCAATACAATAATCCCGCCAACTGGCAGGCGCATTATTACACCACAGCCAATGAAATCTGGGAACAAACCGGCCGACAGGTAACTCACTTTGTAGCCGGGTTGGGAACCAGCGGCACCTTCGTCGGCACAACCCGCCGTTTGAAAGAGTTGAATCCATATATTCGCTGCATCTCTTTCCAGCCGGACAGCCCCTTTAACGGCCTGGAAGGGTTAAAGCATATGGCAACCGCCATTAAGCCCGGCATTTACGACCCCTATGCGGCCGATGCCGATGTCGCTGTGAAAACCGAAGCCGCCTATGATATGGCCCGCCAGTTAGCGAGGAAAGAAGGGCTGTTTGCCGGTATCTCTTCTGCTGCGGCCGTTGTAGCCTCCGTCGAGGTCGCGCAGAAGTTGGAAAAAGGGGTCGTCGTGACCATTTTGCCGGACAACGGCCTGAAATATCTCAGCGAACGCTTTTGGAACGAATAGAAACAGCTCACAAAAGGTGCAACCTTTCTGAAAGGTTGCACCTTTACCTTGAAGGGACAATCACCAGAAAACCATAAGCTGGTATTAACGAAGTTGTAAGAACTAATGCTTAAGATAGACAAACAACTAAAAGAAAAAATAGAGTCACACGGGATCACTTCCTATCCGTTTGAAGGATGTGGCTTGCTCCTAGGTAAGCAAGTTGGCAGTGATAACGGTGATGTAGACAACGTTGTAACATCCATATTCCCAGTTGCCAACAGTTGGGAGGTGGAAGAAGAAAAACCAGAACGATTCCTCATTTCACCGGCCGATATGCTTCAGGCCGAACTGGCAGCAGCCTCACAAGGGTTGGATATTGTCGGCATCTTCCACAGCCACCCGGATCATCCGCCCATCGCTTCCCCCCGCGACGTCGCCTGGGCAGCCTGGTCCGGTCATTCCTACCTGATAACCGAGATTCGACAGGGCCAGCCCCGGCAAAGCCGCTCCTGGCAGCTATTACCCGACCGCTCCGGCTTTGAGGAAGAGATTGTAGAGTTTGTGTAACGCGATGGTTCAACTGTGTTCACCACAAGTTTGGCAAATCGCATATCAAATATCAAGAGACTTCTTGGGCAAACATACATACCAATGAATGAAAATAGTACCCAAGCAATTCATATTATTTTCCTTTGTGTCTCTGCCCCGTTGCGTCTCTGCATTAAATAAAGGAGAAAGACAACAAATGCCTAGTTTTCGTATACCAACCCCGCTCCGGCCCTATTCGGGTGGGAACAGTCAGGTGGAAGTGACCGGTTCCACTGTTGGAGAAGCGCTGGAAGCCCTGACCGGTCAATATCCCGACCTGCGCCAGCACCTTTACGACGGCCCACAGCTCCGCAGCTTCGTCAATATCTATCTAAATCAAGAGGATATTCGATATGGCGACGGCGTAGAAACGGCCGTTGGCGAGAACGACACCCTCATGATCATTCCTTCCATTGCAGGCGGAATGTAATTGGTGTCAATTCGTGGCTATTCTTAAAGGAGAAGGAGAGATGAGCGAGCAAGCAGCAACCCGAAAGGTAGATCATTCTGCCTTAAAAGTAAATCAAGCCTTTATTATCACACTGCTTATTGTGGCATTTGTCTTAAACAGCTTATGGCTGGTCGCTTTTGTCGGGCTGGTCATGCTGCTGGGAACGGCCGTTCCCCAACTGGCTCTGTTTAAGCAAATCTATGCCCGAATTTTACGGCCGTCCGGCCTGATCAAGCCCGAAGTTGTCCCCGACAACCCCGAACCACACCGCTTTGCCCAGGGATTAGGCGGCGTCTTTGTAGCCCTGTCCGTCATCGCCTTGCTGGCGCAACTGCCCATTCTCGGTTGGGCATTGGCCTGGCTGGTTGTCGGGCTGGCAGCCCTGAACCTCTTCCTTGGTTTCTGTGCCGGCTGCTTCGTCTACTACCAGCTAAACCGCCTCAACGTCCCCGGCTTCGAACACAGCCCCCTGACGAAATGAGACTATCGGTTGAAAAGATCGGCCACGAATGAACACGAATTTTTAGCTTTTATTCGTGAAAATTGGTGTTAATTCGTGGCTGAATTTAGGATAGAAAATGGTTGAAAGAATTGTCCTCGTATTCCTGCTGGCCCTGGCCGGTACGGCCGTCTACTGGGCCTTCAAATACCGGCACATGCACCGCCTGCAAGTTGATCTCACACCGGATCGGCCGACGGTGCTCTACTTTCGGAACGACAACTGCGGCCCCTGTATGACCCAGGCCCACTACCTGGAGATATTGGAAAAGCAGTACCAGGACAAGTTCGCCATGCAAAAGATTGACACCGACCTTGATCCTGACAAAGCTGCCAAATATGGCGTCTTCACCCTGCCGACCACGCTGGTCATTGACCGCCAGGGCGACGTCAAATATATTAACTACGGTCTGACAAATACGTTCAGATTATCCCGACAACTGGAGAGTGTTGTATGAGTATAAAAACATCAATTGCCCCCGAAGCAATTGAATTAACGAAAGAAGATGTCAGACGATACAGCCGCCACCTCATTATGCCAGAGGTAGGCGTCAGTGGGCAGAAAAAGCTGCGAGCTGCCAGCGTCTTGCTAATTGGCGCGGGCGGTCTCGGATCGCCCCTGGCAATGTATCTGGCTGCCGCCGGAATCGGCCGAATTGGCCTCGTTGACTACGATGTGGTGGACTACACCAACCTCCAACGACAGATCATTCACGGCACAAAAGATGTCGGCAAGCCCAAACTGGAAAGTGCAAAAGCTAGAATCCTCGATATTAATCCCGGTGTTCAGGTAGACACCTACAACGTCCCCCTGACCTCCGCGAACGCGCTGGAAATCTTTGAACCCTACGACATCATCATAGACGGAACCGACAACTTTCCCACCCGTTACCTGACCAACGATGCCTGCGTCCTGCTAGGCAAGCCCAACGTCTACGGCAGCATCTTCCGCTTTGAAGGGCAGGCATCCGTCTTTTACGCCGAGGAAGGGCCGTGCTACCGCTGCCTCTTCCCCGAACCACCGCCGCCGGGACTCGTTCCAAGCTGCGCCGAAGGCGGCGTCCTGGGCGTTCTGCCCGGAACCATTGGCGCAATCCAGGCCACCGAAGCCATTAAGCTCATTTTGGGCAGCGGCACGTCATTAATCGGCCGTCTGCTCCTCTACGACGCCCTCAACATGAGCTTCGACGAAGTTCGGCTCCGCAAGAACCCCAACTGCCCCGTTTGCAGCGAAAATCCAACCCTGACCGAACTCATTGACTACGAACAATTCTGCGGCATGCCCGCCCACGACCACAGCCTCTACACCGGGGCCAACGGTTCGGCCGACAATGAAGTTCCCCAAATGAGTCCCCAAGAGTTGAAAACCCGGCTCGACAACGGCGATCCCCTCTTCATTCTCGACGTTCGAGAACCGCACGAATGGGAAATTTCCAATCTCGCCAGCCTCGGTGCGGTACTGATTCCCAAAGGCCAGGTCTTGGAGCGCATGGGCGAACTTGACACCGCCAACGAAATCGTGGTTCAATGCCGCACCGGTGGCCGAAGCGCCGAAATCGTCAAACTCCTGCAAGAACACGGCTTCAACAAGCTCCACAACCTCGACGGCGGCATCAACCAATGGGCCAGAGAGATAGATAAATCCCTCCCCGTCTATTAAAGCGAAGTGCCAGGCACTTGAACGAGAGTGACTAACACATCCTCTTATGTAATGTGCCTGGTACTCGTATAACTTGAAATGATAGCGTTACACTCCTTCAAGCCGGACAATTGGGACGTAGTGCTTGACCTCGCTAATCAAGCCGTGCCGTTTGCACTCCAGGAAAATGAAGAATGGCTTGAATATCGGAAAGCCTTTGATGAATCTAACCGCACGCGACGTCACTACCTGGCATACGACGGCAAGACCCCGGTTGGTTATGGGGCTTTGGAACAGCAGGGGGATGCGGCCGATTTGCTGCGGGTCTATGTAGTCACCATTCCAGACAACCTGAAAGGTATGGTGGGTGATACGATTTATGCGCAATTGCTCCAGGATGCCCATGAATTAGGAGCTACGACACTTTGGGTGCGGGAATTTCAAGACGACAAGCCAATTTGTGAATTCTTCACCAGCCACGGCTTTGTAGAAGACCAAAAAGTTACGCTGCCAGATTACTTGCCAATGGTCATCCTCAAATTAGTTTTGTTCCCTTCTTGATATCTAGTCAATGCGGTATTTCATATGAACAAACAACGTTAAAAAAGGCCCAGGTTCGAGACACGGTTGAAATCGTCGTCTTCGAACCTGGGCCTTTCGCTATTTAATGACGGAATACGGGCTGGTACAGTCCTGTTAAGACCGACAAACAAATGCTCGTGTTGGTTAATCATATTTTCGGCCGTAAACCACACCGCTTTGTCCCGGCCAACAGCGCCCATCTTAATCGCCTTCTCCGGGTTTCTTAGCAGTAAGCGCATACAATCTGCCATTGCTGTTTCGTCAGCAGGGGGAGTTAAATAACCATTCTGCCCATCTTCAACCAGTTCTGGCAGGCAGGTTACTCTTGGAGCAACAACCGGCAGCCCGGCGGCCATCGCCTCCAAAATCACCAGGCCAAAGGTCTCGATTTCCGATGCTGTCACAAAGAGGGAGGCCATCCGGTATAGACCCGGTAAATCGCCATCGGCCGTAATAAAACCGGGAAAATAGCAGCGGTCGCCGATCCCTAACCGGCGGCTTAGGTCTATCAGCTTTTGGCGGGTGTGACCGTCGCCTACGACCAACAACTGGCATGTTTCACTCTGCATCACCATTGCCGCAGCCCGAATAACTCTCTCAACCTGTTTGTCAGCGTCCAACCGCCCCACATGCAGGAGAATCGGCTGTTCTGGATGCATGTCATACTTGTGGCGCAATCTGGCGGACTCATTTCGTCCTGGAGGGCGGGGATTGAAATGGCTGAGATCAGTTCCCGCCCCAATAACCAGGGGGCGCACATCCATCCGCTTTGCCACCTCATCGGCCGTCATATGAGTATGTGCAATAACGGCCGAACACTGGCGCAGAAACCAACGACCATAGGTCCATAAAACAGCTTCTATCGCCCGACGGACCCCCGGTAGCGGCGGCAAATAGGCCGACACAAACCAGGGAAGCTGGTGCAGTGTCAGCGCCACCGGTACGGAGAGCGCCTGTGCCCACCGCAAGGCGATCCAGCCTAGCGCTAATGGTTCGTGCAAATGGACAATGTCCGGCTGAAACCTCGCCAGATGTCGGTCAATTTCTTTTTTCGGCCAGAGTAAACTGCGCTGGTTAGCCCGCAGCGGGTTGTGGAAGGAACGAAGACGAGCTATTTGAAGACAGCCGTCCTGAACCACATACGCTTTCCGCTTATCACTGGCAGCCAGCACCAGGACATCATGCCCATTGGCCGCCAACCCCTTTGCTAACATTTCAGCCAGTAAGGCTGCCCCGCTGACCATCGGCGGGTATGATTGACACACAATAGCAATACGCATTTCACACCTCTTTTTCATTACTGCGGGCGATGAAGAACCACCAGCCCCCAAACATGACCAGCCCGGCGATCGTAAAGAGTACGACCACCGGGACGGTCAAAACCAGCCCATTTGCCCCCAGAGCTGTTAGCAAAACGACCCCCGGCAAGCGCCCCACAAAATTAGCAACCAGGAATCTCCGCCAGGATATCGAACTAAGACCGGCTACAAAATTCATCACATCGGCCGGAAAAATTGGCAGCATAAAGGAGAAAGTGAAGAAGACCAGCCCTTTGTTTTCGGCCGCTTTATTCCACTTATTTAGGACAGCCGCCGGAGCTAATCGTTCGACAACCGGCCGCCCCGCTGCCCGCGCCAGCCAAAACGCCATCTGGCTGGTTCCCACCGTCACAGCCAGGCAAAGCAGGAAAGCATTGACAAAACCAAACAAATAACCGGCGGAAAGCATCAAAATGTGGCCCGGAATCGCCGCCACCAAGACCTGTAACGCTAAAATGAAAGCCAGCAGTGCCGGAGCCAGGACGCCAAACTGATCCAGATAAGCCACGACTGCATCCCGGTCCTTGATGATGACCAGAATGTCATTCACCGGTTCCCGAAACAAAATATATAAAACCAGACCTAACACGAAGGGGACTGCTTTTCCCAGATGAGAGACTTTTATGGCAGGTAGGGTTACGGGCAGGGCGAAACGGCCGTTCATCAACATGATCAACTCCTTTTAATCAGTAGGTAAAGATTAAATTTTTAGACGAGAGTGGGTACTTCGTTTCCGGCATCGGCGATTCCCTGCCGGACGTTTGTAAGGGCTAAAATAATAAAACCAACAATAAAGAAAGTAATGATGGGCAGCAGGGCGCTTCGGGAGCTGCCTGTTTGCTGAGCCGCCAGGCCAAATACCAGCGGTCCAACCCATGAAGTGCCTCGTTCGCTAATTTCATAAAGACTGAAATAAGCTGATTCGCGTTGGGGAGAGACCATCTTGGAAAAGAGCGACCGGCTCAAGGCTTGCGAACTGCCCAGCACCAACGCTTCAAAAAAGGCCCAGACCCACACCTGTTCGGCCCGGTGTAAAAAGGTAAAGGCATAGATGAGCAGCAGTGACCAGCCAACAAGTGTGATCAAGACCGAGGCCTTCGCCCCAATGCGGGCGGCAATCCGGTTGAACAAAATGGCTCCCAGGGCGGCCACAAACTGGATCATCAGCACAATGCCCACCAATTCGGCCGGTTCCATCCCTAACTCGTCAGCGGCAAAGATGGCAGCGACTGTGTTCACGGTCTGAATACCATCATTGTAAATGAGATAGGCAACTAGATATTGTAAAGTGTGAGGATGTTCTCCTGCCATCTCTTTAAGCGTTTCCCAAAATTCGCGTAGACTTAGGGTAAAGAGATTGCTTCCTGCTGGTATGATTTTGGTCGGCCGTCTTTGCTGCAATCGCCGCCGGGGAAAGAGCCAGGTGAACACCAGCCACCAGACCCCCGCCGAAGCCAGCGCCAGCCGCACGGCCGTTCCCTGATCTTCAATCAATTGCAACATGACCACATTCAAGCCCAGGACCAGGCCGCCGCCAACATAGCCAAAAGCAAAACCACGCGAGCTAACCGAATCCTGAGTCTCAGGCGTAGCAATATCGGGCAGAAAGGCATTGTAAAAAACGATGGCCGCCCCGAAGCATAGATTGGCGATAATGAACAGAACGCCACCCAGAAGGATACGGCCGCCGTCTACAAAAAAGAGCAGCATCGTCGCCGTCGCTCCGGCATAACCAAAACCGAGCAGGAGGCGCTTCTTTAAGTTGGTGGCGTCGGCCAGTGAACCGAGCAGTGGCAGTAAGACGATCTGCATAATAACCGAGACAGAGACGCAAAACGGGAAAAACGCTTCCGGCTCAATCGCCTTATTTAGAACAGTAATTACCCCATCAGGCCGGGCCGCAATAAGCGCCGCCAGGTAAGGCCCCAGGAATGTAGTGACCACTGTGCTGCTGAAGGCAGAATTGGCCCAATCATACATCGCCCAACCCACTATCTCTTTCGGATTATTTTTAGAGGCGTGTGTTTGATGGCTCATTGCTATTTCCCTTCATTTCGCTACAATCTAATTAGGGTTAGTCAACGTTGTTTCCATTGTGCCAGAAAAAAGGGTCGGCCGTCTATGCCAGATCAGCTACTTTTAGAATGACAATCTTCCAAAATTAGTAGATTCAAGGTGACAGTCACTTCATTCCTCCACTAATAAGCAACCTGCTTCTCAAAAGTGACTGTCACCTTATCGGGGAACGTTTACATACTATGAACAGAAAAGAATTTGGACAGTTGGTCGCCGCCCTCCGTAAAGAGCAGTTTGACGAGGATGGAAACCGCCTGACTCAGGCCGGGCTGGCAGCCAGGGCCGCCCGGCAAGATCCCCATACATCCCTGAATGAAATCATCATTGGCAAAATTGAGCGCGGCGAACGGTCAATCTTAGATGAAAAGACCCTCCTGGCGCTGGCGGACGCCTTGAGCCTTATGGTTGGTGAGCGGCGGGTATTTTTTGTGGCGGCAACTGGCCTCGATGCCGACCAGATTTACCCAACCCCCCAGGAGAGTCAGACGATTTTGCAGAACACTCTCGAAATTTTGGGGGACATCCAACTCCCGGCCCTGTTGCTGGACACCTATTTGGACATTATTGGGGTCAACACGGCCGTCCTCCACCTCTACAACACCTCCCCAACCGTCATCAATAAAGTAACAACCGGCAATCAAGCCATCAACCTCCTCGATTTTGTCTTCTCCCCCGATTTTGCCCCCAACCGCCAGCATCTCAGCCAGGAGCAGTGGCATGACTTTGCAACCGGCAACGTCATGTATTTCCGCCGCTTGACCCTTCCCTTTCGTATGACAGCCTACTTTCAGAAGTTGTTAAAGCGCCTGCGTCGTTATCGAGATTTCCGTTATTTTTGGGAGCAGGTATTTTACGAGGACAGCCAATTTTTTGTTGGTGGAACCTCCTGGCAGGCAAGCTCGGCCGAATCCGGTCGTCTCCACTTCCTGACCGCCCCCCTCGTCACCCGCACCCCCTATGGCAACCTGGAATTACTAACCCACATTCCCCGCTCCCCCACAACGGCCGCTGCCTTCCAACAATTCGCCGCCAACAACCGGTCCCTCCAACTCGCTCCCTGGCCCGACAAACCGTGAGCTTCTTTGTGGCCGCTGTGTTAATCAATTACACCCATATTGTGCCAGAAAGTAGGAGCAGCCCTCTATAACAGATTGACTACTTTCAGGAACCCGATCTTCCAATTCTAGTAGATTTAGAAGGATTTTTGCCGATTATTGGGCGCCCACCCAAAAGTCGCCATTTTCCATTATGGCCTTTGATAATTACATTGGAGTAATTGGATAACTAGAAGAGATCAAAACTCAGTTCCAATTACCCAATTACCTAATTACAAATTACCCAATCCCCACCCGTTCATTAAACGCCTCAATGAACGCATCTAGCTTTCCGGCCAAACGCGGCACGGCCGTCCAGTAATCCTCATCATACCACTGCGCCTGAATCTCCTCGTAATCCTTTCCCTGCTGCTCGACCCAGGTGTAGTATTTCAGGTTGTGAATCCGCTTGCGGTCGTAATAGCCAAGCTCTTGCATGGAATCAATCGTCGTCCCGGCCAGATAGCGATTGAAGGCAACGGCCGCATCCACCTCCGAAAACACCCCCATTTCCTCATCCAACTCTACCAACCGGCTCTGGTACATCTCCATTGAGTCCGTCGCAACCGTCAGAACAATATCGCTGCCGCCCAACTCATAATATTTGGCAAACTTAATCGCCGACAAAAGATTCGCCGTACTGGAAATCCCCAACAGCGGCAGTTTTTCGACAAAATCGGCCGAAACCCCCTGCTCAGTCAAATACTGCTGCCCCGCCGCCTCATTGAAAAGCCGGATCAACGCCATCGTCGCATTGTCATCAATCCCGATAACCATATCGGTATTCTTCACATTATGGATCCAGGGGACATGCTTATCCCCAATCCCTTCAATCCGGTGCGCCCCAAAACCATTATAGAGCAGCGTCGGACATTGCAGCGCTTCGCTGGCGGCGATTTTACTCGCAGGATAGAGAGTCTTGAGATAGTCACCGGAAGCGATTGTTCCGGCCGACCCGGTCGTCAGCACCACGCCCCGATAACTATCGCCCGGCCCCCGAACCGCTTCCAAGACCTCACCCATCGCCTGACCGGTCACGTGATAGTGCCACAGATAATTCCCGAATTCGTCAAACTGGTTGAAGATAACAATGTCCTCCCCGGAGCGGCGCAGTTCCCAACACTTATCAAAAATCTCTTTGACATTGCTTTCCGAACCCGGCGTTTTAATCACCTGCCCCGCCACCGATTCCAGCCACGCAAACCGTTCCCGGCTCATCCCCTCCGGCAAGATAGCGATGGACTCACAGGCCAACAGATTCGAGTCATACGCCCCGCCCCGACAGTAGTTTCCGGTCGAAGGCCAGGCCGCCTTCTGGCTCGTCGGGTCAAACTGCCCCGTCACCAGACGCGGAACCAGACAGCCAAACGCCGCCCCCACCTTATGCGCCCCCGTCGGGAACCACTTACCCACCAGCATCACAATCCGTGCCTCAACCCCGGTCAATTCCGGCGGAAATTCCAGATAATTCACCCCGCCAAAGCCGCCGCCATGTGCCACCGGCTCATTCTTCCAGGTGATGCGAAATAGATTCAGCGGATTCAAATCCCATAATCCGACATCACCCAACTGCTGCTTGATGTGGTCAGGCGTTTGGTTGGGGTCAACCATCTGCTGCAGGGTTGGGATAATAATATTTCTGCGGCGGGCCTGTTCCACAGCGTGGTTTAAGCCCGCTTCATTTATCTCTAAATCAATCATGCGCTATCTCCAAAAAGGTCAATAAACTGGTAAGGAAGTAATCCCAACCTCCCGAAAGTTGCTTATGAGCAGAGATTTAGTGGATGAAACTTCCGGGAGGTTTTAAGTTGTTTTTTTAACAATGTGGTCAACTCGATCAATGATAGAAAACTATTTTTTGATCGAGTTGGACGAGTTGATCGATATGAATTACATACAGGTCAAGATTTGTTGTTCCAGAAGCGGTGAAGACGGCCGCCCCATCTGAACCAGCCCAATTCACCATCCGGCTTGCGGAAAAATTCACCTCTGGCTCGATCAAAGTTGTCGTCAACGGCAATCACCTTGTCCTTCTCATAGAAGAGAAGGCGGGCTGGTGGCGGTGGAGGCGCGGGCGGGGTATCCCGGTTTGGGAAGCCTTGTTTATTGACAATCTCACCCTTCAATCCGCCATCTTCCATCGTCAAGGTGATGTCGGCGTACGGCCGAGAATATCGGCCGATGTACTCTACCAGGAACCCGACAGTTCCAAACGACTCGTCTGGTTTGGGATCGGTGGTTTCGATAGCCAGATACTCCTTCAATATCCAACGGGTCACATCTTCTGTAATATGTCCCCCTTCATCGCCGTTGGTGAAGATGGCAAAGGCAGCGTTTCGTGCCAGAGCCAAAACCAGCCTGGAAACCTGTCCTTTGGTGCCGCCGCCGTGTGAAAGCAGCCGGATGCCGTCCCTGTCATTGATAAACCAGGACAGCCCAATGGCCTGGTCTTTGCCGCCAATCTCAAACTGGGGCTGCTGCATCAAGGAGAGGGATTCGGAAGAGAGCAGCCGTTTGCCCTCGGCCGTCTTTCCGTCCCCCATATGAAATTGAGCGTAAGCCAGCAGATCGGCCACGCAGGTGACAACACCGCCAACGGGATAAGCCGCTCTTGGCAAATACCAGGGACGGCCGACCTTCACCTCGTCGTCGTCAATCAGGTGGCCCACCGCAAAGCGATGGGTAATGACATCGGCCGGATCGAGATAGGTATGGTTCATGCCCAGCGGCTCAAAGACCATCCGCCGGACGGCCGACTGGTAACTTTCGCC
Source organism: Promineifilaceae bacterium (SeqCode) (assembly GCA_049281335.1). Taxonomy (GTDB): domain Bacteria; phylum Chloroflexota; class Anaerolineae; order Promineifilales; family Promineifilaceae; genus JAKEFB01. Next base: position 16,731 of record JBAPRX010000153.1, read on the forward strand.
GGTAATATGTTCGATTAAATGGCCCAGGAGGTAAAAGTTGGCATTATTGTAGGACCAGATAGTTCCGGTCGGGGCTAACTGGTCAACTTCTGACATCAAAGCCATAAAACGGGCCGAAGCGTCATCTCCTGCGCCGGTATCTTCAAAGACATCTCCGGCCCAGCCGCTGGTATGGGTCAATAGATTGCGAATGGTCGCCTGGGCTGCGGCCGTTTCATCCTTCACCTTGAAGTCAGGAAAGTAACTCTGGAAAGTCGCATCCAAATCTACCTTCCCTTGCTCGACCAGCATCATAATCATCGTCGCCGTTACCGTCTTAGAGATGGAGCCGACCTGGAACAGCGTATCGGCCGTCACATCCAACGGATTCTCAACACTGGTAATCCCAAAACCGGCACTTTCCACCTCCCCTTTATACCAAACACCAACCGCCGCCCCCGGAACCCGATACTTTTCCATCAGCTCCCTAACCACTTCACCAAGTCGCTCAAACTTCAAATCACTCATCCTTCTCTTCCCTATATCAAAACCGCCCAATTACCCAATTACCCGATCACCCCGATCAACGTCCTCAACTCCCCCATATCAACCCCCACCCGATACGGCCGATTTCCTGCCGCTTCAACCGCTTTCATCGCACTCTGAACATCCTTCAACCCATTACCCGTATTCACAACCACGATCCGGTCATTTGCGGAGACAAGTCCCATTTCCACCGCTTTAACCAGCCCGGCATAAGCTGCCGCGCCCGCCGGTTCTGCAAAGACACCGCTGCCCTGTGCCAGCGTTGGAATCGCTGCCAGAATCGCCTCATCGCTGACCTGGACAAAGGCGCCGTTCGTCTGGCGAACGGCCGACATCGCTTTTAACCTGTCTCGCGGCAGACCGGCGCTGATACTGTCGGCAACTGTGCTGGCCTGAATGGGCGCTTTGGTCAGAACATCTTCCCCGTTTTCCCAGGCGTGCGCCAGATAATTGCTCCCTTCGGCCTGGACGCCGATCAATCGGGGCATCTTCTCAATCCAGCCCAACGCCAGCAAATCTTTCAGCCCTTTGTGGAGGCCACCGATAATGCAGCCATCGCCCACACTGACAAAGATCACATCCGGCGCGTCCCAGCCAAGCTGCTCACAGATTTCGTAAGCGGCCGTTTTCTTGCCCTCCGTCATATAAGGATTGTAAGCCGTGTTGCGGTTATACCAGCCGTATTCGGCCGCTGCCTCCAGGCATAGCTCAAAGGCATCGTCATACGTTCCTTCCACCAGCAGCACCGTGGCCCCATAGGCCAGCAGTTGGGCGATTTTGGCCTGGGGCGCGGCGGCAGGAACAAAGATAACACAGCTTTGCCCTACACTGGCACACAGTCCGCTCAAAGCGGCAGCAGCATTGCCGGTGCTGGCAGTGGTGATAATCGCCGCGCCCTTCTCCCTGGCTTTGACCACCGCAATGGCGCTGGCCCGATCCTTGAAGGAAGCGGTTGGATTTCGGCCGTCATCCTTGACCCACAAATGCCTCAGCCCCAATTCAGCCGCCAGCCTGGGAGCGGCGTAAAGCGGCGTCCAGCCCACCGACAACGGCGGCACAGAACAGTCTGCCGCGACCGGCAGCAGCGGTTTATATCGCCAGATTGTCTCCTCAGAACTGCTTGCTAGCTGCTCCCGGCTGAAGGAATGCTTAATTCCTTCGTAATCATACACAACATCAACGATGCCCTCACTGCCATGCTCCGGACAGATGTAATCTATTTCGTCTGGTTTGTAAGTACGGCCGCAAATCAGACATCGCAGATGTTTTACATGATTCATCATCACTCGTGGATATTCGTTTTAATTCGTGGCTTACCTTTAAACCGTAATCGTTGTCCCGGCATTGCCCATCAACGCCTTCCCAATATTCTCAGGCGTCGTGATAATCGCCCGCTTGCCGCCATTTTCCAGAAAGTTAATCACCGCTTGCATCTTGGGCCTCATGCTGCCCTTCACAAAGTGGACACCCTCTTCCATATACTGCTTGGCCTCTGCCAACGTCATATGGTCAACGGCTTGTTCGTTTGGCTGGTGAAAATAGAGCAGGACACGCTCAATAGAGGTGCTGATCAAAAACAGATCAGCCTGAACGGCACTGGCTAACAGAGAAGAGGCAATGTCTTTATCTACGACACCTTCAACGCCATGTAACCGCCCCTGGCTGTCAACAATGACTGGGATACCGCCGCCACCGGCGGCAATGGTGATAATATCTGCTTCGACCAGCTTCTTAATCACCTCACTTTCGATAATTCGCGTTGGTTCCGGGGAGGGTACAACCCGCCGCCAGCCGCGCCCGGCATCTTCCATGATCTGCCAGCCGTTTTCCTTGCTGCGGCGAACGGCCGTTTCCTCATCCATAAAAGAACCAACGGGCTTGCTCGGATTCTGAAAGGCCGGGTCATTGGCATCCACTTCAACCTGAGTAACCAGGGTGACAACCTGCTTCTTAATACCCCGACTCAAAAACTCATTGTACAGATTTTGCTGGAGAGCATATCCCAACGCTCCCTGCGTATCCGCCACACAGGCATCCAGCGGAACCTCGTGCAGCTCGCGGGAAGCCAGTTCGGAGCGGCGCAGAATAAAACCCACCTGCGGGCCATTGCCATGTGCCAGCGCCACATTCCAACCATCAAAGATCATCTCGCTGATATGATGCGTCGTTTCCTTCATGGCCTCATACTGATCTGCGACGCTTTGATGGCGTTTGTCTTTAATGAGAGAATTGCCGCCGATAGCGACAACAGCGATTTGAGGGGACATTTTGAATCCTCTCCTACAGAGTCAGCGCCATGACCGCTTTCTGGACATGGAGCCGATTTTCTGCCTCATCATAAACAACGCTGTTGGGGCCGTCAATGACAGCGTCAGTCACTTCAATATTGCGGTCGGCTGGTAAGCAGTGCATATAGATGGCATCATTTTTTGCCAATGCCATGCGCCGTTCATCGGTGATCCAATCGGTATATTGCCGGCCGATTCGGGCGCTTTCCTCATTATCGGTTGTTGTCAGCAGCGCCCCCCAGCTTTTGGCATAAACAATGTCAGCTCCTTCAAATCCGGCGTCGAAATCATCCAACATTTCAAAAGAGCCGCCATGTTGGCGAACATTGTCCTTTGCCTGCTGAACAATGTCGGGCATCAGCTTGAATTCGGGGGGATGGGTCAGCCGGACGTTCATGCCAAAGCGGGTCATCAGGAGGATCAGGCTTTGGGGAACGCTGATCGGCTTTTGATAGCTGCTGGCATAAGCGTAGCTGACATTCATGGTCAGCCCCCGCAAAGAGCCTTTCTTTTCAATGATAGTCATTAAGTCGGCCATAATCTGGAAGGGATGGTAAACGTCACACTGCATATTAAGGACGGGGACGCGAGAGGCGGCGGCAACATCCCGAATATACTGATTGCCATAGTTCCAATCACATTGGCGAATGGCGATCCCATCCGTATAACGGCCGATAATTTCCCCAATCTCTTTTGCGGTATCACCGTGACTGATTTGGGTTGTCTGGCTTTCGATGAATTGGGCGTGTCCCCCCAACTGGGCCATCCCAGCCTCAAAGCTGGTACGGGTGCGGGTGCTGGTAAAGAAGAATAACATTGCCAGCACCTTGTCGCGCAGATAGGCATGGGGCTGCCCCAACGCCCGCTTGCGCTTCAAATCAAATGCGACATCCATAACGGTGTCAATTTCTTCTCTGGTCCATTCCTGGGTCGTGATCATATCACGGCCGTGTAGATGTGTTTGCATGGGGATATCCTTCCTTACCTTACCTTCTTCTCTGTAACTTCCTCACCTGCCTTGTCGCCTTTCGCACCATTTCATCTGCCCGATTTTGATCCAGTGCCGCGACAGGCGGTCGTCCTTGAATCTCGGCCTGGGCTAGGGCATGATGAATGATAAGATGGCCTTTGCGGCGGAGGAAAGCTTCATAATCGGCGTCAGGGTGAGTTTCGGCATCGGCCGTTCTCGCTGCTTCCATCTTTTCTGCCAGGTCAGCAATTTCCTCCTGGGGCAAGTAGGCGACGACGGTACTGAACTCCAACTGATCCTGGATTTTCACAATCCGTCCCAACAGCAAGTCGCCCTCTGTCACAACCCCATGTCCACCTGGTTCATAAACCATATATTCCTCCCCGGTAAAGAAATCTTGGAGATGGAGCATCTGGCCTTCATACGCTAGCAGCTTATAGGCGCTGGCTGCACCCGCCTTCATCCAACTGTCCAACACCTGCTGTTGGTAACTGGAGAGGTCTTCATATTTTTCCTGGTAGTACGTTTCAATCAACCGAGGTTGGCCCTCGACCTGGTAATCAAAGATAAACCAGTCAAAGAAACGGAAAGCCTCGCTCTGACTCATCTCTTCAGCATTTTCCAAATTGTAGAGGTTATTCCAATAGATGGGCAAAGCGGCTGCAAAGGCTTCAGCAAAGCGTTCGTCGCGGGCATAAGTCAGGAAGTCGCGCCGCAGCCAACGACCGCCCGACATCATCTGCGCCCGTTCTTTCTCAAGTTCCTGATCCGCCTTCATATGGCAGTTTTTATACTTTTTACCGCTGCCACAGTAGCAAGGGTCATTTCGGCCGGGTTTGTCACTCATATCTAATCTAACTCCTTTAGTAGCGGCAGTAAATCACTAAGGCTGGTTATCGTATAATCCGGCACCACGCCGTCTAATTCTCGTTCCAGATGAGAGGGGACGAGGAGTACGCTGATTAAACCGACCGCATTGGCCCCAGCGATGTCGTTTTTCGGCCGATCCCCCACAAAGACAGCCTGATCCGGACGAACATCCAACATCTCTAAAATCAATTTATAGATATGTGGGTGGGGCTTTAGATAGCCAACATCCCCGGAAGTAATGCGGGCATCCAAAAACCTGAGAAGATCATACTCTTCCAATTCGACATCCCGCATCCACATCGGGAAGATTGAATTGGTAACCAGACCAATCTTATATTTCTGGTCATGAAGTACCTCTAAAACATCATGCGTATCTTCATAGGGAACAACTCCTGGGAACACCCCCCAGTTATATCGTTCCATAAGAGCTTTCATGTCAACCTGATCGGCCGGGACGTTCAAATCAATTAGAATCTGGCGCATTAATTCCTCTATTGAAGGAATAGTCCAGACTCCACGAGCATTGTCCCACGTTTTATTCAGTCGCTCACTGATAAATTTATGGAAGGCTTCTGTGGTTGGAAGGATATAGCCTCTTTCAACCAGATAATTTCGCATGAGATCAACACGGCCGAGATGGAACACATCCCAATCAACGGTCGGTTCAGACCAGCTAATCAGGGTGTCATCAAGATCAAAAATAACCGCTTCAATCTGTCGGGATGGCAACTGATTTTTCCTTGATATGCTCCACCCATCTAATATACCGATCCCCTTTTCCTCTGGTATGAGGAAGAAGGCGTATAGGGTATCAAGTTTTAAAAAACAACAAAGGGAAACCTGCCGCTTTACTCAACCTGATCTTGCATAGACGAGGAGATAGGCACTCGACG
>JBAPRX010000154.1:0-2782 GCA_049281335.1 Promineifilaceae bacterium (SeqCode)
ATTCTGACTTTGCACGAGGGCGATATTTCGGAGGGCAATTTGCGCTTTCTTTATGGTGCGCCGCTGCCAGGGTTTCCTACATTTGCCGACCGAGGTCTGATGTCGTTTCGCTACCGGTGGTTCTACCGCGAAATTTTGGAACCGGCCAACCTGGTGATCCCGCTGGTTGTTTCCGAGTTAGAATTTGCGGGTTGGAACAATACCTCAGAGGAAGAGTTAATCGGTCAACTGGCCTGGTATGATACTGAGGCTCGAAAAGATGGCTATTTTATTGGCTTCACAGTTTTTACGGCCGGTGGAATCAATGTCTGGCACGATTTCGACCTTAATCCTATCCTGCCCGATCTGACCGCCTACGTTCAAAGCCAACGGTAGAGGAAGCGGAGAAAATTTGTCAGTAGTGAAGGTTATTATCAGATTGATTGTGGCCGGGCTAATTGTCTGGCCTTTTTTGTGGGCCAACAAGGTGGTTGCTGCCAGCAACCCGTGGGCTGTGGGGCTGGTGGTTGGGGTGCTGCTAACGGCCGTTCCTCCCCAACTCTGGCGTCGTCAAAGCCGCCTGTCCCCCGGCATGTTGAAGCTCGTTGTCTTTGTCGCAGCAGCCGTGTTGTTTTTCCTGGGTGGCGGGAAGGCGATTGCTGCCCACTCGATCATGGCTGTGGTTTGCGGTGTGACCTGGCTGGCGTTGTTAGGCTTGAGCTTTTTGTTCGGCCGTCCCAGTCCAGCCGCCAATCTCGTTCTGGCCGGTTTGGGCGTCATTTTTGCCCTGTTTATTGCCAATATCGCTGCCGGGGTCTTGCTCCAGGGGATTGAAGGCCAACAAACTGCAGCCGCTCCGCCATCGCCCACGCAGGAACCAACCACCGCTTCAATTGACTCGGCCGAACCAACGCCCACGTCTCCACCGCCGCCAACGGCAGCGCCATCGCCGACACCTGACCCGAACCAGACACTGGAACCAACGCCGACCCCAGCGCCAACACGGCCGATTGCCGGTTTTGGCTACCTGGACTGGCTGGAGGACAATGGCGAAGCGGAGTGGACCAATCAGACCGCCTATGGTCCGCGTGTGAATTCGGTTGCCCACGCCTATATGTATGATGTGGACGGCAATATTGTCTATGACAACGTGGTTGAATATAACGGCAAGGGGTATCGAGGGCCGGAAGTACCGTATGAGAAGCCGGACGATGTTTATCGCATCTTGATTATTGGCGACTCTTTTGTGGAAGCGATTCAGCAGCCATATGAGAAGACCTTTCAAGCCTTACTTCAGGAACGGTTGTCGGCCGATGACACGCCGGAACGGCGCTATGAGGTTGTGGCAATGGGACGAACGGGCTGGGGAACGGTCAACGAGACAGTTTATTATCAGGTGGAAGGGTATAAGTACAACGCCGATCTGGTCATCTTGATGTTTTATATCAATGATGTGGCTGATAATTTCCCGCGCTTCTTTTACCCCAATGTCAATAACACCAATTATGATTTTGTCTTTGGGGATGACAGTATTCAGATTGTGGATACCAATGAGGAGCCGCTGCCACCAAATCGGCCGCGTTTGCTCTACAATGCGCTGCCGACATTCTTAAAGGAGCGCAATCTGGCACGGTTGTTTATTCGGCTAACCGATCCGCCGGTTCCGGTGCAGACACCGGGCGGCGTAATGACCCGCGTGCATCCCCAGTTTTATATCTATGTGACCGACCCGCCGGTTGAGGGGTATGATGAGGGATGGAAGCGAACGGCCGACGCGCTCCATATTTTGGCCGATTCTGTCGAGGGTGATGGCGCTCAACTGGCGGTTGTGCCTATCTTTTTGGGCCAGGAGATGATCACCAATGTCTCACACTGGTTCCCGGATTTGACAGAGGGATGGCAGTGGGATGCGGGGCTGCCGGAGGAACGGCTAACGGGGATTTTGGATGGGAGTGGGGTGTTGTTGTGGCCGATGCGGCCATATTACGAAGCCTATGCTGATGAGGTGGATGGCGAAGTGTATAACCTGCTCTATTTACCGGAAGATGGGCATTTTAATGCGCTGGGGCATGAAGTGACGTATGAGGCGCTTTATGAATGGTTGGTGGAGACGGGGGTCGTGGGGGAGAAATAATTGTTGAATGGTTAATGGTGTGATTGGGGGTCGGCCGATATGGCAACATTTTGGCGCTTGACATATTCCTATATGGGAATATAATGGTATTAATGGCACGCTTACCCACCACTACTGATGTCTTTAACGCTGTTGCTGAACCACAGCGGCGCGTCATTATCAATCTCCTGGCCCGGAATGAAAAATCCGTCAACGAAATTGCGGAAGCCCTTGACCTCAGACAGCCCCAAACCTCCAAGCATTTGCGAGTATTAAAAGAGGTGGGCCTGGTCACTGTGCGGGGAGCGGGCAGGCAGCGACTCTACAAATTAAACAGCGCCGAACTAAAGCCTATCTATGATTGGGTGCAATCCTTTGAGCATCTCTGGAATGAGCGCTTTGATCGCCTGGATGCCTATCTTGAACAGTTGCAGAAAGCGGATTGACTTAATTGAAAACCTTACTCCCCTTCAAACTCGGCAAGGATAAATCTCATCGTGATGGATAGCGAAAAAGATAGAGAGTTAGTGATCACTCGTGTATTTGCTGCACCACGCTCTCTTATATTTAAGGTGTGGACTGACCCTGACCATGTCGCCCACTGGTGGGGACCGCGGGGCTTTACCCTGACAACGGAGGTGATGGATGTACGCCCTGGTGGGGTTTGGCGTTATGTGATGCACGGACCGG
>JBAPRX010000155.1:0-6164 GCA_049281335.1 Promineifilaceae bacterium (SeqCode)
GATTGGATCGTTTTCTGCAAGCAGGCGTTTGCTGGTATGTGCAGTAACGGCATAAGCTGCCCCGGCTCCCAGAGCAAGCAGAATTCCGCCAGTATGAATGCTCAGTGTCCCGCCGGAAGCGATAAGAAGGATGCAGCCTGTAACGGCAAGCAAGGTGGCAGCAGTCCAGCGACGATTCGGCCGTTCGCCTTCCAACAGCCAGCTTAAGAAACCGGCCAGAACCGGCGCACTGCCGATGGCGACAATCGTTCCGGCGGCAACGCCGGTCAGGGAGACACCAGCGAAGAAGCACAGTTGGTAGGCAGCAATGCTGGTCGCGCCAAGTAGGGTAGGCCAGGTTGGCAGGCGGGTTTTGAACGAAAAACGGCCGAGTTTGCCTGCAAAGAGCATTAAGGCCACCCCGCCGATTGCCAGACGAACTGCACCTACTGTCAAAGGATGAACGCCAGCCGGTGCAAAAGCCTGGGCCGTGCCGGTCGTTCCCCACAAAACGGCCGCAGCTAAAACCAACCACTGCCCCTCAACTCGCGCTGTAATCTTAGAATGCATCTACATCCTACTACTGAATCAGGAAAATAATGTTCGTCAATTTCTTAAGAATGCTGGATAATTTTACCTAAACGGCCGATACAATCACTCAACAAAAACTTCAACGCATGGCTCTTTGTAGGAGATTTTATGTACAACATCATCAAATCCGATGACTTACAACGGTCACCGGGCGGCACAGTGCGTTTCGTGGGCGAGCCTTATGGCTCCGGGGCATCCTTCTTTCTTGTCAATGCCGAACCGGGGAAAGGCGCATCCCTTCACAGGCATCCCTATCCTGAAACCTGGATTGTTCAGTCCGGCCAGGTAAGGTTCACGGTAGGCGGAGAGGACATCGAGGCCAGTTCGGGAGACATCGTTGTGGGCCTGGCGGAGATTCCCCATAAGTTTGTCAATATCGGCACCGACCGGCTGAAGCTCGTTTGCATCCACCCCTCGCCACAAATCATCCAGGAAGACCTGGAAGAATAAAAAAAGCCACCCATCATTTATGAGTGGCCTGTAGTTAGCTGAGGGACGTGGATTCGAACCACGACTGACGGAGTCAGAGTCCGCTGTTCTACCATTAAACTATCCCTCACCGTTTGGTTGAGCAGGTGGGCATTTTACCATGCCCATAATGGCATGGCAAGGGGTTAGAATACCGGGTCAGATCGACCATCTGACTGGCTCTTGCCAGATACGGCCGTTCATGTTATATTTCCTCTTCCGGCCCGCCTGGCGGGTTATTTTTTATGCTGTTTCGAAATAGAGATTAACCTGTTTGCAGGCAGGGAATTTGGAGAACATCATGTCTGACTTATTATTACAATCTTTCGACGCCCCGGTGAACGAAAATTTACCGCAATTACGGCCGGGTGACAATGTAACTGTTCATCTGCGTATTGTTGAAGGTAAACGAGACCGTATCCAGTTGGTACGCGGGACCGTTATCCGCATCCGAAATCGTGGCAACCAGCAAAACTTCACCGTTCGCCGTATCGCTTCTAACGGCATTGGCGTTGAGCGTACCTTTTTGCTGCGTTCCCCATCTATCGAGAAGATCGAGGTCCATCGCCACGCTCACGTTCGTCGGGCGCAGTTGTACTTTTTGCGTGAACGCACCGGTAAATCGGCCCGTTTGCGCGAAAAACGCATCGTGTAATTCTACATTTTCGTTGCTATAATGCAGGGTGAAGGTGGTACTAGATACCCCTTCACCCTGTTTTTTATTTGGGTTACATTGCTATTTCGTGTTAATTATTTTCTTTTGAGGAGATTATGGCTAATTCGAAGCGACCTATCATCGGCTGCACAACCTACCACAAGGTAGCTGCACAGGCCAACCCTATTGACATTTATGGCTTAATGCCTTCTTATATTGAGGCAATTAAAGCCGCCGGAGGCATTCCGGTGCTGATTCCGCTGGGGCTAAGTGATGAGGATTTACAAACCATCTTTGAACGGATAGATGGCGTTTTGTTGCCTGGGGGCGGAGACATTGAACCCGGCTTCTACAATGGACAGGCCCATATTAAGATGTGGGGCATTGATGAAGAACGGGACCGAACTGAGATTTTCATGGTCCGTACGGCCGTTCAACAACAAAAACCGCTCTTGGCTATCTGCCGGGGCATTCAGGTTTTCAACGTCGCGCTGGGAGGGACATTGTGGGAAGATATTCCAACGTTGCTCCCGGAAGCCTTGACCCACGATACCCTGTCCGACCATCCTCGCAACTACCTGGCTCATACCGTTGAAGTTGTGCCGGGGTCGCGCCTGGCCCAACGGCTGAACACCACTTCAACCTGGGTCAACAGCCTTCACCACCAGTCACTACGGCAGTTGGCTCCCGAACTGGTTGTCACGGCCTGTGCGCCAGACGGCATTATAGAAGCGGCCGAAGTCCCCAACCACCCCTACGCCATCGGCGTCCAATGGCACCCCGAAAATCTCATTCACGACGACCCCCAAATGCTGTCCCTCTTCAAGGGATTGGTAGAAGCGGCCGTGTAAAACGTTGGTTGATTTGCACAAGTTCTTCAAGGGAAAAAGCCACAAATGAACACGAATTCCCACGAATTATAAGTCCCAAATTTGTGCTAATTCGTGAGAATTCGTGGCTGGTTTTTTTAAGTTACTCCGCCATCCAGACATGACAATTGGTGTGTTCGACTCCGGCGTGGGTGGTCTTTCTGTGCTGCGGCATATTCAAAGCCTCTTGCCGGGTGAAAGGCTGCTCTATTTTGCGGATCAGGCCCATGTTCCCTATGGCCCGCGACCGGCGCAAGAGATCCGCCTTTTTTGCGAACAAATCACCCGCTTTCTGACCGATCAAGGCGCATCTCTCATTGTTGTGGCCTGCAACACAGCAACGGCTGCTTCTATTGACCACCTGCGCCACGAATTTCCCCAACTCTCCTTTGTGGGCATGGAACCGGCTGTTAAACCGGGTGCGTCTCAGACCAAAAACGGCAAAATCGGCGTTCTGGCAACGGCCGGAACCTTTGAAAGCCAGCGTTATGCCTCCCTCCTGGCACGCTTCGCTGGAAATATCACGGCCTATGAATCGGACTGTCCCGGTCTGGTGGAGCAAATTGAAGCCGGAGAGCTAACCGGTAAAATGACAGAAGCCATCTTACAGCAGGCTATTCGGCCGATGCTGGCTGCCGGAGTAGATACCCTCATTCTGGGCTGCACCCATTACCCCTTCGCGCTGCCTCTCATTGAGCAGATTGCGGGGCCAGATGTCGTTATCATTGATCCGGCTCCGGCAGTGGCCCAGCAGGTGAAACGGCTCTATGAACCGCTGAAACCCGAAAGTCTTCAATTTGAAACGGCCGCAGAAGTACACCTCTTCACAACCGGCGACGTGGGTCAATTCGGCCGTCAGGCACAGCGCTTACTGCAATTGTCCGAAAGCACCTACGAAGTTCTTCAAGCAGCCCGTGTCTGGTAAAACCTCACTACTCCCTATTCACCGGTCACATCAGTCACTTTTCACTTCTAACTTTTTACTGCCTACTTTTACTGCTTACCGTTGACTGCCTATTGCTTACCGTTCGCCGTTCACCGCCCACTTTCGCTCATTTAGGGGAAGGGAGTATAATCGGGTCGCCATGAGACGAAACCCTGCCCGTTGGCGAACCCTGGAGGCCCGTTTGGGGCGCGAGTTCACAATTTGGATTGCCACTGTCCGCCATGACGGCCGTCCCCACATGACGCCAGTCTGGTATGTCTGGTTGGAGGGGCGAATTTACGTCGCCATTGGCACGGAGTCACAAAAGTTCGTCAACTTACGGGGCAACCAGGCCGTTGCCCTGGCCCTGCCGGACACCGAAAACGTCATCATCTTGGAAGGGGAAGCCCATGCTGCTGACCGATCTACCAGTGACAAAGTCGCCGATTACTTTTATCATAAATATGAATGGGACTTTCGCTACGACGATACCTCTAACTGGCGTCTGATAGAAATCACCCCCAACAAGATTCTGACCTGGGGAGATGGTTTCGAGGACGAAGGCACACGGGTATTATGATCTAATCTCTTTCTTACAGTATCCAAAACAATTCCTATGTATACTTTGAGTTTGGACAGATTGAATCTCAAAATGACAAGTAATGAGGCAATTAGGTAACTAGGTAATTAGGTAATTACTAGCGGTGTCATTTACCGCCAATTACCCAATTACCCAATTACGAATTACCAATTACCGTAAAACGAGATTCAACCAACATAAAAATAAGACAGTAAGGGAATAAGTAATGCGATTTGATAGGTTTACCGAGCGGGCGCAAGACGCGGCCGCACGAGCATATGAAATAGTTCAACGATACAACCATACCCAGGTTGACACAGAACATATCTTTCTGGCATTGTTGGAACAAAATGACGGTGCTGTTCCCCAAATTCTGGCAGAGTTAAATGTAGATGTCCCCGCAATGGAGGCACGGATTGATGCAGAGCTAAAAGCCAGCCCCAAAGTGGCCGTTTACGGCGGCGGCGTGGGCCAGGTCTTTTATACCCCCCGCATCCGTACCGTCCTGGAACTGGCTCAGGGAGAAGCCAACCGGTTAAAAGATGAGTTCATCTCAACCGAGCATATCTTCCTGGCAATTTTAAGTGAACGCAACACCCCTTCGGCCCGAATTCTGCAAGAGTTCGGCGTTACCCGTGACCGGGTATTGGAAGGGATTAAGGGGCTGCGGGGCGGGCAGCGTATTACTGACCGGCAGGCGGAAAGCCGCTACCGGACGCTGGAACGATTTAGCCGTGACCTGACCCAACTGGCCCAGGAAGGGAAGCTGGACCCGGTGATCGGCCGTGATAAGGAAATTCTGCGCATCGTCCAGGTCTTGAGCCGGAGAACGAAGAACAATCCCGTCCTGATCGGTGACGCCGGCGTTGGCAAAACGGCCATTGTCGAAGGGCTGGCCCAACAGATCGTCGAAAATGACGTTCCCGAAAATCTGCTCAACAAGCGGGTCGTCTCGCTGGATTTAGGCGCGATGATTGCCGGAAGCCGTTTTCGGGGTGAATTCGAAGAGCGGTTGAAAGCTGCGATGGAAGAGATTCAACGAGCGCAGGGCGAAATCATCCTCTTTATTGACGAACTGCACACCGTTGTCGGAGCCGGTGCCGCTCAAGGGGCAATGGATGCCAGCAATATGATGAAACCAGCCCTGGCGCGTGGCGAACTGCAATGTATCGGGGCTACGACCCTGGACGAGTACCGCCAGCATATTGAACGCGACAGCGCCCTGGAACGCCGTTTTGCGCCTGTCTTCGTAGACGAACCTTCGGTTGAAGAGACAATTGAGATGTTACACGGCCTGCGTGACCGCTACGAGGCCCACCATCAGGTGACTTATTCGGATCAGGCATTAACGGCCGCAGCCCGCCTCTCCCACCGTTATGTCACTGACCGCCAACTGCCGGACAAGGCAATTGATCTGATGGATGAGGCTGCCGCCAAATTACGGGTAGCCCTCCACACACTGCCTTCTGGCTTAAAAGAACTGAAAAAAGAGCTTGACAGCCTCAAGATGGAAGAAGAAGCAGCCCACACCGTCCGCGATTACGAACGGGCGGCCACAAAACGGGCTGACCGGCTGCGGCTGGAAACGGAGTTTGAAGCCAAGTATGAAGCCTGGCAGTCAGAAAACATGCTGGACGAGGTCGTTGACGAGCAGGACATTGCCGAAGTGATCGCCTCCTGGACCGGCATTCCGGTCACGCAATTGATGGAAACGGAGGCTCAAAAGCTGCTCAATATGGAAGACCGACTCCACGAACGGCTGGTTGGGCAAGAGCGGGCGATTGCCGCGCTGTCCGACGCCATCCGCCGCAGTCGTTCCGGCCTGAGTGACCCAAGACGGCCGATTGGCTCTTTCATCTTCCTGGGGACCTCCGGCGTTGGCAAGACGGAACTGGCGAAAGCATTGGCCGAGTTCCTGTTTGACGACGAGGATGCCCTCATCCGGGTGGATATGAGCGAATTTCGGGAACAACACACCGTTAGCCGCCTCTTTGGCGCGCCGCCGGGCTATGTTGGCTACGAGCAGGGCGGGCAGTTGACCGAACAGGTCCGCCGACGCCCCTACAGCGTCGTCCTTTTCGACGAAATAGAGAAAGC
>JBAPRX010000156.1:0-6320 GCA_049281335.1 Promineifilaceae bacterium (SeqCode)
GTTGTACCACGTCCCCACAATCCCCTGCGGGAAAACCATCACAATCAGAATAAAGACGATACCCAGGATCAAGGCCCAGCGCTCCCCGATGTTGATTTCCGTGCCGCCAATCGTCACAACCGTGTCGCGCAAGAACTGTTCCAAAAGGTGGAGGGTGAACGCGCCGACGGCTGGCCCGGCGTAGGTTCCCAGGCCGCCGACAATGACCATCAGCAGGGGGGTGATGGTGAAGTCCAGGCTCAAGACATTGGGACTGGCCCCCTTTAAGGCGATGCCGCGCAGCACCCCGGCCCCGCTTGCCAATATTCCGGCCACAATGATAGCAATGAGCTTGAAGTAGAAAGTGTTATAGCCCAACATCTGCGCCCGTTCTTCATTTTCGCGGAGGGCGTGCAAAACACGGCCGGTTGGGGAGTTCATCAGCCGCCGGATAACGAGAAAAGCGACCACCATTGCCATCAGCGCCAGATAGTAGAAAAAGAGACGGTTTTGGGTGACATTCAGGAAGTCGGGAACGTCGAAGGTGAAGCCATCCTCCGCCCCGGTAATGTCTGCCAGAATGCGGTTTCCGGCCAGGATGAAAAAGACCTCGGCAAAGGCCAGGGTGAAGAGGGCGAAGTACAATCCCTTGATTCGCAAACCGATAAAGCCTTTAATCAAAGCAATGACAACGCCAACCAGCAAGGCGGTCAGCACAGCCAGCCACCAGGCCCACCCCAGATGCGACATGACCAGTCCGACGGTATAGGCTCCCATCCCAAAGAAAGCGGCGTGGCCGAAGGAGATAACCCCGGCAAAACCGAACATGAGGTTATAGCTGAGGGCCAGGATAGCGAGGATGAAGGTGTCTATGAAAATAGACTGCCAGAAAAAGGCCCGGCCACGTGTACAAACAGACGTCTCTGTCTGCCAGGCAATGAAGAAGGGAATAGCAATCAGGAGCATAAAGGTCAGAACGTGCCAGCCGTTATTCTGGAAGGCTTCGGTCAAAACGGCCGGAATTCGTTTCCGGGCCGCAGAAGCAGCGACCACAGCCAGCAGCATCAGGCCCAACTCGGCCGTGAATATCACCGCCACCGGGGTTCGGCCGTCTTCGCAGTAAACCGATTCGGCCGTGCTGTGCATCTTTGCCAGTCCGGTTAGCCCCTCTTCCGGCGTGCCGGTGACGACGGCAAATAGATAAGGAATGAGAATAAAGAGAACGGGCAGCAGCCAGCCGATGAGGGTTCCGTATTTATGGGAGGGGCGGGTGAGAGTCGGCATCGGTTAATCCCTCCCAAAGAGGCCGTTGGGCTTGACCAGCAAGACAATGACCATGAATATCAAAATAGAAACGCTGGCTAGAACAGGGGTGTTGAGATATTGAAGCGACAACTGTTCCGTCGTGGCGCGGGTCAGACCGACCAGGATGCTGGCAATGGCGGTTCCTTCGTAGCTGCTCATCCCGCCGATGACGATGACGATAACGGCCGTCAACAAGAACTGCTCACCCATACTCGGAAATGCACCCAGGTAGGGAGCGGCAGTCATACCACCGAGGGCGGCAACGGCCGTTCCCAACACAAAAACCAGCGTAAAGACCCGGCGAACGTTAATGCCCAACGCTTCGACCATCTCGCTGTCCTGCACCCCGGCCCGGATGATGATCCCCAGCCGCGTTCGCTGCAAGAGCAGCGAGATGCTGACCATCAGCAAAAAGCCAACCAGGATGATAAAGAGGCGGTAAGTCTCAAACTGCCCACCCATAACGCCAAAGGTGGTGTCCAGCGCAGCCGGTGGCTCAACGGGAACCAGCCCGGCGGGGCCGTAGATGGCCCGAACCGCTTCCTCAATGGCAATCGCCAGCCCAAAGGTCAGGACGATTTGGAAAACGGGCCGGTCATAAAGCGGCCGTAACAAGGCAATCTCCACCAGCCCTCCGGCAATGGCTCCCACGATCAGGGCGCCGACCAGGGCGGCAATAAAGCGGACGGTAATAGGAACCGTCTCCGGCAGCGCCCCATAAATGGCAAATCCGGCATAAGCGCCAAGCATGAAGAAAGCCCCTTGCGCCAGATTCAAGACGTCCAACAGGCCAAAGACGATAGACATCCCGGACGCGACCAGGAAGAACAACATTCCTTGATATAGCCCGGAGAGCAGCACCACCGCCACCGTCCCGGCGTCAAAAAAGAGGAAGTTGGCAGCCAGCAAAGCCAGCACAAAGAAACCGGAGACGATGAGCGACTGCCGGAAAGTGCCGGAGCGGAGGGTTGGAGGTGTAGAGGTTGTTGTAGTCATTAGATTGATAAATGGTGGTAGATATATTTCATTTTGGTTGAAAAAGAAATAATTAATTGGTGAATGGCGCTTTCAGCGCTTGTGAATTGGTGAATTGTTAATTTTGCTCTGAGTTGGTTCATGTTTAGATAATTGTGACGGACGGTTTTTAATTACCAATTACCAAGCTCACCGCAGGTGAGCCAATTACCCAATTACTTTTGTTATGCTGCGCCGAGGTAGCGGTTGATCAGTTGTTCGTCTTTTACCAGGGCTTCCATGCGGCCGTTATGAACGGATCGGCCGTCTTCAATAATGACGTAGTTTTCGGCCAGGAGGCGGGCGACATGGAAATTTTGCTCGACCAGCAAGACCGTTGTCTGGCTGCTCAACTGCCGAATGGCAGCGATCATCTGCTCAATAATAACCGGGGCCAGTCCTTCGCTTGGTTCGTCAATGAGCAGCAGGCGGTTGTCGGGAACCAGCACCCGCGCAACGGCCAACATCTGCTGCTGACCGCCGGAAAGCTGGCCGCCAGGCCAATGATACAGCTTGTGAAGGTCGGGAAAGACCTCGAAAATAAAATCCTTTTTACGGTCCAAATCGCCTTTGCTGCGTTCGGCCACTTTCAGATTCTCTTCAACCGTCAACTGCTTGAAGATGGCCCGATAATCGGGGACATAGCCGATACCGGCCTGGGCAATGTCGAACGGCCGTTTGCCACCAATTTCCTGACCCAAATAACGAATGGAGCCATCGGAGGGCGGGTTGAGGCCAATGATGCTGCGGAGGGTGGTGGTTTTGCCTGCCCCATTTCGGCCGAGCAGCACCGTGATGCTGTTGGCCGGGACTTCAACCGAGACCCCTTCCAGAATATGGAACTGGCCGATGAAGGTGTGGATGTGGTCAAGTTGAAGGATGGGATCGGCCGTCATGTCAGATCCCCATACAGTTCGCCAAGATAAGCCTTTTGGACGGCGGGGTTGGCAGCGATTTCAGCCGGTGTTCCTTCGGCCAGCAGTTGGCCCAGGTGCATGACGGAAATTCTATCCGAGAGAGACATGACGACGTTCATGTTGTGTTCGACCAGCAGGACGGTTTTGCCGCCCATCTGCCGGACTTCATTTAGCAGTTCCATGAAGGCGGGAACCTGTTCGGAGGCCAATCCGGCTGTCGGTTCATCCAGCAGCCAGATGTCGAGGTCTTGGGCCACCAGGATAGCTAGTTCCAGCCGTCTTTTATCGCCGTGTGGCAGGGTGCGGGCCGGGTGGGAGGCCGAATCGAGCAGTTGGGTGTGTTCCAATGCTTGATAGGCCGTTTCTTCGTAGCGGCGGAAGGCGCTAACCCGGCTGAACAGCTTGAAATTGTCGGAGCCGAGTGCCTGGGCGGCCAACCTCACGTTTTCAAAGACGGTCAGGTTGGGGAAGATGTTGGTGATCTGGTAGGAACGGCCGAGTCCCAAATGGGCAGTCCTGTATGGGGGGATGTCGGTAATATCCTGCCCACGAAGCAAAATACGGCCGCGTGTGGGCTTCAATGCCCCGCTTAACAAATTGAAAAGGGTTGTCTTACCGGCCCCGTTTGGCCCAATGACGGAATGTAGGTGGCCCCCGTAGACATTCAGAAAAACCCCATCAACCGCCTTTAAGCCGCCGAAGTGGCGGGACAGGTCTTGGGTTTCGAGAATGACGTCTTCTGGCATGAGTGAAGAAAAGTAATAGGTAATTGGGTGATTGGTAATTGGTGATTGAAAATCAACAAATCACCAATTACCAATCGCTAAAAACATTTATTCGCAGTTTGGAGCCGTGCAGGGCGGTGCGCTTTCTTGGCCGGAGATTTCGGCGACCAGTTCAAAGTACCGTTCGTTCGGGTCGTCAACGCTGACCAGCGTAACAATGTACATGGAGGCCAAAGCCTGATGATCCTCGGCCCGAATAACATACGTTCCCTTCGGTCCTTCGAATTCCATTCCTTCCAGAGCGCCAATCAAGTCGCTGGAGGCGGTGCTGCCATCGGTGGCATTGAGCGCCTGGACAACGGCCTGGGCAGTGGCAAAGCCACATTCGCTGAACAGGTCTGGGTTGCCGTCAAATTGGGCGTTGTGTTGTTCCACGAGCCAGTCGTTGGCTTCAGTCTGCGGCAGGGTGTAATGATAAACGATCAGACCGGTTGAGCCAATATTTCCGGGGTCAAGCAGCGGAACTGTATCGTTGGACGAGAAACCGGTGATGAAGGGGATGTTACCAGTAACGCCCTGGGTGTTCAACTGGTCAAAGAGGATGGTTCCGCTGGTGTTGGTTGCCCAAATCAGGATCAAACCATCGGGGTCGTTGTCCAACACTTCCTGGATATAGGGGGTGAAGTCGGTGGTGTCGCTGGGGGCGTAAATCGGCTCTTCTGTCAGGAAGTTAGCGCCGAGTGCGCCGAAAGCGGCCTGGAAACCGGCGGCTGTCTGCTGGCCGAAGGCATAATCTTCTGCCAGAATCAGGTAGTCGGTGCCAATATTTTCGACCGACCAGCCAGCCATTGTCAGGCCATCCTGGGCGGCATTCCGACAGACGCGGAAGGTGTGTTCGTTCCAGTTTTCGCCGGTGATGCCAGGGGCGGCAGCAGGAGCGGCGAAGTAAACGACGTCGTTTTCGTCGGCAATCTGCTGGACCTGGAGGGCAACGGCCGAACTGGTGTTGCCGATCAGGATTTCAACGCCTTCAGATTCAATCAGTTCGCGGGCTGCGGCCGAACCGGTGTCTACGTCGCTGGTGTCGTCGCGGATAATCAGCTCGACCGGCCGATTGCCAGCAACCATTGTGCCATCGGTGGCATATTGGAAGCCCAATTGGAGGCCGTTCCACATTTCATTACCGAACAAAGCCAGACCACCGGAAAGGTCCGAGATGACGCCGATCTTGAGCGGTTCGCCCATCTCTTCCATCGGCTCTTCGGTTGGTTCTTCCATTGGCTCTTCGGTCGGCTCCTCCATCATTTCCTCAGTCGGTTCTTCCATTGGTTCTTCGGTCGGCTCTTCCATCACTTCGGTTGGTTCTTCAGCCGGAGCTTCGGTGGGAGCAGGTGTTGCGGTTGGTTCTTCACCGCCGCAGGCGACCAGCCCAAAGGCAAAAATTAACAAAATAGATAGTATGGTAAACAAACGTTTACGGTTTTTCATTTCTTTCCTTCTCCTCGTGCATTCAGCACATTCATGGTGCTATTCTAAAAGTTGTAATTCGTAATTCGTGATTCATGGCAGCCTCGGCAGGCTGTCATAATGATGACGCTTTACGCATTGGGGCCGTTTTTTCAAGCACTATTTTGTCTACAGGTGCAATCACCTCCTTTGATAGTCACGATTCCTGCAAAAAGGCCAGGAAGGTGGTGTTGAATGTTTCCGGGGCTTCGATATGAGGGCTGTGGGCGGTGTTGGGGACAACAACTTCTTGATAACGGCCGCCTTTGGCAGCGTATTGATCCAGCACATCACGCATTTGGGAAACCATGGGTTGGGGTGGGTAAACGTCCGCGCCGGGCCAGCCGGGAACAAAGCCCATTTGCCCTAATGTCCCAAAGTCGAACATGGAGCCGTCGCTGACGATCAGGTCAGAATCGCCTCGAACCCACAGAACGGGCGGTTTGTTTTCAATTTCAGTTATGCCGCTGGTGTTGAAAAATTTAGGGGAGGTGGCGTTAATCGGCCCCCACCGGCCAGGAGCGACATTGGGCCAGTTTTCGGAGGGGGTCATATCGCCAGGATAGCGGTCGTCACCCATTTTCTCCAGCAAAGCGGCGTCCAGAAAGGCTTCTTCTCGTTCGGCCTTGAATTCGCCGTGATAGTAGAAGGTGCTGATGACGTTACGGGGCGAGTTGGGGTCTTCTGCGCTGCGGTCGCCTTCCTTGATGCGGCGCACAAATTCGGGGTTAACTACGCCACCGCCAGAACCGGCGAAGTCAGCATAGTTGGGCGTTCCGGCCACATCTTTGGTGCCACCGAAGCCATAAGGGCTGACGGGGCTGACGAATGTCAGGGAACGGACGAGGTGGGGGTAGTCAATGGCAAACTGCAT
>JBAPRX010000157.1:0-8323 GCA_049281335.1 Promineifilaceae bacterium (SeqCode)
TAGTTATTATTACTTCGGCTACGTGATGAGTTCCGTCCTCACCAGGCTGGCGTTCGTACCTGAATATATCGGCTTCAACCTGTCCGTTGCCTGGTTAGCTGCCGGAGCAGGACTGGGAGCCTTTGGCCTGGTCTATAACTTAATTGCCAACAATCGGGAAAAGCTCCAAAAACAGGCCATCATATTTGGCATCGTGGCCGCCATTGCCCTGCCGGTGGCGGGGAATATGGAAATATTGCTGGAGGTCTTACACGCCAAAGGGATTGGTTCGGCCGAAACCTGGGCTTACCTGGACGTAAAAGATTTAACCGGCCCACCTGACGCAACAGCAGCGCCACGTTATGATTCGAGCAGTTGGTGGTGGTGGCGATCCTCTCGTGTTATCAACGAATACCATCTATCAGGCGCACGAGAAGATGGGTTGGAACCAATTGCCGAATTCCCAGCCTTTAGCTTTATCCTGGGCGACCTGCATCCCCATGTTTTGGCGCTGCCCTTTGCCTTCTTGAGTCTGGCAGTAGCCTTTTCCTGGTATCTCAGTCCAACGCTCTCTTTTTTCAAAACGACTGACCATGAAGAAAATTCAACGGCCGATTCAACAACTCCTCCTGCTATAAATGCGTTCCTGGAAGATACAAAGCGCAGGATTCGCCGGTTGAGTGGGGACGAGTGGCAGCAACTAGGATTTACTATTCTCGTATTAGGCGGCCTCTCATTCTTGAATACCTGGGACGTTCTGATTCACTTATTTGTTATCCTGGGGGCGTTTGTGCTGGCACGATGGCGGGAAAACGGCCGTTGGAGCAAAGCATTCTGGCCCCAGGCGGCGACTTTGGCCGTTATCCTGGTTATTCCGGCCGTCTTGATTTACCTGCCTTTCTACCTCGGCTTTCGCTCCCAGGCCGGGCCACCTTTCCTGCTTCCGATGACGATGCGGCCAACACGTCTGACCCATTTCCTGGTAATCTTTGGGATGCCGTTGGCCGCGTTAGTGATTTTCCTCGGCACACTGGCCGCTCGGACAGTCCGAAACGGCCGTAAAGAGCTTCGGCATATTAAGCCCTGGCGAACCGCTCTCTTTTGGGTGGCCGGTTTAATCCTCTTTCTCTTCCTTCTGATGCTCTTTCTCGGTTGGGTAGTAGCCTCCAACCATGAGGGGGCAATGCGAATTGCCAGTCTTGCGGCCGAGTTGGGGGTAACGCTCTCCCCTGTGCCGGACGTGGCCTCGATACTGACAGGTATGCGCTGGGGAATGGGAGCAGTTATCCGCCTGCTGCCAACATTTCTTCAAGCCAGGATTCAGTATCCGGCTATGACAATCTTCTTAGGATTGATGCTGGCCTCCATCATTGTGCTGCTGATTAATCATTTGCAACAACCGGCCGAATCAGAGTCAGATGAGGAAGAAGAAACCCGGAATTCGCCCGTTATCCCAGAGTCGCTGCCGTTTGTGCTTTTATTGATTGGAACGGCCGCTTTGCTCACATTGGGGCCGGAATTTGTCTATTTGAAAGATGTTTTCAGTCAGCGATTGAACACTATTTTCAAGTTTTATTACCAGGCCTGGGTATTGTTTGGGGTTACGGCCGTTTTTGGCTTGAGTTACCTATGGAACCGTTTTCGAGCATCGGCAGTGGTGGCAACGGCCGTTTATGGGGCGGCGTTTGCTGCGGCGTTGATGTTCCCACTCTTTGCTGTCCAATCGCGCAGCGTTGAATATCGCGGCCCCATCACCAGCGATCTCAGACTGCCGGCAACCCTGGATGGCCTGATTTATTTAAGCCGCTTCAGCGCCGATGAGTACGCCGCTCTGATGTGGCTGCGCGAGAACGTCAATGGGCAAGCGGTTGTTTTGGAGGCAGTCGGCGGCTCCTACTCACCGCAAGGACATGCCCGCGTTTCGGCCGACACCGGTATCCCAACTGTTTTAGGCTGGCCGGGCCATGAGTTCCAATGGCGTGGGGATACCCCCGAACCCGGCATTCGTGAATCGGCCATCAGCACCATTTACAGCGAGGATTCCTGGGATCAAACGGCCGCTTTATTAGATGAGTACGATGTCACCTATGTTTATTATGGATCGCTAGAGCGAGAAACGTATGATCCATCGGCTGAAGAGAAATTCGACGAGAACCTTGAGTTAGCCTATCAAAACAACAGCGTTAAAATCTACCGCTGGCAGCCGGAACAACAAGGGTAATGGCCGTGACCGGCTCGTATTCGTAATGGGTAATTCAATCTACTTGAAAAACAAGCATCTATTTACCCAATTACAAATTACCAAACACTTTTTTGGAGATTGCTTTGGACTTACCACTTAAACTACCAGCCCGATCCAATATCCTGACCAGGATTACAGTCGAGCAGGTATTGTATGGGTTGGCCGTTTTGTTGGCGGCCGTTATTCGCCTCTCAAGATTAGCCAATATCCCCCTTTCACCGGCCGAGGCAACCCAGGCATTGTCTGTTTACCAGTTCTGGCGTCCCGAAGCTGTGGCCGTTGTCAGTGGCAGCCCGGCCTATTTCAACCTGACCAGCCTGTTGACCCAGTTCCTGGGATTTAGTGATCCTGTGATGCGGCTTGTCCCCGCTTTCTTTGGGATTGCATTAGCGGTGCTGCCCTGGTTTTTACGTCACCGTCTTGGCTCCATCGGCGCATTAGTCAGCAGCTATTTGCTGGTCTTTTCCCCCGTTTTAAGCCTCCTGAGCCGGACCGTTGGGGGCGAAAGTATTGCTGTCTTTAGCGGGCTGTTGCTTTTCATTGCCTGGCTGCGTTATCAGGAAAGCGGACACGCTCGCTGGTTTATTACGGCCGTCATTGCGCTGGCTCTCGGTTTGTGCAGTTCGCCTATTTTCTACAGCAGCATCGTCTCGATGCTGGCGGCATGGCTGGTTATCAAGGTTGTGGGGCCACCTCTCTTTACCGATGAAGAAGAGGAACCGCTGCCAATGGTTCGGCCGTCTCAGGAACTCCTGCGCCGCTCACTCCTAATAGGCGGGGCTGTTTTCGCCGCTGCCGCCACCCTCTTCCTCTGGAATTTACCAGGGCTGAATGGGGTTGCCAAAGGTTTGGGCGATTGGCTAAGTTTATTCCTGGCCTCTTCGACTTTGAATACCTGGCTTGGGCCGGTTTTGGCTCTCGGCCGTTATGAAACAATGTTGATCTTTATTGCCGGGCCAGGGATTATTTGGGCTGTCTGGCATGGACGGCCGTTTCCAACCCTGCTTGTTTACTGGCTGACGAGTTCACTGCTGCTTCTGCTCATTCAACGGGGCTATATGGATAATCTGGCTGTCCTGGCGTTGCCCGGTTACTTGATTGCTGGCCGTTTCGTGAATGATCTGACCCAGAAGAAAGCCAGTTGGTATCGCTGGCCTTTGGCCGGGATCGTGATTCTATTTGGACTGCTGTCTTACTTTAACCTCGTTCGGTACAGCCGTGTGGCCGGCAGCACCAACAGCCTCGTCGTACCCTCTTACCACCTTTTCCTCCTGGTTGCCGGGCTGCTCGTTGTTTTAATCGCCGTTTTCTTTGTCTGGAACCGTAGTGAATCGGATGCCTGGCAAGGAATCATGATGGGGTTAGTGGCCGTTCTGCTCTTCTTCACCTGGGGTACGACCTGGAATCTGACCCAATTTTACGCCAATGATACCCGCGAACGGTTGATTACGGACGCCAGCGACGACGAACTGCCGATGCTGGTTGAAACGATCCGCGAAGTATCCAGGCAGACAAAAAGAGGAGAAGATGACCTCGATATTTTGATGACGATTGACAGTCCTTCCTTGCAATGGTATCTACGGGATTTCAACAACCTGGTTGTTGATGCTGCCCTGCCCCGAACCGTTAACAATGAAGCCCTGATTACCTCAATGGAAAGCGCTCCTACTTTGGAAACGGGTTATGTTGGGGCTGATTTGGGGTACCATCGGCCAAATACAGAGCAGATTCTATCCCTTCCATCAGCTCTGGGATGGTGGTTCTTTCATCAATCGGCCGTTTCGGTGAATGAAGAACGGGCGGTTTTCTGGCTGCGGGCTGATTTAGCTGGAGAAGCATTTACAAAGTGATGAAGCATGTCTGAGCTAAACTTTCTCACCAACCCATTTCCAGTCAGGACCGCCGTCGCCGACGACCTGCTGGCTCGCTGTCTGGCTGATGAGGAATCGGCTTACCTGGCCGTGTATAACGAATATGCAGCGACGATTTATCGCCTTTGCTACAGTCTTTTACAACACCAGCAGGATGCTGAAGAGGTCTTGCAAGATACTTTTGAATATGCCTTCCGCAAACTGGCGCAGTACGATGCCCGTAAAGCGGGTTTCAAGACCTGGCTTTACCAGATTGCCGTCAGCCGATGCCACAACAAGCGCCGTCGCAAATGGCTGCCAACCTTCTCTATCAGTGAGCAGATGCGAGAGGAAGTGGCCGACCAGAGTACACCCACCCCGGCCGAAACGCTGGCAATGACCGAACAACAGCGAACGGTCTGGGAAGCGTTGCAGCAACTAACGCCCAAACTCCGAGAAACGGCCGTCCTTCGCTATTACGAAGGGCTGACCTATAACGAAATCGGCCAAATCCTCGACATCCCGCCCAAAACGGCAGAATCCCGCATGAGACTGGCTCACAAGGCACTTCGGGAAACGCTGGCGGATCTGATTGGTTGATAGCCTACTTGCAGTAGCCCATCAACCCGGTTTTTTTGGAGAATATTAAACCAGTGGAACCTATAATCCACATCCAGGACAAAATAACAGACTACATCCTTGACACGCTTCCTGCCGGAGAAAAACAAGCCGTGACCCGGCATATTGCCGGTTGTCTTCAATGCCGCCGGGCTGTGGAGCAGGAGAGAGAGATCGGCCGTCTCGTTCACCACACCCTGTCAGCAGTCACTAGACCCAACCACGAACGGCTCTCTACCCTCATGCCAGCCATCCCCCAACGGCCATCCATCCTGGCTCTCCTGATCCCCAAACTTAACCTCCCCCGACACTGGGCCTTTCAATATCAATGGGCGTTGGCCTGTCTGTTTTTGGTTGCGATGATGGGCGCGTTTCTATTTGGGAATGACGGCCGTTATCAAAATCTTGCCCAACCCACAGATAATGAATTGACGACCCTCACATCCCTTAATGTGCCGGGAACAACGAATGCCATCTCCACAATGGAAGCTGGCGATCTACTTAACATCCCAATCCAACACAACACCCAGATAAACTTTACCGAGGGCAGTTCAACAGAACAAAGCCTTCCTCTGGCTGCCCCCCTCCCCGTTGCTCCCCAGATCACTCCAGCGCCAGAAGCGACATACTTTCAGTAAGATTCATTGATAATTTGTCCCACTTGAGGAATTTATGACAGAACTCAGCCAACAACCACCAAAACCGTTACAAAGCGAAATACTTTCTCGGCCGATCTGGTCTTTTGTTAGCCTGGACTGGGAAAAAAGTATCTACCTCCTTTTTATTATCATCGCTATTTTCACGCGCTTCTATGCGTTGGGAGATCGTGTTGTCAGTCACGACGAGAGCCTGCACACCCAATATTCTTACCAATATTACAACGGAGATGGCTATGTACATCAACCATTGATGCACGGGCCGACACTGTTCCACTTCACCGCTTTGTCTTACTGGCTCTTTGGCCCAAGCGACTTCTCGGCCCGCATTCCCGACGCAATCCTGGGGACAATTCTGGTTATACTGCCGTATTTTCTAAGGGGGTGGATCGGCCGTTTTGGGGCGATTGTTGCCAGCTTCATGCTGCTCATCTCACCCTATATCACTTACTACTCCCGCTATATTCGGCACGACATTTACATCATCACCTTTGCTGCTATTACTTTTATTGCCATCCTTCATTACTTACGAGAACGAAAGGATAAGTATCTCTGGTGGTTTGCCATTGGGTTGGGGTTGATGTTCGCCACAATGGAAACCTCCTATATCTACGTCGCCATCTTCGGCGGTTTCCTGGTTTTGAGTTTGGCTGCTAAAGTGGCAGCGACCAGGTGGCCTATCAATAACTTTGGCGATCTCAAACAACCACTGATAGTTATCCTTGCCGGGGCCATTCTCATCACGGCCGGATTCATAGGCGTCCGTTTAGCGCCACGAATGACCGGTAATGTCAATCCGGCCGATACGGCCACAGTAACCAGTGAAGACAGCGGCTTTGCTGCCGATCCGAACCAACCAACAGATGCGACTGCATCAACCAATTCAAGCTCCGGTCTTGAAACAGCCATGCACTGGCTCCAGATTGGCGGGATCGTGGTGTTAGGCGCAGGTCTAGTCTTGTTGGTTAACAATATGCGGCCGTTTATAGATGATTACCCCGAATTTGACCTGATCATGCTGTTTTCCACGTTGGTACTGCCGACCATATCCGCCCTATTTGTCCTCATTGCCGGGGGCAATCCTCTGGATTATACATTGAGTACCTGCGAGTTAGCCGGGCAGGAAACGATGTCTGAGGTGGCCCTTTTCTTCGCGCGTGTTTTCAATCCCGTCTGCCGGGAGGCATTGCTCTCTTCAGGTATCATTTTTTCGGCTTTCTTCCTGATCATCACTTTGGTCATCTCGGTCATCATAGGTCTATGGTGGAACCGCCGCCGCTGGATCATTGCTGGGGCTATTTTTCACGGCATCTTCCTGCTATTCTTCACCTCTTTCTTCACCAACCCCTCTGGCTGGACAAGCGGCATGATCGGCTCTCTTGGCTACTGGCTGGCGCAGCAAGGCGTTAAACGAGCCAATCAGCCCCCTTACTTCTATCTGATTGTTCTACCGCTATACGAATTTCTACCCCTAATTTTCACGCTTGTAGGATTTAACTTCTGGGCCAGGAAACAAAAACTCAGCAAGGCACTCATTTATTGGGTCAGCACCATTCTCGTTGGACTGCTCTCGTACAGCCTGCTCAACTGGCTGATTAACCGCAATCTCGCACCCGATGCCGAATCTAATTCCCTGCTGGCGATTGGTGTTGGTCTGGGAATTATTGTGGCTGCCGGTATCTATTTCTTTTTTGTCTATTTTCCATCCATCCTCGAAGAAAATGACCTGAAAGATAACTGGCGTGGACTATTTAACCTAAAAGCATTTACCGGACTGATTCCTTATCTCTTCTGGTGGTTCATTGTAAGCTGGATCATTTATAGTTTAGCCGGAGAGAAGATGGCCTGGCTCAGTTCTCATTTTGTCTTTCCGATGGTTCTCATCAGCGGTTGGTACATCAATGAAAAAATCAAATCGGCCGATTGGCAGCATCTTGTTTCGACCCGTTTTGCCCTCCAGATCGGACTGACCATCATCTTTATCGTAGCCGTGTTCCTGATGCTCCAGCCTATCATTCTGGGACAGATTTCTCTGGGCAACCAATCAGCAGGCAACCTGAGCGGCCTGGGACGATTCATCGGCAGTCTGTTAGCAGCCGGGTTAATCTTCTACTTCCTGAGAGAAAACGGCCGAGAATTGGAGCCAACAACCAAAAACCAAAGCTGGACATTCTCTATTTTCATTTTACTGGCTTTGCTAACGATCCGTTTCACCTATATGGCCGTTTTCGTCAACGCCGACTATACCAACGAATTCCTTGTCTACGCTCACGGCGCTCCCGCTACCAAGAGCGAAGTGATGTCGCAGTTGGAAGAGCTTTCCATGCGTCTGTACGGCGACAAATCAATCAAAGTCGCTTTCGACAATGATGCTTCCTGGCCCTACACCTGGTATCTCCGTGACTATCCCAACCGTTATTACTTTGGCGAAGACCCAGGCCGAAATGTCACCGATTATCCCGTTATCATCGTTGGCAGCCTGAATTGGAGCAAAATCGAACCTCTGATTGGGGATGACTATGAGGAACGCACCTACACCTTCCTTTGGTGGCCGATGGAGGACTATCGCAAAATATCCTGGAATGCCATCTTTGGCGATTCGAGTGTGGCCCCAGAGGATCGGCGCGGCATCTTCAAAGCGGACGTCCGGGAAGCGTTGTGGAATATCTTCTTCTATCGTGACTATGAAAAATATGGCGAGGTATTCGGCGGCACTTACACCTCCGGGCAATGGCCTCTGCGCCACGACCTACGGTTGTATATCCGCAAAGATATTTTGCCGGTATTGTGGGATCATGGCATTGATGCGGTGGCAGCCCAGCCGCCAGTAGACCCCTATGCCGAGGGCGAACTGGCAATTCAGCCAATTCAGGTCATCGGCCAGCCGGGCAGTGGAGAAGGCCAGCTAAACCAACCCCGAAATCTGGCAGTTGGGCCAGACGGCCGTATCTATGTCGCAGATTCCGGCAATAACCGCA
>JBAPRX010000158.1:0-36530 GCA_049281335.1 Promineifilaceae bacterium (SeqCode)
GCATTAGGGGGTTGGGGTTGCGACTGGCAGCTTGTAATTCGGCAGTTTCTACGCCATATCGCCATGCCAATGCCTGCCATGTGTCTCCCGGTTCTATGAAATGGGCGATGGGGGCAGGGTTTTGAACGGCCGCACCCAACAAAAGAGAGAGTGGCAATAGGATTATGAGAGTTAGTAAAATATGATGAACTTTGTGGTTCAAAAGCGTCATGACTTGGCTTTTCATTGGCTCGATTGTAACGACTCCATACCCAAAATCAACTTCCAGCACGAGAGGCGTCACCCTTTTGAAAAGTTGACACCTCTTAATTAGAATCTTGAGCCGACTAACTCTTGACGCTCATGACGCACTGTGTTATTATCTGAAATATAACGCACTGCGTTATAGCTTTTTAATCATAGGATTCGGACGTGGTAAATCAGGTTTTTCTGGCACTAGGAACCAACCTCGGACAGCGACATAAAAACTTGCAACAGGCCGTCGTTGCCGTCGGGGAGTTTGTGACGGTTCAGGCTGTTTCACCGATTTATGAGACAGCACCCTGGGGGAAAACCGACCAGCCCGATTTTCTCAATATCTGTATAGAAGCAACGACATCCCTGGAACCGTCGGAGCTTTTGACAGTTTGTAAATCGGCCGAAACCAACCTCGGCCGACAACCTAGCGAACGGTGGGGGCCGCGCCTGATTGATATTGACATTATCTTTTATGGGGACAATGTTCTGGAAACGGAGCGGCTGACAATCCCTCATCCTCGGATGGCGGATCGGGCTTTTGTGTTGGCTCCCCTGGCTGACCTGGCTCCTGACTTTGTCCATCCTGTAAACGGCCGAATCGTCCGCCAACTTCTATCAGAGGTTGATAGCTCCACTGTCAATCGGCTGAAATACAAACTCCGCGTCCCGAAGCTATTTGAATGGGGGCAGCGAACCTATGTCATGGGCATCGTGAACGCTACCCCTGACAGCTTTTCCGGTGATGGTCTGGCTGTCGGTGATGATGTCGTTTCGGCCGCAGTGAAGCAGGCTAAATATTTTTCCGACATGGGGGCTGACATTCTAGACATCGGCGGCGAAAGCACTCGTCCAGGCAGTCGGCCGATTACGGCCGAAGAAGAACTGGCGCGTGTCGTCCCCGTTGTCAAGGCAGTTCGAGAAGCGGTTAATCTTACCATTTCCATTGACACCTACCGGGCCAGTGTTGCCCGTGCTGCCCTGGAAGCGGGAGCCGACTGGATTAACGATGTTTGGGGCTTGCATATGGATTCGGGGATGGCCGGACTGGTGGCTGAAGCTGGCTGTCCTGTTGTTCTAATGCACAACCGCAGCAAGCCCAAAAGCGTCTCTCAGGAAGAGCGTCTGGGCGGCCGTTATATCGGCATCGAATACGATGATCTGATTGGCGATATCAAACGAGAGTTGCAGGAAAGTATTGACCTGGCTCTCGGTGCAGGAGTCCAGGAGCGCCAGATAATCATTGACCCCGGCATTGGCTTTGGGAAAACAGTCTCCCAAAATTTGCAATTATTGAACGAAACAGACCATTTTCGGGATATGGGCTATCCCATCCTGGTTGGCGCGTCCCGAAAGTCATTTATCGGTTATACCCTGGATTCGCCCCCGGACGAACGCATGGAAGGAACGGCCGCAACGGTCGCCATTGCCATTGATCGGGGCGCAGATATTGTGCGCGTCCACGACGTCAAGGAGATGGTTCGCGTTGCAAAAATGACAGATGCGATTGTAAGGAAGAGGTGATTGGCGGTAAAGGACACCGCTTGTGATTGGGATTCAAGAAACTACGAATCACTAATAATTTATTCACCAATCACTTTATTATTTGAGTGAGGTTTACGATGTTGGACTTTGAACTAAACGAAGAACAAAAGATGTTGGCCGACGCCATCAACCGGCTCTCTACCGAGCGGATTCGGAAGGTGTTCCGGGATGCCGATGAAGAAGGTAATATTCCCGCCGATGTCGTTCGGGCTGGTTGGGAGATGGGGCTGGTTCCGAGCAGTATACCTGAATCCTACGGCGGTTTTGGGGAACATTCGGCCGTTACTGGCGCTGTTGCCATGGAAGAGTTCGCTTATGGTGACCTGGCTGTGACTTTTAATATTTCTACACCGGGACTGGTTGCCATTCCCGTTCTGTTAGCCGGGACGGAAGCCCAAAAGGTGAGCTATCTGCCCCAATTTTGCGAAGAAGCTCCCCCGGCGATGACGGCCGCTTTCACAGAACCTGTCATCCGCTTCGACCCTTATCATCTGGGAACGAAAGCCGTTCGTGATGGGGACAGCTACGTGTTAAATGGCGTTAAGACGATGGTTCCATTGGCGGATACGGCCGATCTAATCCTCGTTTATGCACAGGAGGAAGGCCAGACCCAGGCTTTCTTCGTCCCTCATGATGCAGCGGGCCTGGAAATTGGCGACAGAGAAAAGTTGATGGGTATCCGCGCCTTGCCCGTTCACCGCCTGATATTGACCGACTGCCGAATTCCGGCCGAAAACAAGCTGGGTGGCGAGGCAGGCATTGATTTCGGTCTCATTCTCAACCACAGCAGAGTGGCGCTGGGCGCAGCCGCCGTTGGTCTGGCGCGGGCCGGTTTTGAATATGCCCGTAATTACGCCAAGAACCGTATCCAGTTCGGAGAACCCATCGCCTACCGCCAATCTATTGCCTTTATGCTGGCCGAAATGGCGATTGATGTAGACGCCGCTCGCCTCCTGGTTTGGGAAGCGGCCTGGAAACTGGACCATGGCGAAGATGCAACACGCGAAACGGCCGTGATGAAAAACTATGTAGACCATGTTGTCCTTAGCGTGGCCGACCGTGCCGTTCAGACCCTTGGCGGTTATGGTTATATCCGCGAATTTCCGGCCGAACTATGGCTGCGAAATGCACGGGGATTTGCCAGCTTTGACGGTCTGGCGATTGTTTGATTGGCAATTGGTAACTAGTAATTGGTAATTGGTCGAGCTACCTCAAAACGTTCAATTACCCGTTTACGATTTAGGCATTACAAATTACACCCACCACCTGGAGATTATCCAATGATAGAATTTAAAACTCCCGAACGAGTTGAAGGCGAACTTCAGATGGCGAAGATGGTGGCCGAACAGGTGATGCGGCCGAAATCTCGCTATTACGACGAACATGAACATGAACGGCCGTGGGAATATATTAATGTGATGTGGCCGGTGATGCAGGAACAGCAGAAAAAAAGCCTGGCCCATGCTACCAACGGGAACGGACAACAGCCAAAGCGGGAAGGACCAAGCATTACTATGATTCGCTTTGTCTTGCTGATTGAGATGTTTAGCTGGGGCGACGCAGGTCAATACCTGGCTACTCCCAATCCGGCGCTGGGCGGCGCGGCCGTCGAGGCGGTTGGCACGCCGGAACAGAAAGCCCGCTTCTTGCAAAAGTTCACCGAAGGCGATCCCAAGTGGGGCGCAATGGCGATGACGGAACCGTCGGCCGGTTCTGACACCAGCTCCATTCGAACATCGGCCGTTCTCGACACCGAAACCAATGAATGGGTACTCAACGGCGAGAAAATCTTCTGCACCAACGGCTCTCTAGCCCTAGAAGAGTCAGACGGTTTTGTCGTCGTCTGGGCCACCATAGATTCAACCGCCGGGCGGGCCGGTATGAAACCGTTTGTGGTTGAGGCCGGAACGCCGGGCGTTGCCATAGCCAAGAAAGAAGACAAATTGGGTATTCGGGCCAGTGACACGGCCGCTATTGTCTTCACTGATGCCCGCATTCCCTACGATAACATTCTCGGCAGCCCTGATGTGCAGCGCCGGGATAACGGCTCGACCAAGGGCTTCAAAGGGGCGATGCGAACCTTTGACACCACCCGTCCTATCGTTGCTGCCAGCGCAATGGGCATTGCCCGCGCCGCCCTGGAGTACACCCAGGAGATGTTGGCGAAAGAGGGCATCGTGGTGGACTATAACAAACCCCGCCATGAATTAACGGCCGTTGAACGCGACCTGATGGAGATGGAGGCCCAGCACAAAGCGGCCTGGCTGCTGACGTTGCGGGCTGCTTCGATGATGGATCACGGCCGTGCCAACCGCCTGGAAGCCAGTATGTGCAAAGCGCGGGCCGGTGAAGCCGTCACCTGGATCACCCAGAAAGCGGTCGAACTGCTTGGCCCGCTGGGCTACTCCCGCGAACTTCTGGTCGAAAAATGGATGCGCGACGCCAAGATTAATGACATCTACGAAGGCACCAAACAGATCAACCTCCTTATTGTGGCTCGTAGTATTTTGGGCTACACTCGGCGGGAATTGAAATAAGCTGGGATTGGATCTGGAGGGTAATTGGTAATCAGGTAATTGGTAATTGGTTTTAGCCAATTTAGAATTACCCAATTACCAATTACTACCTCCCCCATCTCTACATTCCCTCTGGAGTACAATGACACAACCCTTTGATTTAACCGACAAAGTCGCCGTTGTTACCGGCGCGTCGCGTGGAATAGGCGAGGCTATTGCCTGGGCTTATGCGCGGGCCGGGGCGAATGTTGTTATCAGCAGCCGCAGGCTAGAAAATATTGGCCCGGTTGCGGACAGTATCAACAGTGAATTTCCGGGGCGGGCGGTGGCCGTTGCCGCTCATGCCGGTCACCAGGAAGAGACACAAATGCTGGTGGAGCAGGCGGTGAAGCAGTACGGCCGTCTTGACATCGCCGTTAATAATGCTGCCACCAACCCCCATTTTGGCCCGCTTCTGACCTCCGAACCGTCCCATTGGGACAAAATCATGGAGGTCAATGTCAAAGGCTATTTCTGGCTGTGTCAGGCTGCCGCCTGGCAGATGCAAAAACAGGGTCAAGGCGGCAAACTGATCAATGTCGCTTCCATTGCCGGTCTGTCGCCAGGGGCAATGATGGGCATTTATAGTATCAGCAAAGCGGCCGTTCTGATGATGACCCGCGTTCTGGCCGTCGAGCTTGGTGTGGACAATATTCAAGTCAACGCCATTGCCCCCGGCTTCATAAAGACCAAATTCAGCCGCGCCCTGTGGGACACACCGACTATCCATGACAGTCTTGTCGAGCGCACCCCACTCGGCCGTATCGCTGAACCTGAAGAACTAACCGGCATCGCCCTCTATCTCGCATCCCCCGCTTCCGACTTCACTACCGGCGGCGTCTTTACCATAGATGGTGGCTACACGCTGACCTAATAGACAATATTGGGAAAATAATTTATGTCACGCAAAGACGCCAAGACGCTAAGAATTATCTCCTTTGCACGGCCAACTATGCATACAATCTTTGCGCTCTTCGTGCCTTTGCATGAGTTTTCTTTGCGTTTCTGCATCTTTGCGCCTTTGCGTTAAATAAAAAATACAGGAGTAATTGATGACCTATCGGATTGAAAAAGTGGGGGTGGTTGGAGCCGGAACAATGGGTGGCGGAATCGCTGCCCATCTTGCCAATATTGGCATGAATGTTGTCCTGCTCGACATTCCAACCCCCAATTTAAGCGAGGAAGAAAAAGGAAACCCGGCCGCCAGAAATCGGTTGGTGCAAGGGCTGTATGACCGTATGGCTAAAGCGCGTCCGGCCAATCTAGCCCGCGACGACCGGGCTAAATTTATCACCGTTGGCAATACAGAGGACGATTTTGACAAGCTGGCCGACTGTGACTGGATTGTCGAGGTGATTATTGAGCAGTTGGGGCCGAAGCAGGCTCTGATGGAACGGCTGGAAGCGATCCGCAAGCCGGGCAGCATTATTACCAGCAATACCTCCGGAATTCCCATCAACCAGATAGCAGACGGCCGTTCTGACGACTTCAAGGCTCATTTCCTGGGGACGCATTTCTTCAACCCCCCGCGCTACTTGAAGCTGCTGGAAATCATCCCAACGGCTAATACCGCCCCCGAAGTGCTGTCCTTTATGGAGAAATTCGGCCGTGATGTCCTGGGCAAAGGGGTTGTCATCTGCAAAGATACCCCCAACTTCATCGGCAACCGCTTTTTCGCTATTTCCGCTTCTTACGGTTTGGAACATGCGCTTCAAAACGGTTTTACCGTCAACGAGATTGATGCGCTGACGGGGCCGTTGGTGGGACGGCCGACTACCGCTACCTTCCGCCTCTTAGACCTCGTTGGCCTCGATGTCATGGCCCACGTGAACCGCAACCTCTATGAAGGCATTCCCGATGACAAATATCGGGATATTATGGCCGGTGGCAAGAGCGAAAAAGTCGTCGGCCAGATGCTTGAGAACAAATGGTTGGGCAACAAGAGCGGTCAGGGCTTTTATAAGAAAGTGAACGTAGAGGGCCAACGGCAGTTCTGGCAGTTGAACCCTGACACAATGGAGTACGATCCGCCCCAAAAAGTGCGCTTTGACTCCGTTGGGGCCGTTCGTAAAATAGAGGATTTAGGCGAACGGGTAGCGAAATTGCTAACCTATGAGGACCGCGCCGCCAACTATGTCCGCAACACCATTTATTACAGTCTGGCTTATGCCGCCTATGTCGCGCCCGAAATCGCCTACAAGTTGACCGACGTGGACGACGCGGTGCGCTGGGGCTTTGCCTACGAAGTTGGGCCGTTTGAGCTTTGGGATATGTTGGGTGTGGCAGAAACGGCCGAGAAAATGGAGGCTGCCGGTCTGGAAGTGGCCGGGTGGGTCAAGGATATGCTCGCCGCCGGGAACGAAACTTTCTACAAAGAAGGCCGCTACTTCGACTTTGAGACCGAAAGCTACCAACCTCTGACCCTTGACCCCAATATCGTCTCCATTGAATATCTGCGGGAGAATGGCCATGAGGTCGCCCATAATATGAGCGCAAGTCTGCACGATATGGGCGACGGCGTGGCTCTGTTAGAGATGCACGCCCCCAAGCTCAACGCTGTTGATGCCGACTTTATCGAAATGGCCCAGAAAGCGTTGGCTCGTCTTGAAACCGACTTTGACGCCCTGGTTATCGGCAATACCGGCAAGGATTTTTGTGTTGGGGCCAATATTGGCATGTTAGGCATTGCCGCTGCTCAGGGGATGTGGGACCAAATTGACCAGATGCTTCACACCGGGCAGGAGGTTTTTTACCGCTTGCGCCACGCCCCTAAACCGGTTGTCACCGCTCCTCACCAGCGCGTTCTTGGCGGCGGCGTTGAGATGACCATGTCAAGCTGGGCGACAGTTGCCGACCACGAGACCTATATGGGACTGGTTGAAGTGGGCGTTGGCATCATTCCCAGTTGGGGCGGCTGCACTGAGCTGCTGCGCCGGAAGGTCAACCCTGTGATGCGAACGGCGAATGCCGATGTGCTGCCCGTCATGCAAGAGGTCTTTGAGCAGATTGCC
The DNA here is from genome assembly GCA_049281335.1 of Promineifilaceae bacterium (SeqCode). Classification (GTDB taxonomy): domain Bacteria; phylum Chloroflexota; class Anaerolineae; order Promineifilales; family Promineifilaceae; genus JAKEFB01. Next base: position 7,346 of record JBAPRX010000158.1, read on the forward strand.
CTGGCGAAGGTCGGAACCAGCGCCTGGGAAGATAAGGCATTGGGCTATTTACGGCCGAATGACGAAATTGTGATGAACAGCAACCACCGGCTCCATATCGCCAAACGGACGGCGCTGCAACTAGTCGCCTCCGGTGCACGGCCGCCTGAAGAGGAAAAGATCTACGCTGCCGGTCGCCAGACCCTTTCGGCTTTGGAATTGGGCGTTCAATCCTTTGTCTGGAGCGGTTATGCCAGCGAACATGATGCCCTGATCAGCCGCAAACTGGCCTATGTCCTTTGCGGGGGTGACATCAGCGCCCCCGCCTGGGTGGACCCCTGGTATATGCTTGACCTGGAACGTGAAGCGGCGCTTTCTTTGGCCGGTGAACAAAAGACGCAGGAACGGATCATGCATATGTTGCAGACGGGGAAACCGTTGAGGAACTAGCGAATAACGAATAATGAATGGCGGTAAAGGACACCGCTTTTGAATAATGAATTGTGAATTATTATGTGGAGATGAGTGATGAGTAGAGAAGCAGTGATTGTGGCGGGGACGAGAACGGCCGTTGGGCGGGCGAAGAAGGGGACGACGCGCAACTGGCGGTCGGATGAGATGGCGGCTGAGGTGATTAAGGATTTGATGCGGAAGGTTGAGGGGCTTGATCCGGCCGAAATTGATGACGTCATTATTGGCTGTGCGATGCCGGAGGGGGCGCAGGGGTTGAATTTCGGCCGATCGATTGCCATTCGGGCCGGTTTGCCGGTGGAAACGCCGGGGATGACGGTTAACCGTTTTTGCTCCAGCGGCCTACAGACGATTGCGATGGCGGCCGAACGGATCATTGCCAACGGCGCTGACTGCATTATTGCCGGTGGGGCTGAGACGATGAGCCTGGTTCCGATGACGGGGTTCCGGGTCAATCCCAACCCAGGACTGGTTCGTGATAATCCCGAAGTTTATATGAATATGGGGCTGACGGCCGAAAACGTCTCGGAAGAGTTTGAGGTCAGCCGACAGGCGCAAGACGAGTTTGCCCTTCGCAGCCACCAACGGGCTGCTGCTGCTTATGAGAAGGAGCTTTTCAAGGGTGAGATTCTTCCCTTAGAGATTGAAGAGATCACGCCAGGGCCGGACGGTCCGGAAAGCAGGACGATTATTTTTGACCGGGATGAACATCTACGGCCGGATACGTCTTTGGAGGGGCTGGCGAAATTACGGCCGGTTTTCAAGCAGGGTGGCACTGTGACGGCGGGGAACTCTTCGCCGTTGAGTGATGGGGCTGCGGCCGTTATTGTGATGGAGCGCAGGAAGGCGGAAGAATTGGGGCTAACGCCACTGGTTAAGTTTGTTGGTTTTAATGTTGGGGGCGTTCGGCCGGAGGTGATGGGGATTGGGCCGGTTGCGGCCGTTCCGCGTCTGATGAAGCGGACGGGGATGAGTTTGGATGATATTAGCTTGATTGAGTTGAATGAGGCTTTTGCGGCTCAGGCCGTTGCAGTTATTCGGGAGTTGGGTTTTGATGAAGAGATTACGAATGTGAATGGCGGGGCGATTGCGCTGGGGCATCCGCTGGGCTGCACCGGGGCGAAGCTGACGGTTCAGATTATCAATGAGATGAAACGCCGCGACGTTCAATTCAGTATGGTCACGATGTGCATTGGTGGCGGTATGGGCGCGGCGGGGATATTTGAGAATTTGAATTAGGGATTTGAGTTTTGCGATAAAACAGGTCAGGATAATAAATAGTTCGGCGCTTTTCGAGGACGCACTGCGGATTGAAGACGCTGGTCACGTTACATACGAGAACCGAGGAGAATAGCGATGAATCATGACGATGTGCAGGCCTGGCTCGACAGATACATTGAGGCCTGGCGGACATATGATGCCGAGAGGATCGGCGACCTCTTCAGCGAAGACGCCCTCTACTTCTACAGTCCAGCGGATGAGCACGATCCCGTTCGCGGTCGCATGTCGATCGTTGCGAGCTGGCTCGAACACCCTGACAAGCCAAACAGTTGGCACGCTCACTATGCTCCTATCGCTGTCGATGGCCGGGTCGCCGTGGCGCAGGGCCGGACGCAATACTTGCACGAGGATGGCACCCTCAACCGCGAGTTCGATAACATCTACGTGATCCACTTCGATGATGAGGGGCGGTGCAGTCGGTTTATGGAGTGGTACATGCGGCGTCCAGGTCCCGGCGCGTGACGGGGTAGGCACGTCTCCAATAAAAGTTAGCAATACCCAAATTGTCCCCCACCTGCATAAGAACAGCTATCAACTTGATGGCCATTACTGTCCCTAAGAAAAGCTACGTCTCCACCATCGTTATTCCAAACCGGCTGGTCTTGTGACCAGTAGAGATTCCCGGCGTCGTTGGTTCCTGCCTTTGTCCATATTTTTACCGATGAGTAAGAATTTAGGGTAAATGTTGGAAATGTAAATATGGTAGGGGCGGTATCTCGTAATGTCCAGCCGGTCATCGTTTCGGCAGTACCACCAAAGTTTGTTATCTGAACATATTCCCCAGCGACATCATCGCCTGGTGGATCATAAACAATAATGTTTAATAGGACGTTTGAAGGTGGCGAAGTAGCTGTCGGGGTGGGCATTGGTATATCTGTTGGTTCAGGTGTAAAAGTTGGCGTAGGTAATGGTCGTTCAATCACAGGCAAGTAAGACCAAGGTTTTAAACCTAACCCCTCTACTTCTGCCCAATTTGTAAAAGCAGGAGAGATTGTCACTAAAACGATAACCAGTACCAATGCCATAAAAAACATTTTTTTGGGGTGCTTGTTCATTTTTATCCTATTGAAACAGGTTTTCTATCTCAGACGGCCGTTTAACCGATGATCGCTTTTTACCTTAAATATAGCGGACCTGATTTTGCATTTCATCGGCCGTAACGTGATTTAGTATTCGCATAAGTCGCCGAACAACTTCATAAGGTTTGTTGCGTACAGCTAAAATAATACCGTAATGAGTTTTTCCGGCATTGGTATATTCATTGGCAAGGAGTTCAAAGTCGTGGCGATTGTGGGTGAGGAGAGTTTTATGCTGGACGACTGCATAGGCTAATTGTTCTTCATCGCTTTTCCCCAACTGCCTTTCGTCAAGAGCCGTCGCAGCGACAAATCCCCGCCCTTTTAACAAATCAGCAATTACTACGTGAACGTCTTCATCAAGGTAGAGTTCAATGAACAGTCGGTTCACGTATCTCTCACAAGAGGATCAATCAATTCATCAGGAATTCGATTACGTTCAATGTAATCATTAATTTCTTCCTGATGCTCACTGTAATAACTCAGGGCATCAAATATTTGCGCCAATGTTAGATGCGGAAGTAAGTTTGGAATCTCCTCCGGTAAAATCCCTAGACGCCACGTTTCTACAATAGCCCTAACTGGCGTCCGTGTCCCCTTAATAATAGGTTCACCGCCCAATATTTTGTCATTTGTAATGATATATCTATTTTCTGTGATCTGAATCATTGTCCATGACCCCTTTACTTCATTGATATGTGATAGTGATCTTTAAGTAAATGATACCACAGATTGGGTAGGGTAGGGACGGGTTGTGAACTTTCATCAACAGGTTTCGTATCTCGGACGGCCGTTTGAACCACTATCACCCTTCAATCAGACGTGCTGATCAACCAGAATTTGATTGCCGTCGGGGTCGGTGATGAAGAAGTGGGCGGGGCCGGTCGTGGATTCGTCGGCTTCGGTTTGAAATTCGACTCCGTGTTCTTTGAGTGATTTTTGGATGTCGCGCACGTCTGTAAAAGTGTCAAGCTCGTTTGTGTTCATGTCCCAGCCGGGATTGAAGGTCAGTAGATTTTGCTCGAACATCCCTTGAAACAGACCAATGACGCTGTTTCCATTCTTCAATATGAGCCAATTTTGTTCAATGTTGCCCCCGAAAGGTTCGAAGCCAAGCTTCTCGTAAAAGTCTTTTGAAGCATGAATATTTTTCACTGCCAAACTTACTGAAAAAGCGCCTAAATCCATGTTAATCTCCTTGTTTCTAGCAGGTGGGAAATAAAATCAAATTTAGAACAAGTGGGCTAATTTGTCAACAGGGATTTTCCTTAATTCCTTAGAAAAAGGGCAGGCGAATCAAATCCCTTCCTTAGAAATTAACCAGGAAAGCGGTCAGGTACATGATCAGAATACCGGCCATCAGGCCTGCAAAGTTGGGCCAGGAGAGGGCGGGTTCGGAGTGGCGTTGGGCTTCTCGGATTAGGAGTCGGCCGACTTCCCAAATGACTTGCAAAATTGCGCCTGCGCCTAAACTCAGGAAAAGGGTTGCCAGGAATGGGGAGAAGGCAAAGCCGCCAATCCATGTTCCTAAAATGGCGGGGCCACCGGCCAGGACGGCCAGCAGGGCAAAGGTTTTGAGGGCGGGGGTTTCGTTTCGCATTAGTGGAGCAACGATGCCTATCCCCTCTGTGATGTTGTGCAGCGTGAAGCCGATGACGAGGAAGGACCCTAATGCGGCGGCGCCGGTCGCAAAGGCTGCTCCGATTGCCAGTCCTTCGCCCAGGTTGTGCAGGCCGATGCCCAGAGAGATGAGGGTGGCAATTGCCAATGGGGAGCCGCTGCGCCCCTGACGGCGGCTGACGGCTAACAGGGTACCGAGGCTGAACAAGATGCCAAAGAAGACGACTGGGACCCCTTGAAAGACGCCCGGCAATTCGGCCGCTTCTTCTAATGCTTCCAGAACGGTGTCAACCAGCAAAAATACTAGCAGCCCCACCGTTAAGGCCAAAATCACGTTGAGCCATTTGCGATCAATGCGGCGCAAGAAAGGATACCAGAGCATTCCTAATGTGACCGGAATGATACCTACGTAGATACCCAGCAGACCATATCGCAACAGCGTTCCGGCCCCGGCAGTGGGCGACTCGGTTGCAATGTCCACGACAGAGTTAAAAGTAATCCCGGTTGACGTGACCAGCACGAACTCTAACGGTTCATCTCGAACCCAGGGGTAATTCAAGTGAATGGTCGTCTGCTCCAGCCGATTCAGTGTACCGCTGCCGTCAACGGAATACTGCCAGTAAGCATCATCTACTACAACCTGTGCAATCGTGACCGGGTCTGGCCCACCATTAATGACCGACAGTTCAACTTCTCCGGGGGCCGGGAAACGAACCTGTTGGATAGACAGCTCTTCAATCGGTGGGAAATTCCCCGAAAAAGCGGCGAGTGGATTTAGCGTCAGGAAGGCGACGATTAATACAAGCAAGAGGACCAGCGGCCCCAAAGCCAGGAGCCACTTGTTTACCGAAAGTGAAAAAACAGAACTTGTCGTTTCTTTTTGCATCGTGTCTAACTCCTTGACCTGCTTGTTTAATTATGATTGGGGAATGGCGCAGTAATTTTTGTAAATCTCACCGGCGAGAAATTGGGGGAGGGCGCTGAGTTCTTCAACGACCTCAAAAAAGCCCATCCAACCCAACTCCGCAAATTCGCTTTGATGGGCATGGAACATATAGAGACCGGTTTCAAAGTCGGCGAACGAAAATTCCAGAATGCCCCGTTGAGCCTGGCATTGCATAATGGTGTCGACGGTTTTCAGTGTGGGTTGAAGTGTTGTGCCGTGATCGTAGTAATCGAAGAAGTTGGCGTGTAAGTGGAAGGAGTTAATGGGGTCGAACTCGGTGAGATTGATGAGATAGATACGGTGCCGTTGATCCCGACGAATCTGAATCGGCCGTCGCATAAAGGCAAATCCTATTGAATTGACGGCATAGACTTCATTGTCGCTGTCGAAGTTGGTGTCAAAGCCGTTCATGACCATGACCATTTCATTGATTTCTTCATTTTCGGGGTATTGGCGGTTGCGGCTGCGGGCCACATTTTGGTCTTCACCGGGATGAAGATTTGGGTCGGGGTCAATGATGAATGCGCCATACAGTCCTTTGTGAACGTGGCGTTTTAGGGGAATGGCGTGGCAGTGGTAAAGGTGGCAGCCGAAAGGGAAGGCGTCAAACTCGTAGGTCGTCCGCTCGCCGGGATAAAGCATCCCTGCCCCGTTGCCGGGAACGCCGTCCATTCTGGCGGCGTGGATGCCATGAAAGTGCATGGTGTGGGGGTGGGTCCCGGCGTTGGTGAAGTGAACGCGAAGCTTTTCCCCCTCGACACAACGCAGCGCGGGGCCGGGAACACGGCCGACTATCTTACCCGCCCGCCGAGATTCGGCCGTTGTTGAGCTGCCGTACGTCCAGGCCGGGAAAAAGATACCAGGGGCAATCTCAATCTCTTTGTCTACAGCAAGGATTTCCCATTCTCGAACGGTTCGGCCGTTTTCTTCCGAGACCTCACCGTAATCAAAGTCGGTTAGCATTTCCGTCGGATCGAATCCATTGGCGGTATGGTCTACGTCACCGACAGCCCCCATAGCCCCATGATCGGCATGTTCCTGGTTGGGAGGGGCAGCGGATGCTGCCTTACTCAGGGAATTTATGCCAGTTAGTCCGGCAAGACCAACAGCCCCAGCCCCAGTCACTTTCAAAAAATCTCGTCTTGACAGACCATTTTTCTTCATAGACAAATTCCTCTACCCTATACTTTTTCTACCAGAACGGCCCTGGCAATATTCAGATCAATTACAACCTCATTGCCTTCGATATCCAGGGTCATGGGGCCGTCAATAGAAGCGATCTCTGAAACGGTGAAGCGCTTTCCGAGGACCAGGCCGAGGTCGGCCAGATGGCGAAGCAGGCTGCCGTTGGCGTCATCTGGGATGCGAGAGACAACGGCCGACTCGCCCGTTCGCAGTGTTGCCAGTGGGCGATTATCTACCGTTGCCATTACCCCTTCTTTGCTAGGAATAGGGTCGCCGTGCGGATCGAATTCCGGGTAATTCAGAGCGGCTGCCATGCGCTCCTCCAGCTTTTCGCTGATGACGTGTTCCAAAATATCAGCCTGTTCATGAACCTCATCCCAAGAGAAACCCAACGCTTCCATTAGATAAAGTTCCACCAGCCGGTGATGACGCAGGACTTCCAGAGCAATCTCCCGCCCTGATTCTGTCAGGGTGACTCCTCTGTGTTTCTTGTATTCAACGAGGTTGAATTTGCCCAGCCGCTGGATCATGCTGGTTGCCGATCCGGGTTGGACGTTTCTGGCGGCTGCAACGCGGGAGGTGCTAACCGGGCTTTCCTCTTGTTCCAGAATGTAGATAGTCTTGAGATAATCTTCTATTGCCTGATGGTTCAGTCCATCTCTTTGAAGGGATGAGCCTGTTTGAAGGGCCTGGATATCTGGGGTCATGATTTTGCTCCTATCAGGTTTAACCCGAAAAAGTGGTCAGCCAACTCGAAAGTTGATATTTAATAGTAGGAAAATTGGATTTAGCCATAGCTAAATTTTACAAAGGCCAGGATAATTGTCAAGTTTTTGTGTGCCGGGTTGTTCTTAAACAGGTAAAATCAACTGTCAGAAGATTTTTGGCAAGAGGAATATGAAACAAATTTGGATAAGCAAAGCAGGGCTTCCCGAAGTCTTGCGTATACAAAAAGCGGCCGATCCAACGCCTCACACCGGAGAAGTTAGGATTCGGGTTGAGGCTTGTGGCGTTAACTTTTCCGATATTTTGGGGCGGGCAGGGGTATACCCGGATGGCCCGGACTTACCTTATGTTCCCGGCTTTGAGGTTGCCGGAGAGGTAGACCTCGTTGGGCAGGGTGTACCAGACTTGAAGGAAGGGGACAAGGTTTTTGGGTTGACCCGCTTTGGCGGATATAGTGATGTCGTTTGCGTTCCTTATAAACAGGTGTTCAAACGTCTGGACTGGATGGATTCAGAACAAGGGGCAGCTTTACCGGTTGACTACTTAATGGCCTATGTTGCGTTGGTCGTCATGGGTTCCCTACGAAAAGGGGATAAGGTATTAATCCACGATGCCGGAGGGGGAGTAGGGCTGGCAGCGCTCGATATTTGCCGGGTGGTTGGCGCGGAAACTTATGGGACTGCTTCGCCCATCAAACATGATTATTTATTGGAGAGGGGGCTACACCATCCCATTGATTATCGAAATTTTGATTATGAACGGATTATCAAGGATTTGACCGGTGGGAACGGCGTTCAGTTGGTGCTGGATCCGTTGGGTGGCATCCATTGGAAGAAAAATTACAGGTTGTTGATGCCGACCGGTCGTTTGATTTGTTTTGGCATTAGCAGCGCATTGCCAGCCAAGCGTCGTTCCTGGCTGGCAATGCTGCGTTTTTTGTGGAATTTACCTATCTACACTCCTTACCGTTTATTGAACGATAACAAGGGAGTGTTCGGTATTAACCTCAACCACCTTTGGGAGCAGATGGACTTGTTAAGACCCGCAATGCACCAGATCATTACCTGGTATGATGAAGCGTTGTTTCGGCCAAGAATTGACCGAACGTTTCCCTTTACCGGAGCAGCCGAAGCGCATCACTATCTTCAAGATCGCAAAAATATCGGCAAGGTACTGCTAATTCCTTAGAGGAAAAATGTCAAGATTATATCTTTGATGGCTTTCGTCTAGGCGCAGCGTCGTCGTCGCCACTCGATTCCGGCTCCGGCTAAAACCAGACCAAGTCCGAACAAACTGACAACAATGAAGGTTGGCGCAACGGCCGAACCTGCAGTTGGCAAGATCACCGACCCTGTGCCGCTGTTACCAGTCGTGGAGCCTTTAGCAACACAAAAATTAACGCCTGTCGCCAACCGGCTTCCCTGGTCAATGAAAACCTGGAGCGGATTCTTGGATGTGACAATCATGCCCGCTCCCGGTTCGGCCGAAACCATCCAGGTTCCCAACCCGGCGGCGACCAAACCATACGTACCGTTATCCCCAGACTGAAGATAGACGGTTGTATCCAGATCGTTGCTGACGAATTTAATCGGAACCCCGACTAATACCGGGTCCTCAGAACAAGAACCATCAGCGTTCTTATCGTCATAAACTGTTCCCCGGATTGAACCTTTCGTTTCGTCTCCCTGGACTGCCGGGGGCGGGCTACCACTTTCCCCCGGCGGTACATTTGTGGGGGTTGGTCTTGGTGTTGGTTCTCCCTGTTGAGCATAGACGACACTTGCAAATAGGGCCAGTATCATAGCCAGGCTTAAACTTAACCGAACCTTTCGTGACATTTTTCACCTCCTGAAAAACATAATAATTCAAATATATCCCGTTTTTGCTTATCCTCCCGCAGGCTGGGCAACCGGCCTGGCGATGACGACAACGCGATATGAGTTTGTTGCATAAGGCCAGCAAGAGACGAGTGTTACCCGCTCGTCGTTCGTGGCTTCAATCCATTTGGCGTTTTCGATTCTGACGGAAATGGGCTGGCCGTTTTCGGGTAGTAATTCTTGATCTTGGACTTCGTAAGTAAAAATACGGCCGGCATTGTCGTATAGTGTGATCTGGTCACCAATTTCCAAATCAACCAAATCTCGAAAAATTTCACCGTAGATGTTATTGTGGCCGTTTAGGACAGTGTTTCCTGGCCGGCCCAGGGTGGCACTGGTTTCGTGCCACCCGGCGGCATAACCTGCAGGAACAGCCCATTGAAAATATCGTTGTCCTTCGTCGGATAAGGTGACCAGACCGCTGCGGTGAACGGCCGCGTCTATATTCAACTTGGGAATGATAAGCCGCACCGGTTGGCCGGGGATGGTGGTGTCATAGGAAGTTGGGGCATCATAAACGGCCGCAAAGGAGGGTAGACCCCCCGTTTCTAATGGCGTTTCTGGCAACAGGATGGGAATTTCCTGTGTTGGCAGGTCAGGAACAAATTGGTTAGGGGCTGTGTTGGAGGTTGTATTCGGAGCCAGGGTTGGCACGAGGGCCGGTTCTAACCTCTCCGGGACATTCAGAGGTGATATAGCCCAAAGGGCGACAGCGCTCAAGATAACGATAGCCCCCAGCGCCATAAGTGCCAGGCCAAGGGGAATTTTTGTTTGGCCTTCCTCTTCAGGCTTATTAAAAGACACATTAAGACCCTATACAATCCGTAACCATCATTACCTATTCCGATAAGTCATAGGCAGGCTAAAACGAACGACGAAATAGTAAACCCGCTATGGATTACCCTCTCCTCTAGTATAAACGAGAAGTTTGTTTATGGAAAGTGTTTATGGAAAGTACTTATGTCACGTAATTGGTGTTATTACTCAAACAGCAACGCTTTGCTTGTGTTCTTTCACCAATTCCCGTTTCAGAATTTTCCCAACGGTCGTCTTTGGTAGTTCTGTCCGGAATTCGATAATCCGGGGGTATTTATATTTCGCCAGTTCGCCTTTACTCCACTCTATAAGCTCCTCTTCGGTGGTGGTGTCGCCCGGTTTTCTGACGATCCAGGCTTTTACCGTTTCACCTCGGCGGGGATCTGGAACACCGGCCACAGTCACTTCTAGTACACCGGGATGGCGGGCCAGCACTTCCTCTACTTCACGAGGATAGATGTTATATCCCCCGGCGATGATCATGTCTTTCTTGCGATCTTCGATATAGAAGTAGCCGTCTTCGTCCATGCGGGCAATGTCCCCGGTATAAAGCCAGCCATCGCGCAGAGTGTTTTCTGTCTCGGTTGGCATGTTCCAATAGCCTTTCATGATGCTTGGCCCCTTGATAACGAGTTCGCCGATTTCGTTTACTCCAAGTTCCCGGTCGCCGTCTTCTGGATCAACGATTTTGCAGTCTACACCTGGCAGCGGCAGACCAATGGAGCCAGCCCGGTTTTCTCCGTTAATGGGGTTGGCGTGGGTGGCGACATGGGCTTCTGTCAGGCCGTATGCCTCAACGAGTTTGCCTCCGGTCAGCTCCTCAAATCGCTGTTTGGTCTCCTGGAGCAGCGGCGCAGAGCCGGAGAGGCAAATCCGAATGCTGCGAATGTCATATTTTCCGGCGGCAACGTCGGGGTTGTTGTTGATTGCGACATACATGGCCGGAACACCGGGGAAGATAGTCGGCCGATATTTGTTAATGCTGCCCAAAACGTCTTTTTGGTCTCGCGGATTCACAATAACGACCATCGTTCCACTAATAGCCATTGAAAAATTCATGGCTACTACCATGCCGTAGGAGTGGAACAGCGGGATTGCGGTCAGAATAACCTCTCCTGCTATCTTCAAATCAAGCAGCCAACAGCGGGCTGCCTCTGTGTTAGCAACCAGGGCTTTATGCGTACCGATTGCGCCTTTTGAAAGCCCGGTTGTACCACCCGTGTATTGGAGCAAGGCGATGTCATCTCCCGAAACTTCAACTTTGGGGCTTGGAAGGTTCAAACCGGCAGCCAGAAAATCCTGAAAAGCCATATCACCAGGCTGGATATTAACCCGGTGGCCTTCTTTGGCTTCTTTCATTAATGTGAACAGAATCTTCAGATGAGCGGGGAGATACTCTTTGACATTGGTAACGATGATGCGTTTGACATTGGTATGGCCGCCTTTCTGAACGTTTTTTAGCTGGTTGTAGAACAGACTAAGGACAAAAACTGTCTTGGCTCCACAATCGGCCAGTTGGTGTTCTAACTCCCGCTCAGAGTAGAGTGGGTTGGTGGCAATGACGATGCCACCGGCTTTCAGAATGCCGTAAAAGGTAATAATAAACTGGGGGGTATTAGGCATGTAGATAACGGCCCGATCCCCTTTTTGAAATCCGTTTGCCGCAAGGGAGGCGGCGATGGCGTTCGACAAGTTATTGAGTTCCTCGTAGGTAATTTTGCGACCTTTGAAGATAATGGCCGTGTGATTGGGGTATTTTTGAGCCGAGTTTTCTAGCAACTTGTGAACGGGTTGATCTGGAACCTCGAATGTGGCAGGGACGCCGGGGTCGTAACTATCATGCCAGGGTCTATGACTGTTTTCCATTCCTTCCTCTCCTAGATGTGGAATCAAATGACCACAATTAGCGACAGTATAACTGCTTTGAGTACAGCGTGTCAATATCTTTATTACGCAGTGCGTTATAGGTGTTGGGCGGTCTTTTTTGGGGAAAGATTCTCCCTATACAGCCTTAGAGGTGCCAAGCACTTAGAAACTTGTTTGTTGCTCCAATTACCTCTGGTATGAAGCGCCAGGCACCTGAATAGTCTGAGCCATTCACGCTAATGGGCAATGTCAGAAGGAATTTCGTCTCTCATTCCGGTGTGCAGAGCATAGGCGTTTTTTACGGCCGCACCAATAGCCGCTTCGATCCAACGCCGGTGTCGACGGTCGCAGGCATCGTTGGCAAACCAGATACGGTGTACGGGCCGAACGATATTGTCGTAGACACTGCTGCCCATTTCGTAGGGCCGGAATAGGGGGCCAATGCCTCCAGCGTATTGATCCAAAGCCCAGTCGTGGGAGATACCGAACTCAAAGGTGTATTGGGCTTCGGGATGAATTTTTGTCAGGTCTTGGAGCGCCTGAGCGATTCGCTGTTCTTCGGATAACATGCTGTAGGCCATGCTGTCTTGCCCCCAAGCGTAAGAGGCGATAATGAGACCTTTTCCGTAGCGGTCATCCTGTCCGGCTGGGGTGTAGACGACGCTGCGAATTGCCAGGTCGGTTGAGGTGACTCCATGTGTAATCTGGTATTTGGTTTGCCACCAGCGTTCGCTAAACTGCATGAATATCTTGTGCGCTCGGCCGTAATAGACATTGCGAATCGCGTACCACTTCCGATTGTCTAACCCGTCGATTTCCATGTGGCGGAGCAGGATATACGGCACAGTGAGGATGCATTCATCGGCGATAATGTTTTGGGAGGTTCCGACTGAATCACGGTAGTGAACAATGACTTTATCAGGTGTTTGTTCAATGGCGTGTACTTCTGCACCAAGACGAATCTCGTTCATGAGGTAGGGGGCAAAGGCGTTGGGCAGAGAAGACGCTCCATCGGCGATATAAACGAGGTCGCCAAAGACGTCGTCGTAGTAGTGGGAGAACCATTCCAGAAGGGAGAAGTGGTAGCGGCCTTCCAGGTTGAGCAGCGGCCCCATCATGGAGATGGCGCCATCGCTGACACCTCTTTTGTAGAGGAAGTCTATCAGGGAATACTCGTCGAACTCCTCTAAAAGCTTATTCCACCCTCCTTCGCCTTCGATGGTATCAATTAAGGGCCGCATTGCTTCCCGGAGAATTTCGTTGGGCAGCTTTCCTTTTTCAGAATCTTTTAGCTCATAGTGGAACTGTTCTGGACGGTAGTCGCTGCGCCGGGTTCGGTGATTGTCAAGGTAGATGAAGGTGTCGGCATCGTACATGGGGAATGGTCTTGTTTCCAGCTTAAACCGCTCCTGGATCAGATGTTGGGCCATCCGATGATCCCTTGGGAAACGCATGGCTCCAAATTCGCCGTACATTTTCCCTGGAAAGTCATAATAGGTGTAAACTCGGCCGCCTAATCGGTTTTGGGCTTCCAGGATGGTAACGGTGTGTCCGGCTTCTTTCAGCAGCAGAGCGGCCGTTAGACCAGCCATTCCAGCCCCAACAATGACAATGCTGCGAGGGGGTGAATCAACTTTTGGTAAACCGTTCTTTAATACTTCCAGACAATCAATTTCTGACATGGGGTTCCTCCGTGAAAGATAGGTTGCTGCTTCGAGTATTTATATTTTTCTGGATTTTGTGTGTGATCTGTCGTGCTTAAGGATAGCGAGTCTGGCGTGTCTTGCAATACGCATTATTCTTTGGGCAGGAATATATCACAAATGCTGCCACTGACAGGACAACGTCCAATTTCCTGACCCTTCCACATAACCCGGAAAGCGGTGATGTTATTCAGAGCGGTCCAGAAAACGACTTCTTCGGTCATCGCAGGTGTGATGGTGGCGTTGTAGCTTTGGCATTGACCGGGTCGTAAATAGAAAGGGGCCTGCCTGGTTTCGATGCGATTGCAACGGCCGCTGTTTAATGTGTCGTGAAAGGTGGCCCAAGCTGCGCCAGGAAATTCGTACCCGGCCGATTCGCCAACTGCGTTTAGAGCTTCGAATGCGATAGAGGCGATCTCAATCCCGCTATCGTCCAGATTCAACATATAGAAGCTGTAGTCATCATAAAGAAGCTCTATCAGACGGCCGTCTGGATGGAGGATGGTTGCTGTTGGCTCCGGGGAACCAGGAGCCTGGACGATGGGAACAGTTGTGTTTGTTGGGGTTGGCAAGAAAGGTGTGGGAGTGGCGGTTGTTGTTGCGATTTCAATGATTGGTTGAGGTATTTGCGTGAGGGATGATTCCGATTGGCTGGTAGCAGTTGGTAGTGAGGCGGAATTGGCTTCGGCCGTTACTTCCGTAATTGCCCCAGCGGCATTGTCTCCGGGTGATAATAAGTTGAGGAGGGCCAGGCTGATAAAGATTAACAAGATTAGGATGCTGGCTCCTGCGGTGGCAAAGGTTGCCCACGAGTATTGTTTTGTGGCTGTCGTGGAACGGAATGGGTTTGTATTGGATTCAAGTTCCCAATTGGAGCCATTGGGATTCTCATGAATGAAACGAGTTACTTTTTCTTGCATGGGGATGGAGGATTGAATTGGGGAGACTTCTGGTTTGGCGGGGAAAACGGCCGCCTGGGGGGTCATTGCTTTTTCCAGCGCCAGAATGAGCGACTCGCCGCTTGGATAGCGTTCTTCTGCCTCTTTTGATAGGGCGATTAGCAGCACGGCTTCTGTTTCCTGGTTTAGATTGGGGTTCACGGAGCGGGGGGAAGGGGGCGGGGCTGTCAGATGTTGCAGGGCCAGGCTGGCGGGGGAGGGGTCGTCGAAGGGGACGGAGCCGGTCAGCATTTCATAGAGGATTACCCCAAGGGAGTAGAGGTCGGACTGGGGGATGGCGTCCGATGAACGGCGGGCTTGTTCTGGGGCGATGTAGTAGGCGCTGCCGAAGGCTCGGCCGATGGAACCTTGATTTACGTCCAGGGCCAGGCCGAAATCGGTGAGGGCGACTCTGCCTTTTTCGTCTATCATGACGTTGGAGGGTTTGATGTCGCGGTGGATGACGCCATTTTGGTGGGCATAATCCAGGGCTTTGCCGATGGATCGGCCGATTGAGAGGGCGTCGGCTTGGGGAATGAGGGTTCCGTCGGCCCGGTATTGAGCCAGTAACTGGCTGAGGTCCAATCCCTCGATATATTCCATGACGAAGTAGTAGAGGCTGTCTTCTTCTCCGGCGGAGTATATCTGGACGATGTTCTCGTGACGCCATTGGGCGATTGTGCGGGCTTCTTGGACGAAGCGTTGGGCGTAGCTTGCGTTGCTGCGTAGTCTGGCGTCTATGACCTTGATAGCAACGGGCCTTTGGAGCATGAGATCATGGCCGTAGTAGACTTCGGCCATGCCTCCACGACCAATGAGCCGTTCGATGCGGAAGTTGGCTAATTGTTGCCCGATAAGGGGGTTGTTTACCATTTACCACCTAAGAGAATTGTGTAAACAGTGGAAAGCAAATAAAAATGTGCTTTACTGTTTGCTCCTTGTAATTATTCAGTGTCAGGAAATAATCGTCAAGAAAACGAAAGGGGTAGGATGTCATTTGAAGTTGTCTGATGACGGCTGCTCGTGTTTGAAAGATATTTTTTGGGGATTAATTCTAGAACCAAATATGTAGATTGGTGAATGGCCAAGAAAAATTTAAGGTGAGGAAGGTGAGCAAGATGGGCAAGGTGTGGAAGTTTGTGAGAGTTTGGTTATTCCGCAGGTTGGGTTTATAGAGGTAGGTGGGGTATGGAGTCGGTATGGAGTGGGCTGAATTTGCGGGAATTGGTATTTTGTATCAGTTATTTCGGGGTGATTTGGGGGGGTATTCACGGATAATTAACGGACGGCCGTGTTGGTTGATGTAATGGGGTGGGGAATAGTCTACACTTAAAAACCCGGTTTTTTTGGAAAAACCGGGTTTTTCGTCTGAAGCAGGGTTATTCGTCGAATAGTAATGAGGAAACTAGACCGGTTCGGGGGTCGTTTGGGGTACAAACGTAGTCGGCGTAGGCTTGTTGTGGTGAGTTAAAAACCGGGCTATTGTCAAAAACCGGGTTTTTGAGGATGACGTCTGTTTTTGGCAGTGTCCCATTGCGGAGGCCGATGTATTCCCTATAGCTGGAAAATTCCCAATCTTCGGGGCGGACGACGATTTCGGCCGTTACGGGATTAAGATGGATATAGCGAGTAAGATGGAGCAAATAGCCCTCGGTGGGTACTGACTTTGCCTGGTATGGGCCTTGAAATAGTGGCCCAACTCGCTTTTCTTGATTGTTAATGGCTTTGGAATAGGAAACCATGAAGGGTTGCATGACTTCTTTGCCAAAGTTATCGGTTTTCAGATAGACGAGCATGTGATAGTGGTTGGGCATAAGGCAGTAGGCGATAATTTCGGCGTAGTCGGCCGTGCAGTAGCTCCGCAGTTGGCGCAGGAAGAAAAACCAATTCTCCCGGATAAAGAAGATTTTCTGGAAATTAACGCCACGATTATAGATATGGTAGTAGTTACCGGCGGTTGGTTTTTCTTTGCGTCGCATTCGTTTATTGCACCAAGAAATCGGGTTTTTGCCAATAGTCTACTAGGTGGAGGGGGAGAAACCCGGTTTTTTTGAAAAAACCGGGTTTCTCGACGTTTTATTTTTTTGTTCTTGTTGGAGGATTTCGCGGAGTTTGTCTCGGCGGGCGGCGCCGCTGAGGGTTTCGAGGGTGCGGACGCCGAGGGGGTCAATTTCTTCGCGTAGTAACCGCATCTCTTCGGTGGTTGGAGGGACGGTTTCGGTGATGTTGTCGGCGAGACTGAGTTCGAAGCCGGTTTTGGCCTGGACGCGGCGGAGGGTTACGCCGGGGTGGAGGCTTATGAGACGCATTCGGCCGTTTTCCGGTTCAAAATCGAATTGACCTAAATCGGAGATGAGGTAGCGGGGGCCTTTGCCGAACCGCCGTTCGGAGGTGTGGCCGACGCCGCTGAGAAAATCGAGTTCTTTGACGAAGGTGTGACGGCCGTGTCGCGGTACGTATAAGCAGACATTATCTTCAAAAACGGTGACGTCGGGGATGCCACCGGAGCCGGGCAGGCGGAGGCGCGGACTTTCATAGCTGCCACCCATGTAGACGTTGTTGAAGTTGCCGTAGGGATCTACCTGTCCCGGCCGAAAAAACTCTTTGGGGCCGATACGGGGCATGAAATCGCAGACGGCCATGGTGAATCCCCCACAAAACAACCCACGTCCGATCCAGAGATTTTCAATGGTGGTGATGCCGATGGGCGCCCAATCAAAGCAAACTGCCTGTCCAATGGCTGAAACGAAGTTGAGGTTTGGGGCATGGGTCAACTTTGCAAGGAGATAGCCGGAGGTTACAAGCGGCGTGGCAATGCCCTGGGCTACCAGTTCACCGTCTACGATCTGGCGGCTGATACAAACCGAGATTAGTTCATCAATGGTATAGGTAGTCATCGAATTTTCCGTTATTGCAGGCATTGATATAGCGTAGGATTTCCTTACCATCTACCGGGTAGAGGGGGTAACAGGAGGTTGGCGAGGCTCCATGTGGTTGAGGGACAACGACTGTTACCAGATGGCCGGGAATATCGGCTGGAACGGAGCCGTCTACTTCCGGGGAAAGCTGATCAACGACCTCTTCGGCGGTGATGATGACGGTTTTGGATACCAGGGCCAGTTCCAGGTCAATTGTTGGATTGCCACCCAGGATGCAGTTGCCGAATTTGTCTGCCTTTAGAACGTGAATCACGGCAACGTCACAATCAATGGCGGGGAAGGCGGTCAGTGTTTCGCCGGTATAGGGATCAACAATCGTTTTTACATCAGGTCTAACCTTGAACATATCTGTCCCCAGCCAGGCGTGGCTGGGCATGAAACCAACGTAGGCCATTTTTGCCCGGAGGCCAAAGGCTAGACTTGCTTCGCTTTCTTCGACTACTTCCAGTCGTCCAGCGGTCGCTGCGGCGGTGAACATCGGGGCCAGGCCAAAGCTTTCCAGCCCGAAGTAACAGGTGCGAGTGCGGCGGACAACGCCTGCCCCTACGAGCATGTCGGCTGCTAAACCGGCAGTGAAGGAGAGCAGGGTCAGGTTTTGGGGGAGTGGTTGTTGTTGGAGTAAGCAGCGGACAAATGCAACGGGCCGCCGGTATAGGGTCATCCCTCCGAGGGCAAGTGTCTGTCCATCTTTTACAAATTGTACGGCGGTTGAAAGGTCGGTTGTCTTATCAAACATTGGGTCCATTAAGAGCCTGATAAACGGTTTGGGCAATCTGGTCAGTATGCAGTGGTTTTTGCATCCAGGCAACTACGTTTTCTTTAAGAAGGGTTTTACCGGATTGTTCTAATGGATAGCCGGTCATCATTACCATCTTGATTTCTGGTTGAATTTCCAAGAGGGCACGATGCAATGCTGGCCCATCCATCACGGGCATGACCATATCACTTAGTACCAGGTCTATTTTGGATTGGTTATCTTTGAACAAGGTCAGGGCGGCGGATCCGTTAGAAGCAGCCAGTGTTTGATAATTTAACATTTCCAGGATTTCAACAACTGCATCTCGTGCATTATCGTTGTCTTCTACAACTAGAATTGTTTCACGTTTGCCGGTTCTGGGCAATTCTGGCGAATCTTCGGGGAGTAAGGTTTTTTCAGGCTCGAAGGCCGGGAAGTAAATCGTAAAGGTTGTACCTTGGGGAGGGGTGCTTTGAACGTCAATAAATCCTTCGTGCTGTTTGACGATCCCATAAACCTGGGCTAACCCCAGTCCTGTCCCCTGCCCAACTGATTTTGTGGTAAAGAATGGTTCGAAGATGTGGGATAGATTTTCGGCCGATATTCCGACACCTGTATCGGTAACATCTAGCTGAAGCCATTTACCGGGAGACATATCGGGCAGGGGTGTCTCCTGGTCGTTGTTTAGGACAAGGTCGTTTAGCATCAGTTTTAACGTTCCGCCATCGGGCATAGCATCCCTGGCGTTGAGGGCCAGATTCATGATAATTTGTTGAATGCGAGTTGGATCTCCATTTATCATGAGCTGTCCATTTTGTTGTTCCAAAAGCACATCAATGTTTTCGGGCAGCGTACGCTGCAGCAAATGGGTCAACTCTCGGAGAAATGGCTGTAAATTCAACGATCTGCGTTCGAGAAGAGATTGGCGGCTGAAATCCAAAATCTGGTGTATGAGTTCGGAAGCGCGTTCGGACTGTTGTAAGATGGTTACGAGCTTTTTTTCCTCGTTTGTGGACAGATTTGGTATTTGCAAAAGCAATTGGGCATAAAGCATTATAATGGCCATAATGTTGTTGAAATCGTGAGCGATTCCGGCTGCCATTTGGCCTACAATTGCCAACCGTTCCTGGGCCGAACGATAGCTTTGCTTGGCTCTCTCTTCGGTTACGTCCTGGATAGCAAGAACCATGTAATCGCTTTCGTGGGTGCGGTCTAAAGGCCAAAGAGCTGCTTCAAAAAGCAACTGCCCATCTTTGGATCCAAATTCTTGCCAGGGTGGGGGTGTTGGGACTGGTTGGTATAGTTCTTCTAATGTGTAGGGACCGATTCTGACCAGACGGCCGTCTTCAAGAAGTTCACCCAACAGATGCAAATAAGCCTCTCCTGCCTGGTTCACGGAGATTACCCGCTTCTGGTTATCCAACAATAAAATGCCGTCGGGCACGATGTCCATAATTTGTTGGAGCTGCTGCGTTTGTTCGCGGGTCTGGCGCAACAGGCGCTGCGTTTCGGCAAATAGTTGGGCATTTTCGATGGCAATAGCTGCCTGGTTTACGAACGCCTGGGCCAGCCGGGTTTCGTTTTCCTGATAGGTTCCGACCTTATCACTGTCCAACGTGACATATCCGATAACTTTTTCCCTAACCAGTAAAGGAACCCCCATCCAACCTCGAATGTAGCTGGTTTCTCCCCAGGATTTAAAGGTTGGGTCTTTTTGAGCGTCCTTCAGAATCACAGGTTGGTGGGTATGACGCATTTGAGCGACAAAGACATCATCATCAATGGGAAAAAGGTGACCGATGACGGCATCCTTATCGGGTAAGTTATGAGCGACTACCGCTCGAATCATATTCTCTTGAATCAGGAAGACACAGGCACTAATAAAGGGAACAACCTGCTGGAGATGAACCAGAATGTTGTTTAGAACCTGGTCTAAATTTAGGGTTGAGGTCAGGGCGGTGGTGACAGCCATGAGCTTTTCTGCTTCCTGGCGACGTTGGCGCTCCTGAATATTGATTTTTTGGCGTTCGATGGCTGCGCCAATCGTTCCTGCGGCAGCCTGGAGGGCGTCTATTTCGCTGGGTTCCCACTCCCGACGGTGGCTGCATTCATCAAAACCGATGAAGCCCCACCAATCCTGGCGGCTAAAGATTGGGACAACAAGAATGGAGTTCGTCTCCTGGGGGACGAGGACAGCTTGTTCAGGTCCGGGAAAGGTTTCTACCAATCCAAAGATGTTCTGACCGGCGCTAAGTTTTTTCATCCAACGGCCGAACCCACTGGCTTCGTAATCCAGTCCTTGTAGTTCAGGGTTATTCATTTGGGAGGGAATGTCCGGCGCCACCCATTCAAATAGTTGGCTGGTGAGGATGCTGCCTTTTTCGCCGGTGTGGTTTTGGAAAATATAAACCCGGCTGACGTTGGCCGCTTTACCGAGTAAAGAGAGGACTTCGTCAATGCCATTTTCCCAAGTTGGCAGTCGCAGAAATTGTCTGGCTGCAAAGGCGATGGCTTCCAGGATTTTTTCCCGACGGTGCAAGGCTCTTTCGGATTGAATTCGGGCCGAAATGTCCCGGACCACAGCTTGCATCCCGGAAACTGGCAAGAGCCTGGCACTGACTTCTACCGTGAGCCGAGTGCCATCTTTTCGCTGCATGACTCGCTCGATAATGAGTGCCTTTTCTTCGAGGAGCTTGTCCATCAGGAGTGGCTTTTCCACCAGATTTTCGGGTGCAATTAGCTCCCTATAATGCTTGCCAAGCAGCTCTTCACGAGTATAGCCCAGCATCCAGCAACCAGAGCGATTGATGTCTATTAGACGGGCGTCTTCGTCGTAGACGAATATACCGTCAGATGCCTGGTCGAATAATAACCGCTGGCGCGTTTCACTGGCCTGGAGGGCGCTAATGAGGTCAGCATTTTCAAAAGCAATTGCAATTTGGTTGGTGAATGTTTCAACGGCCGGAATTTCATCTTCGGTGAGTGTTGGACTGCTAATAGCGACCAGGCCATAAACCACTTTTCCGGCAATCATCGGAGCAAGGATCAGGGGAAGACTGCCCATCAGGTCTACCAGGTATCCTTGAAAGGAAGGGTCGTAATCCTGAAGTAAGTGAGGGATTATTTCTGCCCTGGAGGGGGTAAAGTAGGGTTTTTTATTATTGACTATCTTGTGGAACAGGATGGTATACTTGACTGGAATCGTGAAGCCAATTACCTCTCTGTTGAACTGTTTGCCTCCCTCTTCCAAGGGACCAAAGAAGGAGGGTGGGTAGGCGAGGGCTTCAATTGTGAACTTCTCTCCTGATTCATCCAAAAACAGAATCGTGCCGTACCAGCCGAGGGCGGCTATTTGTTCTTCAAAAGCCTTGAACACTGCCTCTCTGGAACGAGCAGAGCGTTGCAAAGAACCAGAAGCAGCAGTGAGCGCCTGGAGCAAATCGGTTTTTCGATCACGGGATGACTGGTTTTCGGGAATATTTGAATCACTACTACCCATTGTTAGGGGAGTATATCATAGATAAGGGATGGGACTGATAGGAAAATTAGGGGGTAGGCGGTCGCTGCCGACGGTTAAAACCGCGATTATCGAAATATTTTTTGAATTTTCTCGATCTGGTTTTTTGTTTTAGGTGAGGAATGAAATTCCTCGGCAATGACTATTTGTTATTGTTCTCGTTCGACGACGAGGTCCACCAGGGAGCCTAACTCGTTCCGGGCGGGGGAGGGTGGAACCTGTTCCAGGGCTTGTAGGGCGCGGCGGGCCATTTCCCTGGCCTGCATCCGGGCTACTTCGACTGCGCCGGATTCTCGCAGGCGAGCCATCATGGTTTGGACGGGGTCTTCGGCGGTTGCTACGGCCGTTTGGTGTTCTGTCTTCTTGCCATTTTGGGCCATGATTGCGCCTGCGCCTTGCAAAAGATCATTGCCGGTTGGTTTGCCCATTGTTTCCGGGTCGCCCATGATGTCTAAAACATCATCCACGATCTGGAAGGTCAGGCCGAGGTTGTGGGCATAGCTGCCGAGGGCTGTGACGGTTTTGTCGTCTCCACCAGCCAGCAAGGCCCCCATTCTGGCCGATGCTTCAAAGAGACTGGCTGTTTTCAGGCTGATGATGCGTTTGTATGTTTCCTGGTTAATTGTTCCTGCCTTGGCTGCGGCTGCCTGGAGTGTTTCGCCTTCAACGAGTTCGACACAAGCGCCAGCCATCAGTGTATTGTATTCGGGGCCATAGGGGGCCATCAGTTCATATACTTTACTGAAGAGGTAGTCGCCGGTCAGGAGGGCGAAGGTGCGACCCCAGCGAGCATGAACGGTGATTTTTCCCCGGCGGGTCATGCTGTGATCGTTGATGTCGTCGTGAACGAGGGTGGCTGTATGAACCAGTTCCACTGCTGCCGCGAGGGGGATGGCAGATGATAAGTTTTGCCCATTGGCTGCCAAATAAGCAAGCAGGGTTAAACGCGGCCGTATTCTTTTGCCACCAGAAACAATTATATGCTGGCTGGCATCTTGTAATAGACCAACCTCACTGCATACGACATCATTTAGGAGTTTTTCTACAGCGTCTAACTCGCGCTCAATTTGATTCGCCACCATGTTTTTTGATCCTCAGAGGTTATTTGGAAATCGGCCGAAACCGACCTTGTCCAATAACGGCTTAATTTTATGAATTATTGAAAATATTGTGAGGCCACCCTGTGACTTTCACAACTTTCAAATAATTTTGAACACATTATAAAATGACTGAGTGCTACCGTCAAGTTATTTGTGAAAGTTATCTCAAACACGTCTCCTGAATTGTTCTCTCTTCATTGAGCGTGTTATAATTTCTTGACTTAGATTTCCTAAAAACTCTTAAATTTCTACCACGAAAGGGACGGTTTTGCGAATTTTCCCCTCTATTATTTTTAACGCAGGGACGCAAAGGTTGTATATGAATGTGGGCAGAGACACAAAGGATTAAAGGCAAGGTATGGATGCGCTGCGCGAGCGGATTCTGGCTGAGGGAAAGAACCTGGGCCGGGGTATTTTGAAGATTGATAGTTTCTTGAATCATCAGTTGGACTCTGATTTGATGGAGGTTGTTGGTGCGGAGCTTGCCAGCCGTTTTGCGGAGGCACATCCTGATCGTATTTTAACGGCCGAGGTCAGCGGTATTGTTCCGGCTGTGATGGCGGCTAAGGCGTTGGGAAATATTCCGGTTGTTTATGCGAGAAAGCATAAGCCAATTACGATGATGGAGCCTGTTTATCTGGAGACGGCTCCCAGCCATACGAAGGGGGGCGATACGCTGCTGATGGTGTCGCCGGAGTTTTTGCATGCGGGGGAACGAGTTTTGATTGTGGATGATTTTCTGGCGACGGGGCGCACCATTGAGGCACTGGCTCGTATTGTTCATAATGCCGGGGCAACGCTGGTGGGGATTGCGGCCGTTGTTGAAAAGACGTTTGAAGGTGGGCGGGATGCGCTGGCCCATTGGGAGGTTCCTATTGAAGCTGCGGCCGTTATTACGGACATGAATGATGGGAAGATCGTTGTGGGAAATTAGACGAATTGGACAGATTTTTGAATTCATCTGTGACTTTTGTGAATGGCAATAGGTTATCAAAAAAAGAGCCACGAATTAAACGAATTACCACGAATTTGTGTTATTTTTGGTGTGAATAATTTGTTGATTTGTGGCAAGTTTTATTTCCGAAAACATTTTGACATTTTCTATACTGAACTGAGAGGCGTGTATGGCTCATGATACGATTATTGTTCTTGATTATGGCTCGCAATATTCGCAGCTCATTGCCCGACGGGTGCGGGAGGCGAATGTTTTTTGCCAGATGTTTTCCTGGCAGGCAGACCCGGATAAGGTGATGGCGTTGGAGCCAGCGGGCTTTATTTTGAGCGGTGGGCCGAACAGCGTTTATGATCCTGACGCGCCGACTTTGCCTAAGTATGTTTTGGAAAGCGGCCGTCCTGTTTTGGGAATTTGTTATGGGATGCAGTTGTTGGCTCATTGGTTAGGGGGAAAGGTTTCGGGGTCGAATCACCGGGAATATGGCTCGGCGATCTTAGAGGTTATTGAGAAGGAGGGGTTGTTTGATAAGTGGGAGGAGCGTGGTGAAAATGATGGGGCGGGGTTGAATTTGCAGAAGGTTTGGATGAGTCATGGGGATAAGGTGGCGGTTTTGCCGCCGGGATTTCAACCGCTGGCTTTTTCTAATAATTCTCCTTTTGCGGCTGCGGCCGATGTGGAACGGGGATATTATGCTGTTCAGTTTCACCCGGAGGTTGTCCATACGGTGCAAGGGCGGCAGATTTTGGAGAATTTTGTCCATGAGATTTGTGACTGTGGGGGGGATTGGACGGCCGAAAATTTCATTGAGGAGGAGACGGCCCGACTGCGGCAGCAGATTGGCAACTGCCGAGTTATTTTGGGTCTGAGTGGGGGGGTTGATTCGGCCGTTGCGGCGGCGCTCATTCACCGAGCGGTGGGGGATCAGTTGACGTGTGTTTTTGTGGATCATGGGCTGCTGCGACAGGGTGAGGCGGTACAGGTTGTTGAAACCTTTGAGAAGGAGCAGGGGATGCGGCTGGTTGCTGTCAATGCGGTTGAAGCGTATCTGGAAGTATTGGAGGGGGTCACGAATCCTGAAGAGAAGCGGCGGATTATTGGGGAGAAATTTGTTCGCATCTTTGAACGGGAGGCATGGCGGCTGGCTGAGACGGAGGGGCCGATTGATTTTCTGGCGCAGGGGACGATTTATCCTGATGTGATTGAGAGTGCGGGCAATGATAATACGGAGGCCCATACGATTAAGACGCACCATAATGTGGGCGGCCTGCCGGAAGATATGACTTTTGAACTGGTTGAGCCTTTGAGGATGTTGTTCAAGGATGAGGTGCGGCGGATTGGGACGGCGTTGGGACTGCCGGACAGTATTGTGTGGCGGCAGCCGTTTCCTGGGCCGGGGCTGGCGATTCGCTGTTTGGGAGAGATAACCTGGGAACGGCTGGAACGGCTGCGTTTGGCCGATGCTATTTTTATTGAAGAGCTGACGAAGGCGGGACTGCTGCGGCAGGGGACACAACAGTCTTTTGCGGTGCTGCTGCCGGTTAAGAGTGTGGGGGTGATGGGAGACGGCCGAACTTATGAGGAGGTGATCGCTTTGCGGGCAGTGACGACAGAAGATTTCATGACGGCCGATTGGGCGCGGCTGCCTTATGATCTTTTGGCTGTTGTGAGCCGCCGGATCGTGAATGAGGTGTCGGGCGTGAACCGGGTTGTGCTGGATATTACTTCTAAGCCGCCTGGAACGATTGAGTGGGAATAGGCGTATAGCTTTCCATGAATTATCCAGCCGTTTTTAAGCGAGCCGGTCAATTATTCTGGCGATATAAGCTCCTCTGGGTATTGGGGCTGATTTTGATTGGCAGCAATGTCCCATATCTCATCATAAGCCATCTGATTATGCGGGCGGTTGTTTCGTTCCAGTTCCGCCTCTTTAGCTCGGCGACCCCGGATGAATTTATTGAGCCGATATTGAATACTTTCCTGAATCCGGTTGTCCTTATTGGCGGCACCGTGGTTTTCCTGTTGATTTTTACCATTATCTGGTTGTTGAGCGCCGTTGTTGAAGGGGCTTTGATCCGGGCGGTGGCTGATCTGGATGACGGCCGATCCTGTTCGCTTCGGGAAATGTTGTCGGCGGGAATCGGTCTTTTGGGCCGTTTTGTTGCGATTGATACGATTTTGTTTTTCCCCTTGTTCCTGATTTTCTTGATTCTTTTATTGATTATTGGCGGGGGGTTGATTGGCACGGTTTTGCAACTGGCCCGGTCAGGCGGGACAGTGACCGGTGGTTTTGGGTTTGTTAGCGCGATTTTGACCTTTTTTTTTATGGGGCTTTCTGCTTTGTCTGTGCCGGTCTTGTTGGGAACGATGTTTTTTCGTCTGTTTGCTTTTAGGAGCGCTGCGCTGGAAAATTTACCAACTCGGCCGAGTATCCGCCGGGCATGGGAGATTATTAAGGGGAATTTGGGCGAGATAGTGGTTGTCTTTTTGCTTCTCTATATTGTTAATTATGGGGTGGGTATGCTGGCCAGCGTGATTGTGCTCCCTTTTAGCTTTGGTGGTTCTTTTCTCTTTATGGGTTCGGTGGTGCGGGGACAGTTACCGCAGCAGGGGACGGTGAACCTCTTCCTACTTGGAATTAGTCTGGTGACGCTGCTTGTTATGATTCCGACGCTCATTTACCGGCTCTATTATTCGGCCGTTTGGACGTTGGCTTATCGGGAATGGCAGTAGACGTTTTGAGTAGGATGAACGGCCGTTTAGGGGTTGATACCGGGGGGACTTTTACTGATTTTGTCTGGTTGAACGAGGCCGGACAGCTTCTAATTCATAAGCAGTTGAGTACGCCGCGTGATCCGTCGGAAGCGATTCTGGATGGGGTTGTTTTGTTGGGTATCGGGCCGGAGACGCCGGTCATTCATGGCAGCACTGTTGCGACGAATGCTCTGTTGGAACGGCGGGGGGCGAGGACGGCTTTGATCACGACAGCGGGGTTTGCGGATGTGCTGGCAATCGGCCGTCAGAACCGGCCTGATTTGTATGCACTGGTTCCGCAAAAGCCGGAGCCATTGGTTCCGAAAAAATGGCGGTATGAGGTGAGGGAACGGGTAACGGCCGAGGGCGACATTCTTGTTCCGCTCAACTCGGATGACCTGCAATTGATCCTGGTTCAATTGCAGCGGGAGAATATCCAGTCGGTGGCTGTATGCCTGCTATTTTCATTTCTAAGGCCGGAACATGAGAAAGTGATTTTGGCATACCTGATGGGGGTTGAAAACGAGGGAAAAGGCAAAATTCATGTTTCTTTGTCTTCCGAGATTCTGCCTGAATATCGGGAGTATGAACGGACGGCGACGACTGTTATTAATGCTTATGTGGCCCCGCTGATGAGCGGTTATCTACAGCGATTGGCGGACGGATTGGGGGAACGGCCGCTGACTGTGATGCAGAGTAATGGCGGCGTGATCCAGGCTGAGAGGGCGGGAGAACAGGCGGCGCGGACGGTGTTGTCTGGCCCGGCGGGCGGGGTGGTTGGGGCGCGGTTTGTGGCGGAAACGGCCGGATTCTCTCAGATTATCAGCTTTGATATGGGGGGAACGAGTACGGATGTTTCTTTGTGTCCGGGGCGGCTGCCGGTTACGGCCGAGAATGAGATTGCGGGGCTGCCTTTGCGTCTGCCGATGATTGATATTCATACGGTTGGGGCTGGAGGCGGCAGTCTGGCTTATGTGGATGCGGGGGGTGCGCTTCATGTGGGGCCGCAGAGTGCGGGGGCTGATCCTGGTCCGGCTTGCTATGGATTGGGAAAGCTGGAAGGAGGGGGCGCGACGACGACTGATGCGAATCTGGTACTCGGCCGTTTGGATGCAGCACATTTCCTGGGGGGCAAGATGCGGTTGGACGAGGGATTGGCTCGGAGGGCGTTGTTGGAACTGGCCCGACAGATGGGAATAGATGGTTCGAAGGCGGCGGAGACGGCCGCTTTGGGTGTGATTCAGGTGGCGAATGCCAATATGGAACGGGCTATTCGGCGTATTTCTGTGGAACGGGGATATGATCCCCGGTTGTTTGCGCTGGTCGCTTTTGGCGGGGCGGGGCCGCTCCATGCCTGTGAAATGGCTCGGAATCTGCAAATTAGTCAGGTGTTCATTCCACCTTATCCGGGGGTGTTATCGGCGATGGGAATGCTGACGGCTTTCCCGACCAGGGATTATTCTCAAACGGTTATGCGCCGGATTGGTGGAGAACGGGAATCGCTTGAAGCGTGGTTTACTGCTGCTTTTGCCGACCTGGAGGAAAAAGCGGTGTCGGATATGGCGGTGGATGGGTATACGCCGGAGGCGTTGACTTTGCAGAAGGGGCTGGATATGCGCTATGCGGGCCAGTCGCATGAGTTGACGGTTGCTGTGACAGGAGATGTGTCTTATGAGGCGATCCTCGCCCGGTTTCATGCTGTCCATGAAACTCGATATGGTTATCAACAGCCGGAGGAACCGGTTGAGGTTGTGACGGTGCGATTGACGGCCGTTGCGGAAAGCGAACCGCCCCGGTTGGAGCCGGAACTGTTGGGGGCTAGTTGGCCAGAGAGGGCTGTGATCGGCCGAAAATTGGTCTGGTTTGACCGGCAGCCGGTTGAGACGGTTCAGTACGACCGGAGCCGGTTGCAGCCGGGTCATGAGTTTTTGGGACCGGCCGTTGTTTATCAATATGATACGACTACTGTGATTCCGCCTGGTTGGGTTGTTCGGGTGGATTCTTTCAGGAACCTGATTGTTGAAGCGAGTAGGGGCGATAGCGAATGAATAGGAAAGTGTTTGTTTTGAAATATTGGCGTTTGGCGAAAGTTACTAATCTCTTTAGTAATTTTGAGCGGTTTGCCAAATCGCTCTTCTTTAGAGTGTGCGAAAAACGTCGGAGTCCAGTTGAATATTGGTTTTTATCTGGTATTTTGCTGCTGGCTCTGGCAGCCTGTCAGTCGAATTCAGAGCCAACTGATGTCACACTGGAGGCGATTGAGACGGCACCTGAGGCGGCTGAGACGGCACCGGAGGTGACGGTGGCTTCGGCGAGTGAGCCGACCGGCCCGGTTGTTGTTGAAGGAGAGGAGGCAGTTGTGAGAACCCCTGGGAAGACGATGGAACAGATTCGTTTTGATGATGGCACTGTCATGGATTATGCGCTGGTGCTGCCGGATGATTATACGGCCGATCAGCGTTACCCGATTCTGCTGGCACTCCCACCGGGCGGTCAGACTGTGGATTTGGTGGAGACTGGTCTGAGGTTGTATTGGGAAGCGGAAGGGGCTAAACGGGGGTGGATTATGGTGAGTCCGGCTGCGCCTAACGGTACGCTCTTTTTCCAGGGGTCAGAAATTTATTTGCCGGGGCTGCTGGACCATATTGAGGCTGAATTTTCGCCGGAAGGGGGGAAGTTTCATGTGGGTGGGGTCAGTAATGG
>JBAPRX010000159.1:0-5622 GCA_049281335.1 Promineifilaceae bacterium (SeqCode)
CCCTCATAAAAACCCGGTCCACCCCCTTCCCACCTCTATAAAATCAACATACGCAACGACAAAGCACTCACAAACTTCCACATCTTCCTCACCTTCCTCACCTTCCTCACCTTAAATTTTTTCTTAACTTTTCAACAATCCACATATACCGTTTCGCACCTACCCATAACCTGCTTGAACAAGTTTCCTTTCTCAGACAGAGAATTTATTCCTCAGCCCCACTTATTCATCCAAGCGCATCACGAACAGACTCATCCAACATCTGCACCGTAAAAGCAATATCCTCTTCCGAAAGGGCCTCACACATAAACCAGGGTTCGCGGGAATCCGGCTCCGGCATCACCCCCCGCTCAATCAGGCCAGCCGCAACCTGATCATAAAAAGTATGGTCACTCTGCTTCCAATCCCGAAACTCATGCGGCGCCTCCTCCGAAAACCAGATATTGAACAGGCTGGGATG
Organism: Promineifilaceae bacterium (SeqCode); assembly: GCA_049281335.1. GTDB lineage: Bacteria > Chloroflexota > Anaerolineae > Promineifilales > Promineifilaceae > JAKEFB01. Next base: position 461 of record JBAPRX010000159.1, read on the forward strand.
GCCCTCAATCACATAAGGCATCCCATATCGATCCAGCACCTCAGAGATCGCCTCCTGCAATTTTCGGCCGTTTTCCGCAACCGTCTCCAAAGCATCCGTCTCCATAAAAACGTCCAGCGTCGCATTAGCCGCCGCCACGCTCACCCGGTTGCCACAAAAAGTACCGCCATGCGAAACCCCATGACCGATCTGCTCCATCAACTGATGTTTCCCGCCAAAAGCAGCAATCGGATAGCCATTGCCCAACGCCTTGGCATAAGTCACAAGGTCGGCATGAACGCCAAAATAGTCCTGCGCCCCGCCTTTTCCCATTCGGAAGCCAGTCTTCACCTCATCCATAATCATGACAATGCCATACTCGTCGCATAAATCCCGGATCAGCTCCAGCCATCCATCCTGGGGCATAATGCCCCCACAGTTGCCCAAAATCGGTTCAACGAGAACGGCCGCTGTTTCGTGCCAGGACTGCTCAATCAGGTTTTCCAGCAGTTCCCCATCATTAAAAGGAACCATTCTGACCAGATCACGGTTCCCATCCGGCACACCGGAGCTAAGAGGATAAATGACCGGACTGCGGCGGCTGCCCGACCAATAATCGACTCCAATGTTCGAGGCAAACATCACCCCGTCATACAGGCCATGATACTGCCCCTCAAAAATAACGATCTTCTCCCGCCCCGTATAAGCGCGGGCCAACCGCAGGGCGTGCATCACCGCCTCCGTTCCCGAATTGGCAAACCGAACCATATCCACCGGACAGAGCCGGGTAATCTTCTGGGCCAGTTCAACCTCTTCCGGCGTACTCATCGCAAAAGTGACCCCTCGCTGAACGGCTTCATAAACGGCCGAATCCACCCGGTCGTCCGCATGCCCTAAGATAACCGGGCCGTACCCCAGCCGGTAGTCAATATAACGATTGCCATCCACATCCCAGATGTGCGCTCCCTTTCCCCGGTCAATATAGCGGGTATCCTCATCCCCCCAATAACGATAGTTAGAGCTAACGCCCAGTGGCAGCGCCTGGGCAGCCTGAATAAACATCTCTTGTGATTTGGTTAGCGTACTCATAAACTTTTTCCTGTGACGATTTGATGAAGTTTCCTGGCACGGATGAATTGATGAGGTGTCAGACACGTCATTCCGGCGTGTTTTCAAGTATCCGGCACCTGCAAAGTCACTTGAATTAGACTCAGTAAGCGTCAACAATTAATCATTCAAGTGACTGCTTACTCCTAAACCGTCCGCACGATTCCGCAGCGCATGAATGCGCCCTTATTTGCGGACGGTCCCTGATGCCGGAAAAGTGTAGCACTCGAATACTGTTGACACAACCGTATTTTGTTCTATTTGCTGTTGATTATCTATCTTTGCGGGGTGACAGGCACTTACAGAAGGCTCATTGTTCCCACCCATGTCAGGATAAAGTGCCTGTCACCTAAAAAACACCTACCAATGGGGTATCCCCGGCTAGACGCCTTTGAAAACCGGCTCCCGTTTCTCAACAAAAGCCCGCATCCCCTCATTAGCGTCCTGCGTCGCCCACAGCGCGTAATAAGTACGCCGTTCAAACAGCATCCCCTCCCGCAGCCCCATCTCCAACGCCCGCTCCACCGCTTCACGGGCCATCATGACGGCCGTCTTCCCATACGAAGCAATCTGTTCCGCCGCCGCCATTGTCTCCTCCATCAACCGTTCAGCCGGAACCACCCGCGCCACCAGCCCCGCCCGTTCCGCCTCTTCAGCGTCCATCATCCGCCCCGTCAGAATCATATCCATTGCTTTGGCTTTGCCAACCAGCTTTGTCAGCCGTTGCGAGCCGCCCATGCCAGGAATCAGGCCCAGTTTTAGCTCCGGCTGGCCGAATTTGGCGGTGTCGGCGGCATAGATCATGTCGCACATCATTGCCAGTTCACAGCCGCCGCCCAGAGCATAACCGGAAACGGCCGCAATTTTCGGCGTCCGCAAAGCCGCAAAAGCATCCCAACCTGCCATATAATCCTCACGAAACATATCCATATACGACTTCGACGCCAATTCCTTAATGTCCGCACCCGCAGCAAAAGCCCGTTCCGAGCCGGTCAGAACAAAGCAGCCCACCTCCGGGTCACAGTCCAACGGCCGTAAAGCCGCCACAATCTCATTCATCGTCTCAGCATTAAGCGCGTTAAGCGCCTTCGGCCGATTCAACCTGACAACAACCACACCCCCCTGCCGCTCAACGATAATACTCATCGAATAACTCTCCTCGATTGGTAAGGTCAACCCCGTTAACAATTCACCAGTTCACCAATTAATTATTTCTTTTGCTATTTGGTCAGTGTCCCACCAAGCCAGCACTAGGGGCCGGTTTTATTGGAAAAACCCGGCCCCTATACCCCATTAGGAGTCCCAGATTGCGCCGTAGGCGGGGATGCCGCGACTTTCCATGCCGTAGACGACCTGCCAGGTCAGCTTCTTATTAGAGATGCAGATCACAGCTTCGGCGTCGAAATCAACGTAGGCTTCATAAGCCAGTTGAACCAGATCGGGACGGCCGTGTTCGTTGGTGTCCCATATCAGTGCATCAGGCTGTACAGCCAGAATCTCATCCACCAGACCGTCGCCGTATGTCTCGCGGGGGCTGCGGGTTGACCAGACCAGACGGGCGGGAACCTCCTGAGACAACAAGTGGGGCAATGTTGGGCCGATACCGCTGCCAGTGGCAATCCAGACCACCCGTTTGAACAACCTGTCAATATTACCAACGCCGGCCGTCGGAATCCCTTTCACCCAGAGGTGAGAAGGCATATCGTCAATAAACTGGCCGGTCCAATCTCCGGCCCGCGAGATGGTCAGCCGGAAACCTTCCTTACCCGGCGCAGGTACATTGGCAAAAGAGTGCCATTCCAACAAGGGATTGCGGCTGACGGCCGTTGACGACCCGGCAAAGGGCGTCACGCCATAATTGAAGCGGACGAGGGTGACATGGTTAGACGGCCGTTCAATCCTGACCGGCACCTTCTTCAATCGGAGCCAGGGGAGAGCAACGCTGAACGTCACCAGCAGCAGCGCCCAGAATCCCGGCGACGATAACAACGCCTGACTGAAATCGGCCGTTCCTCGCTGAATATTGACAAACAGAGCAGTCTGAACCCAGAACAGGGCCAGCGCCGTCCAGCCTCCCAGGCGGTGGGTGCGCTCGAAGTAATCGTGGTAGCGGGCGCGGAGTGAGGGCCAGGCCATCACTACCATCAGGACCAGGAACGCGAGGAGCGCATAACTGACTACTGCCAGACCGAGTGATACGCCAGGAAGTCCCTTTGCCAGATGATAGGTCAGGGAACCAACGTATATGGCAAACCAGACCGTCCCAACGACCGCGCCGCCGACGTGGATACCGCCAAAGTGATAGACTTTGCCCATGAGCCAGCGAATGGAAAGGGGCCAACTGGTGGGAACACTGGTCGCCGTTTTGAACAGCAGGTTAATGACATACTGCTGGCGGATCAGAATAGCGGCCGAGATGTTCAGGACAACGAGGTTCGAGAGGGTACTCAGCGCAATCCCTTCACCCGTCCACCACATTCCGCTAGCTGCGCCATAACCCAACACCGCCAGATTGATGACGGCTACAAGGAAGATGAGGCGGTTGTAGTGCATGAAGGTCGGGTGCTTGCCCAACCGCCGCAGCAGGGGTTGTTGGGGAGGCAGGGTGGTCTTCTCTGCCTCCTGGTGTACAGGCTTCTCTTTCGGCCGTCTAGGCAGCTCAATCTCTATCTGTTTGGGAGACAGTTTGACATCGGCATAACTTTCTAGCATGGGACAGCCTCCAGTTGCTCCGGCTGCACCGCCTGTGACTGTTGATAGCCGGTCGCCATACCCATCAAAGCACGCTTGTCTACTTTCCCCCGGCTGGTCATCGGGAATTCTTCCATTGCAATGACCAGCGCCGGAACACAGTAGTAAGGCAGTGACGATTCAACCGCCTGTCTGGCGCACTCCACATCAACCGTCTGAGGGGTGACAAAGGAAACGAGGTTGCGATTGTCCAGCTTCATCGTCACTGCCCTGGTGCAGGAGGGAATGCTCTCCAACACGGCCGAGACCGAATCCAACTCCACCCGGAAACCGCGAATTTTGACCTGATCGTCAGTTCGGCCGAAATGCTCCAATTCCCCTTCGGCCGTCCAGCGACCCAGATCGCGGGTGCGGAACATCCGGCGGCCATTGCCCAAAAATGGGTCTGGCTTGTATCGTTCTTCGTTTAGCCGGTCGTTGTGTAAGTATCCAGCCGTTACGCAGTCGCCCCCGGCCCACATCTCGCCGACCTCGCCAATGGCACAGGGCTGCATTTCTTCGTTAAGGATATAGACGGTGTTATTGGGGGTGGGCGAGCCAATCGTCAACTGTTCCGTCCAGGGGTTATATAGTTGGGCAGTGTTGATAATGGTCGTTTCGGTCGGGCCACAGGAATTATAGAAAGCACAGACGGCCGACCATCGATCCGCCAGGGGGCGCGGGCAAGGTTCGCCAGCTACAGCCACGACTTTGACATTCCGGCACTTATCCGGGTTGATGGTGCTTAGGATAGATGGGGTGGCGATAATGACATCGGCTTTTCTTGCTGCTTCGCCAATATCCTTACCCCGGATGATGAGCGTTGCTCCATGCGAGAGGCAGCCAAGAATCTCCCAGGCGGCCATATCAAAGGCAATGCTCAAGATTTGGGAGACCTTATAACCAGGTTGAATACCCAGGCCACCCGGTTCGGTGAGCAAAATATTACAGACATTTCCGTGCGTCACCTGGACGCCGTTTGGATTGCCCGTTGTGCCGGAGGTAAAGAGGATGAAGCAGGTATTGTCTCGGCCGACTTCCTGTTCTGGCACAAAGTCAACTGCCTCTTCCTCAAACGGCTCTGCCATCAATTTGTCAATGGCAAGGCAGATATGGCCTTTAGGAACCGGAACGAGATGCTGCAAAGTCGAAATGGTCAGTATCACTTTGATGGAAGCAGCTTCGAGGACGTGGAGAAGCTGCGCTTCAGGAGCCACACCGACGTGCTGGGGGACGTATGCCGCCCCAATCTTCAGCGTCGCTATAATGCCAACGACCATTGGAATGGAGCGCTGCAAAAAGAGGGCCACACTATCGCCGCTGGAGACGCCATGTCGGGTCAGAAC
>JBAPRX010000160.1:0-3742 GCA_049281335.1 Promineifilaceae bacterium (SeqCode)
ATTCACCGCAACACCCTCCTGCACCGCCTGGAGCGCATCGAATCTATCTGCCAGATAGACCTTCGCGACCCCCTGCACCGGCTGAATTTGTACGCGGCCGTAAAAAGCTACCGCCTTCACGACGGCCTTCCTTAAAGACGGCGCGTTGCACCGTCCCAAAAAAGTGGGGAATAACATGAAAACAAAATCACTATCAACCAGTTTCTTTTTTCTACTACCGCTTTCCTTAATCCTCATTATGTTGGCCGTTCATCCAAGAAAAACAGAGGCAAACGTTGTGAATGGCGGTATGACTCCCCCCATTCATTGGGCATCCACATTCGTAGACGCAACATCCCTTTACGATGCTGTCAAAACAAGCGACGGCCGTTTTGTCGTCGCCGGAGATTACGGTTCAGGCCCCAATTCCTTCAATGGTTTTCTTGCCAAACTCGACCTGGACGGAACGATTCTCTGGCAGAAAGCCTACGTAGATTCAGAGAATGACACTTCTAAAATCAATGCCATTGCAGAGCTGTCAGATAACAGCCTGGTGGCGGTGGGAGAGTATTTTATTTACAGCGGGGACACCAGCGCCTATATTTCAAAATTTACGGCCGATGGCGATCTCGTCTGGCAGTTGGAAATGGGAGGTTACTTCAGCCAAAAAGCCTATGATGTTATTCCTCTGGACGACGGACAATTTTTGCTTGCCGGAACAGACCTCGGTGAAATTAGTGACGGTTGGCTGGCCCGCATTGACGCTGATGGAACCGTCCTCTGGCAAAAACGGTATGGAAACGACAAAGTCAACAGGTTTAGCAGTGGGGTAAGAACCTCAGATGGCAATATCGTTCTGGCCGGAACAACCTGGAAGACCTCTTCCTACCAATCCGGTGACGGCTGGCTCATGAAAGTCAACCTCAACGGCGACATCCTCTGGCAGAAATCCTTCGATAACTACTGGAGCGATTTTTTCACCGATATTGTGGAAATGGAAAACGGAGATTTGGTCGCCTCCGGCGGAACGAACAGCGCCTTTGCAACTCAGTATGCCTGGGCTGTGAAATTTGACCCGAACGGCAATCTCATCTGGCAGCGAGAATGGCCCGATCCGGATCACGTCATCGGATTGTATTCTGTGGTAGATGCGGAAAACGGCTGGCTAATCTTTGCCGGGACCCACTATAACGAGTCACCGGTTGGATGGCTTATCGCTCTGAACGAAGAGACAGGTGTACCCGTATGGGAAAAGGTATATGGATCAACGGCCGATTCGGATCGATTTAGCAAAATCATTTCGGCAGGCGACAGCGATCTGTTTGTTGTTGGAGAAACTGAATCATACAGCGCGAACCGTCGAGGTTGGGCTTTGAAAGTCGCCGAAAACGGCTATATCGCTGGCTGCGACGTCATCACAACGCCGGTATATCCTTCCAATCCAACCACTGCCACAACAACATCAACAACCTTCACGTCACAGGCGACAACCTATACCCCAACCAACGAGGCTTCCAATATCCAGACCTTCACCAACCCCCTGGATAATCAATGCTACCTTGATATAACCTTCACCGACTTTTCGTACCTCCCCGCCGAATACAAACCCCCTCAGTAGGGGTTTGGCACGCCAAACCCCTACCGCCATGCCCCTATCGCATTAACGATACGACCACGTCTGAGAATAAAGATTCAGTACCACAATTCGGCCGTCCGGATCAAGCACATATTGACGACTGCTGTAGGAATCTGTGTCAACCTGATAAGTGGTGTTGTAGCCAAACTCCGGCTGTAACGCCCATCCCAATATTTCCCGCCAATAGCTGTAATAATGCCAGACCAACCCAAAGCCCCGCTTAGGAACATACAGCCCATCCGGTGGGTCATAGTCGCTGTTATTGGCCGCCGGATCATTCGGGTCGGCAAAACCGCTGTAAAAGACTGCGAACGTCCTCTGTGGATCGTGAAAGGCATAGATCGTGTCTGTCTCTTCCTCCCAAAGCATCCAGCCGTTCTCGAAATACTGCGCCGCCGCATTGGTTTCAACCGGATCCATACTGGGGCAGCCAGACGGAGGATTATCAAAGAACCAGTAATCATCCGGGCATTCAACAGCCAGATAGACCGAGGCTAACGCTTCCTGTCCGGCCGTATTGGAAACGGTCAAATCGAAGATGATGTCCTCTCGAAATTCAGCCTCAATAGGCAGTATCGTCGAGCCGGAAACAGCCTCATCGTAACAATTGTAGGTATAGCCGCTGGCAAAACGGAGGCATATCTGGGCCGACTCTCCTTCGGCCGACCAGTTAAGCGCAACGGTGCTGCCTGGTTGAACCGTGTCGGGACCGGCCGTAAATGAGAAAATGTGCGGTGGAACCGGGGTCGCTGTGGGGACAAACGGCCGTGTTGTGGCCCTGGCAGTCGGTGAAGGCGTCGCCGTTTCCGTTGGCGTCGCGCTCGGTGTCGCTGTCGTTGTTTCATCTACTGTTGGCGTCACCGACGGCGTTTCCCGTTCCGCACTGGGCGAAGGCGTCACCGTCACCAGAACCATATTGTCCGCAATTTCCTGCGTCGCCGTCACCACAACCGTGACCGGGTCCGGCTTGCCGCTGCTCAACCGCGTTTCCACCCCAAACTCAAGCTCCCCACACCCGGACAGCAAAAAGGAAAGTAGAAGGAGAATCCCCCCGATCCAAACAGATAGTCGTTTCATCATACACCTCTGCAATCTACGCTCAAAGAATCACCAAATGCCACTTGCAAATTGCAAATGGCAAGTTGCAATTTGTTTCTTACACACCATAGACTAACAGACTCATGTCACACCTTGTTGTCAACCCAATGTCAACTCCGCCAAACTTTGTTACAACTTCGTTACAATTGAGTGCCTGGCACTAAACGAGGCGCCGAACACCCAAATAGCCACACATCGCACCACCACCTTTCCCCTCAAAATACAGCCTAAGTGCCTGGCACTTCTACCCGAAAATTCCTCTGCGCTTCTCCGCACCTCTGCGTATCTCTGTGTCCAATCTTCTCGACCAATAAATAATTCGTGTAATTCGTGGCTGATTTTTTAGTCTATTGGCAAGTAAATCGAAACCAGCGTCCCCTGCCCCGGCCTGCTGTGCAGCACCACCTGTCCCCCATGCCGTTCCACCACCGCCTTCACCAGCGACATCCCCAACCCACTGCCCGGAATACCGCGTACATTCGCCCCTCGATACAACTCCTCCCACACATGCGCCTGCTCTTCGGCCGCAATGCCCGGCCCCGTGTCGGCCACTTCCAGAACCACAAACCGCCCCTCTTCTCGCGCCCGCAGTTCAACCGCATCCTCCGACTTGGTAAACTTCAAGGCATTCTCCACCAGATTATAGAGCGCAAGAAAAAGCAAATCCCTGTCCCCGGTGATGGTTGGTATGGGCCAGGGGGCATGGGGAACCGACAAGGCCACCTGCCGTTCCTCAATGTTGGGATGATCCTGGGCAAACTCAACCACTTCCGTCAAAAGCTGGGCCAGATTGATCGGGACAAGCTCCAATGTCCGGGTTTCCAATTCAGCGATCTTTCGTAAATCGGCCGTTAATCGGGTCAACCGCACCGTTTGCGCTTCCATCGAAGCTACTGCCTGTTGATCACCCGGCTCCAATGCCGCCCCGGAGATATTGGCCAGTCCCGCCCGTATGGCAGTAATTGGATTCTTTAGCTCATGGTCCAGGCGGTGTAAAAAGCGGCGTCTGTCTTCGGCCGATTCTGCTCG
>JBAPRX010000161.1:0-11473 GCA_049281335.1 Promineifilaceae bacterium (SeqCode)
TTTCAAGGAACGGGCAATATTGCCCTGTATGACAATTTGTTTGTCAGTACGGATGGGGATGCGGCAGCTTTTCAGCCACATGAAGGAGGGAATCCGCAGCTTATTCGGGCTTTCAACAATACGGTTGTGGCAGTGGGAACGGGCATTCGGGTGACAGGGGGCGAGGGGGGCTACCAGCAGAATGTGATCGGCAATGCCGTATTTGCGGGGACGCCTTTGCAGGGGGGTAGTCAGTCGCAGAATGTGACGGAAGCTTATAATACGGCCGTTAATTACCTGACCAATCCTTTTTCCGCACCGGGGTCGTTGGATCTGTATCCTTTACCGGGAACGTTGACGGGTTCGCCGTTGGACAGCTCTTCCTTCAACACTTTTACCAATTGGAATCAGGATTTCAACTTTCTTGCCCACGATGGCACATTCCGGGGAGCATATGCTGGCGAGGGGCAAAATCCGGGCTGGCTGCCGCAGCTTAGTAGAAAGCCACTGGCGCCGCCGGTTGAGTTTTCAGAGTTTGTGTTTATGGCCGGGGTATTTAAGTAAAGCGGACTAAGGCATCGGTTCAACTGGATTCCCGGCGACATTCTCACCACGACAGAGCCATATTTTGTGGCCCTTGTTACCTGGGGCTTCTGGATTCAGTTTCATTGCCATTGAGAAGTAGCGCATGGTGTATCCGGCGCGGCGGCGTGGGCTGGCGTTGGCTTCTGCGCCGTGAATGATTCGGCCGTCATGGAGGGAGCAGGTGTTGGGTTGCAGCTCAAAGTAAACGGCTTTTGATTCGTCAATTAGATCGGCCCGAATCTCTGAACCAAAGGTGTTGGTACTGGTATCAACAGCCTCGTATTCTGAGAAACCGTTATGGTGCGTCCCCGGAATCACGCGCATGCAACCATTTTCGCGGTCAACAAGATCGAGAGCGAGCCAGACGGTGACAATTTGGTCGAGGCGGTCAAATCGGCCGTTCCAGTAGGCGCTGTCTTCATGCCAGGGGGTAGCTCGGCCGATATACGGTTCTTTGGCAATAAAGTGGCTTGACCAAAGGCCAATATTGGGGCCAATCAAGGGTTCGACAATATTCAGAACTTCATCGGCCATGAGAAATTCAAAGAGGCGCGGATCGAAAAAGTGTGGGGTATCTAATTCATCCGTGCGAGTTCCCTCTTTCCGCCTGGCTGACAATTCCTCGAAAATGGCGACAAGACGGCCGAATTTCTCCGTTGCAAAAACCGGTTCATGAAAGAGAACGTAACCGTCGCGTTGATAATCCTTGACCGCCTGTTCATCTAAACGATGTTCTGTCATTCTATTTCCTTCCTATCAATTTCTAAAAGAGATAACCGATATTTTATTGATTTATTGTCCAAAAGCACTTTTGTTCAATTCGCAAGTTTAACCCTTGACAAACTAATGATATTAGTATATAAACTAACTACTATAGTTTACACAGAGCGAGATTGGTTCGATTTCAGAAATTGAACCAATCTTATTAAGGAAACAGACTCATGAAATTGCAAAAACACACCGAAAACCTTTACCGTTTATCCGGTTTCTTTCCCATCAACATCTACCTGGTAAAAGAAGGAAACGGCCTGACCGTTATTGACAGCGGCATGGGTGGCAATGGCAAAAAAATTTTGGAAGCGGCCGAATCTATTGGTTTACCCATCACGACCATCACCCTGACCCACGCGCATGGCGACCACGCCGGTTCATTGGACGAATTGAGCGGACTTCTGCCCGACGCTGATGTTGTCCTAAACAGCCGAACGGCCGACTTCCTTCAGGGCAAGCGCGACCTGCTGCCAGATGAACCGCAAGTGCCGCTGCGTGGCGGCTGGGTAGATGCCACCGCCAAAGCCGACCGGCTTCTGAAACCGGGCGAGATGCTTGGTTCACTACGGCTCGTCGCCTCTCCCGGCCATACCCCCGAACACATTGCCTTTTACGACGAACGGGACGGCTCGCTCATTGCCGGGGACGCTTACCAGACGCAGGGTGGTATTGCCGTGTCAGGGATTAAACGCTGGTTGTTTCCCCTGCCCGCCTTCGCCACCTGGCATCTGCCAACGGCATTAGAAAGCGCTGTTACCCTTCACGATCTCAACCCTTCCAGGCTGGCTGTCGGGCATGGGGATGTCCTCGAATCTCCCCTGCCGAAAATGGCAGAAGCCATCAGAACAGCAGAAAAAACAGTTAAAAGTCAAATGTTGGCAGTGAACGGTAAATAGGTCACATTTTATCGTTCAATACCTGCTGGTTATTGAAGAAATATGTCTAAAAAACGAACGCTGAACCGAGACAAAGTGATTGAAAAAGCGGCTGAACTGGCAGACGAAGCGGGGCGGCCGGATGTTGTTACCTTAACCGCGCTGGCTGCCGCTCTCAACGTCCGTGTCCCCTCTTTGTATAACCATATTAGCAGCCTTGATGATTTACAGGCCGGTCTGTCGTTGTATGGCGGTCGGCTGCTGATCGGCCGTTTGCGAGAAGCAACACTGGGCCAGGTCGGGCAGGAGGCCATTCTCTCCCTGACCCAGGCCTACCGCTGCTTCGCTCACGATCACCCCGGCCTCTATCCGCTTCTCCTTCGCGCCCCCGACCTCGACGACACACAGGGAACGGCCGTTGCCGGGGAGTTGCTCCAGTTATTCTTACTGCTGCTGGCCTCCTACGGCATCCAAGGGGACGACGCGCTTCATGCCATTCGAGGGCTGCGTGCGGTCGTTCACGGGTTCATCTCCCTGGAAGCGGCCGAAGCCTTCAAAATGCACATCGAAGCGGATGAAAGTTACCGGCGGGCAGTGGAGACTTTTATGAGGGGATTGGAGCGTAAAGCATAAGGAAAATGAAGTATGGCTATCATAAAAAGTGCGAATCTTCTACTGCGTTTCACCCTCGAACTCTGCGCCCTGGTGGCGATTGGATATTGGGGGTTTCATTTGGATAAAAGCGCTGTGGATAGAACCATCATTGGTATTGGAGTGCCGTTGGTTGCGGCCGTTTTATGGGGAACATTTGTGTCGCCTAAAGCGAGGGTGAAGCTGCCAGATTTCGGCCGTCTGCTCGTTGAGTTCGTGGTTTTTGGTTCTGCGGTCTCGGCGCTTTATGAGGCCGGGCAACTGACCCTGGCAGTTATCTTTGCCATCTTTGTTGCCGTCCATTTACCATTAACATTTATACTAAAGCAAAGGGAAAAATAAGTAACCAACCAATTAATACCCACCCGACATCTGACTCATTCTATTTCAAAGGGGAAAGCTACCCTGGCAGTCAAGTAGGCACTTGAGTGCAAGGTTTGGTTGCTGTAGATGCTTGAAATGGACCGGATCATTATGGAATCCTATAGACGGAGGATAAACATGATGAACTGGTTAACACATTTCAGCAATCGGCCGCAGCTTGGGCTAGATCAATTCAAAGAAGAACGGATCTCCCGGCAGGAATTCGGCCGAATCGGGTATTCTATCGCCCAATTTCAGCGGGGCGAATCGTCTGAGGCGAAAGATTATCTTGAGAAATCAAGATGGTTCTCAGAGGAATCGGGGCAGGCTGATTTTCTTGAAGTATCCAGGTTGTTTGTCAAAGAAGAAAATTATCATTCCCATTTGCTGGATACCTTCATGGCCCAGATGGGGATTGAGCGATTGTCTGAGTCCTGGGCTGATGACGTTTTTCGATGGGTACGTTCCTGGGGGGACATTGGCTGGTGTTCACGGGTTTTGTTAACGGCCGAAATTCTGGCCCAGGTCTATTATCCCGCTCTCAGAGAAGCAACATCTTCCAGGATGCTGCACACGATTTGTGACCGAATCATCGCGGATGAAGACCTTCACATCCTGTTCCAAACTGAGCGAATCGCCTTTGTCTTGCAACACCGGAGCAACCTCTCCCGAATGGTGCAGTCGTTGGCGGGATGGGGTCTGTTCTGGGGAACGGCCGTTGTGGTCTGGTTCGAACATCGGTGCGTCCTGGCAAGCTCGTTTTCCTTCCTGGATTATCTGAAGGAGAGTTTCGGCCGTTATCAGTTTGCAATAGCCCGGTTGAACCAACCAATGGACAGGCAAGCAACCCTTAGTTTTGAATAAATAAATAAGGACTTTTAAGTGACCGTCCGGGTGATTGGCACTTAGAAATTTGCCTGAGTGCCAGTCACCCCTTTTAATACCAAACGGATATGCTAGGATCGATCTGGTCAATCATTACTGGAACGAGCAAGCAGCAACCGGAGGTATTAGGATGTTCAAAAAGTTACTCCCCGGCCAGATGGCCGCCTTTGAAGACCAGGATTCCATACGATACATTCTGCATGTATACAGCGACGGTGGGGCAACGGTCATTAATCAGGCGCTCCTGATTATTGGCGACCCAGCAGGGCCGCATGTACAGATCAGTGAGGAAGGTATCAAGTTGATGAACGGTGAAACGGTACTGGGTTTCTGGCAAACGGATGGAGACATTTTTATAGGGCAGGATGTAGACCAGGCCGACCAGACCTACTTCGCCATTTTTGCCACCGCCCAAAGCTACAACGGTGAAAGCGTGGGGGCCGGTGATCTGTTGGTTGGCGACAACAGCAGCGATCAGGCGAACCTGTATTGGGATCGGTCAGCGGGACAGATTTTGCTGCGGGGTGGAACAACAACGGCGGCTTACATTGACTCCGATGGTTCCCTGGCAGCCGGAGCCGGAGAGGTCATTCTGGATGAGACCGGTCTGACCATCCACCTGCCACCAACTATCGAACGGGATGACAAATACGCCCTGAAGTTTAAGATCGGTTCGGCCGTTGCCATCAGCCTGACCGGACGGGGCAATGCCGGAACGGGCGCAGTCAGTGAAGCGGAGCTAAATGCCAATTACACCAGCTCCATCGCCAATGCCACTGCCCTGACAAATCTATTTGCTGGAGATGTGGACGGATTGGACTACTCCGGGCTGCGGGTAACGGCTAAAAAGAGCAACTCAGCCGCGCATCTGGTAGAAACCATTATCAACGATTCGGCCGTTCTCACTGTTGATGAAGGGAAAATAACGGCCGAGAAGAACCTGATTAGCGAAGAACACTTGACGCTAAGAGAGCAGTCTGCCACTCCACCCGCCCCGGCCCAGGATGCTGACGCCCATCTCTATATCCGTAATGGTAAACTGGTCGTCCAGTATGATGATGGCGGGACCGTCCGCTACAAGTATCTGGATTTGACCGGGACGGGCGTCACCTGGACACACACAACAACTGCGCCATAAAAAAACAGGGGCATGATGCGTTTGCATCATGCCCCAAATATTCCTGACTTTATAAATTGGTTCAATCTGACAGATTGAACCAATCTTTGTTTCTATATTTATATTAGACGTTGGCAACGAAAGACATAACGAGATTGCCATCGGCGTCCAGGAAGGTCAGGTTGTTGCGAACAATCTTGAAAGAAGCGACGTTCTGCAGCGCATTGAGAAATTCACCTTCACGGGCCATGACCTCTTCATCCTCACAGGCCATTAAGGTACCAACAACTTCGCCCAATGTGATGGAACTGCCGGAGACATCGTAGCTGGTTCCATAGCTGTTGCAGCCAGAGGAGCCGCTCATATTGCCATCCAGGAATTGAGCTGTAATTTGTTCGTCAACCCAGGTATTCACAACAGCGTCATTGGTTGCAATACCACTCAAAACCCAGGCTGTTCCTTCAAGAGCCTGATTTTCGGCCGGTTGGAAAACCAGATCGCCCTCGCCCGTGTGAATGGTCAGTGTTTCACCTTCCAGGGTCAGAGATTCGGCCGACATCAGCGTTACCAGATATGCCTGCTCCTGATCCATTCGATCTTCACAGAACATTTCAGTCTGTCCTAATTGACCAATTGACAGGTTGGTACCGTCCAGGGTATAAGAGCCGAAGTAGCCATTGCATCCCGTCGTCCCATTGACAGTATTCTTGTCTGAATCGAAGGAAATGGTTGGGACAGCATCCGCAACAGGCGCTTCCCCGTTCATTGTAGCCAGGTCCCAGTTCGTATTTAGCAGGAAATCCATGTCTATAGCCTGTTCTGTTGGTTGTTCTGCTGGCTGCTCGGTTGGTTGCTCGGTTGGTTCGGCAGTCGGGTTAACGGAGCCATTGCCAGATTGACCACTACCCGGCGTACAAGCCACAACCAGCAAAGCGATTGCTGTGAAAAACAGTAAAATTGATTTTTTTTGTAAAAATTTGGATAACATGATAGTTCTTTTCTCCTTTCGTGAATAGAAGCCGCCTTTTAACAAAACGCAGCTTCTTGATTTGTGAATTATTTTTCAAGCTTCTACGTTTATAACGACAGACGGCCGTGATTTGTTCCGCATTGGAGAGAATTGATATAGAACTTCTAAAAAGAGGAGGGGGTTAGGAAAAAGAGGTAAAGAATCCGTCTAATTTCTTCGCTCATTCAATTTTTGAGCCAGCTTCGACGGGGTTTGACTGCGAAGCGTTTCAGCAAATTCCAGGCTATCGCTTATAGAGCGATCAATTTCTGTTCGATGGTCGAAGTAGTAAGCCAGCGCAGCATAAATTTCTGAAAGAGACAACCCATACTGGTCGGCAATTTCTTCAACGCTGTACCCCATATGCTCATGCCAGACGACAATGTTCTGAATTGTGATTCGATGCCCTTCAATTCTGGGTTTACCTCCAGCAATATCAGGAGTCTGAACAATATGTTTATAAGCAGTTTTAGTAGTCATTGTGTGCCTCGTGATATTAAACTCTAACTTCAACCCGAAACCGAAATACAGTATACCAGAGCCGTATCCTTCAACAAACGCGCAATCCATTCATCCGGGCATAATCGCAAGGCCGAGCGCGACTGCTCAATTTGCCTTGCCAGCGTCGTTTTACCGGAACCGGGAAGACCACAGATCAAAATCAAGGTAGCCATATACCTCTATAGTACATTCAACGAATGGGCGGGCAAACAAAGGCAGAAAACGATTTTCAGACTGTGAATGCTATTCCAAAAAAAATTAAACTAATTTTGCCAGGAAATTTTGCAGCACTTTGCACAAAATATGGTAGAATTCCAGCCAATGTCACTTCTCAACCTCTTTCTCTTCGGCCATCCCCGAATCGAGCGGGACGGCCGACTCATCGAAATCACCCTGAGAAAAGGACAAGCATTATTGGCCTACCTTGCTGTTGAAGGAAAAAGCCACAACCGCTACTCCCTTGCGGCCATGTTTTGGCCCGAAAGCAACCAAGACAGCGCCCTTGCCAGCCTTCGCCGAACGATTTATGAGGTAAATCTGGCACTGGAAGCGACCGTCATCCAGACCAACGGCGAAACTATTTGTCTGTCTGAGAAGATTGACCTCTGGCTCGACTCGGCCGCTTTCTGCCAATATGCTTCCTGCCTGAACAACTACCCACCCAATGCAACCCTGCCTCCTGACTGTCTGGACGCATTGGCAGAAGCCGCCCGGCTTCAGCACGACGCATTTTTGGCTGGCTTCTCGTTAAACGACTGCCCCGAATTCGAAAAATGGCAGTTTCTCAATGGGGAGGCGCTGCGCCTGACACTGCTCCGAGTCTTGCAAGCCCTGATCAGCTCTCATATGACCCGCCACAGCTTCACAACCGCGATCAAGTACGGCCGTCGCTGGTTAAGCATCGAACCCTGGCACGAGCCAACCCACCGCACCCTCATGACGCTCTATGCCGAAACCGGCCAGCGCGTCCTGGCCTTGCTTCAATTTGAACAATGTCGCCGCCTACTCTACCACGAGCTAGACCTGGAACCGGAACCGGCAACCATTGCGCTATACGAAGCAATCAAAACCGGACGACTCACCCCAAACGGCCGTGCCTAAAACGACCGCTAACCCTACCACCCTACCACAGTTACAAAGACCACAACCCCAAAAAAGGCGGTCAAAAATAGTCATGACGGGACAATGCTAAACAAACAACGGCATCAGCCCCAGGTCGGCTAAAACCGCTTCGGCCGTTTCTTGCTCCATTGCCGGATCAAAACGGTAAGCCGCAGCCAGCACTTTGGGCAAGAGATGAATATCGCCAACGGTGTTCAGAAAGAACTCAGGCTGAGCCAGCACCCAATGTACAGCCGCTTCAATTTCGCTGAGATTTTCCAGCGGTTCGTACCAGGTAGCCCGTGTATGGGGTTTGTCACCCCAGGGGGCGCGTGTGATAGATTTGATGGTCTGAACAGCCACCTGCCGCTCCTGACACAGCGTCGTTAACGACTCAAAGTCGGCCGCATACCAGGGGTTCTGCATCATGGCATAATTATAGGGCAGCAAAATGGAGTCAAAGTCAAAATATTCCAGGCTGCGGCGGTGCATTTCGGCAACCGTAACACCGTGACCGGTTACACCCAGGAACCGTACCAATCCCTGTCTTCGAGCCTCAATAAAAGCCTCCAATGCCCCACCCGGCCCCATTGCGATCTCCCATTCGGCCGGATCAACCAGGATGTGCATTTGCCACAAGTCAACACTATCAACCCGCAGCCGCTCCAGCGAACGTTGTAACTCATCAAATGCGCCCTGGTAGGTACGCTTCTCCGTCTTGGTCGCCAGAAAGAAATCATCCCGATGGCCGGCCTCCATCCAGGGGCCAATGCGAAGTTCTGCCTCGCCATAACTGGCAGCCACATCTATGTGGTTAATGCCATACTCTAACAGCAGGTCTAGTGTGTGGTCGGCCTCACTCTGACTCACCTGGCTTAATGCGGCAGCGCCAAAGATGGTGCGAGTGCTTTGATGGCCCGTTCGGCCGAACGGATGGGTAAGAATCGGCATAGGGTGTTTCCTCTATTCTCATTTTGCCGGACAAAACCAGCAAGAGGCGCAAATCAAAAAAAAGTTATGGTAACTTATTATGCAGCAATCGGCCGATTTCTCCAATGTCGTTCCCTTGATTTTTACCGGGCTTTTGGGAGAAATTCACGATAAACAAACGCCCCTGACTGACTAATCAGGAGCGTTTTTCATTCTGTGAGGGCCATATCACGGCTTACCCTTTGACAAATGGCAAATAAAACTTATAAGGGAAAGTTGGTGGACTGGTCGGTGTTGCCGTCGGCGTGGCGGTGGGGGTATTTGTCGGCGTTGACGTCGGGGACTGGGTGGAAGTAGCTGTCGGTGTATCCGTTGGTGTCGCGGTTGGCGTATGGGTAGCCGGTGGCGTGTGAGTAGCGGTGGGGGTATTTGTTGGCGTTGACGTCGGGGATTGGGTAGAAGTAGCTGTCGGGGTCTGCGTCGGTGTTGCTGTTGGGGTATGGGTGGCCGTTGGTGTGTGAGTGGCAGTCGGCGTGGATGTCTCCGTTGGAGTGGGTGTCGGCGTTGGGGCCATCTCTAATTCATACGCGCCAATGTCACAAACGGCCGTATTATCCCCATCTCCATCCATCGGCCGTATCACGTCTCGCTGGTCAACGGCATTCACCGGGTCAGAGAGACAGGTTGAATTATCGGCCGTATCCACTGCCGGACTGTCCTCAAACAGGGCGTGGGTAAACGTTGGGCCGCCATTATCGGCTAATGGCCCAACCAGTGGGGCGGTATTCGTCATATCTCCCGAAGCAATGAGGTTGCAGCTATCCCCATTCTCCAAATTATGCCCATCCGAGACGACCCACCCGCTGTTTCCAGTGACGCAGTTAGAGGCCGACAGGTCATTGGCAACGATGGTATTGGTAAGGGTAATGACACTGGATGCTGTATTCATCCCCCCGGCCGATGTATGGACGCCGGAGGCACTCGACGCAGTATTGCTCATGAGACTAGAATTGGTTAAGTGGACATGGTTAATACTTGATGCTGTTCCATCTACATCAAGAGCACCTGCCTGATCTCCCCCGTCGTTACCACTTATGGTGCTGTTGACGATGAAAGTAACTTTCTTGCCATCATTTTGACTATTTAACCCAACGCCACCGCCGCTAAGGGCAGCGTTATTATTGCTGATGGTGCTGTGTGTAATTGTTAGGATACTGGTGGCAATACTTCCTTTGGAACTATATATTCCTCCCCCTCGACTTTCGGCTCTATTACCATCAACCGTCACATACTCTAATAATTCAGTACAATAATGAGTATTACTGCAACCACTATATATAGCACCGCCACTTCCTCCAACAGCAGTATTCTTGGAAAACACACTGGATCTCAGCTTAACGACACTATAACCAGCATTGTACGAGCCGGAATATAGACCGCCACCCGTATCGGCCGTATTGCTGACTACCTGGGTATTTTCAATAGTCACGCTTCCTCTCCCCGATAGGCCCCCTCCTGTCCCTGCCCCTGAATAGCCCAACCCGCCGCCTTCCCCGCCGACCGCAGTGCTATCGCTGATAACACTACTATTTACAATCAAAAATCCTATGCTATAGATACTACCACCTTCACCACTTCCACCACTTCCAACGGGACCTGGAATGGAGATACCTTCTCCATTCCCTCCAACCACCCTATTATTCTCAAAGGTACTGTCTTGCAACGTCAAGGAACCAGAGCTATAGATGCCACCTCCCCGACCATTCCCCCCGTTACTTGCGAAAGGGAAGGTCGGTTCTCCACCATTTCCCCCAAATCCCACATTGTTGTTTATAAAACTATGACTCACCGTTATCATGCCGGTACTAAAGATGCCCCCACCTTGTGCATCTCCACCAGAGCCATTGGTATCACCATTCCCACCGGCTGCGTTGTTATTGAAGAGGTAGCAGTTTTCAAGTACCAGAACTCCAGAATTGTAAATACCGCCGCCTGACCCTTGTCCGCCATAGCTTGAAGATGGGTTATCCACGCCATCTATTCCAACGGCCGAATTGCCGCTGATCTCGCAATCCTCCAGCGTCAAGGTTCCCTTGTTGTAGATACCACCCCCGCTGACCCCCCGGCCACCGGTAACTGCCAGGGAGGAAATAGTTGTCTCACTCTCCTCCGTTACACTGAAAACCCGGCTTGAATTATTTCCATTGATAATCGTATTTTCTTTTCCTTCTCCCTGTATGTGAATGCTTCTGGTAATGGTCGTGTACTGCGTATAAACCCCCGTTGCAACCAAAATAGTATCTCCAGACAACGCCCGATCATGGGCCGACTGAATCGTCAGGCAGGGCGCTGCTGGAGTAAGGCAATCGTTGCTATCCTCTCCCGTTGTTGCCACATACCATACCGTGATTGCTCCCCGGCTGGCCCAAAGGACAGAAACGAGAATGCCTCCGGTAATAAACAGCCCGAACCCAACACTCAGCGCCAGTCTCACCCACCTCAAATTACGATGTACCTTCATCTTGCAAGCCCCTCGATATGACATCCATGCTACCAAGGATGCAATCCCCCAGATAGCAACACCATTCACCGTGAAAAAGAGTGTAGTGGATTGGAAATAATCTGGCAACTGGAAAACGGCCAAATGAATGTCAGAATACACGACCCAAAATCCCATTTTCTTGCGACTATGTTGTTGATGAGACG
>JBAPRX010000162.1:0-2409 GCA_049281335.1 Promineifilaceae bacterium (SeqCode)
GTGGCCGACATCTGCGACCTGGTTGTCTGTGATTCAATTCAACAGGCCGAAGGCTACGGCGAACCCTTTTACCTGCCCCCGGAAACCTTTACCCGGCTGGACGATATTGTAGCGGGAAAAGCGGCCGGCCGGCTGTCATCCGAAACCCGTACCCTGTTTGTCTCCGTCGGTCTGGCAGGAACCGAAGTCATCCTCGCCAACGCCCTCTTTGATATGAGTGGAGGAGACTAAACGTGTAAGATTGGTTCAATTTCCAAAAATGAACCAATCTATCACCGTCATTCCTCGAAAATAGCCAAATTCTCAAAATCAATAACTGTGGCTTCGTTAAAAGCCGCCGACCACAGGCCAATCTGCGCTGCCGGAATGGAAATACGCCCCGTCCAAAACAGTTCGCGGTTGATACGGATGGTGAGTTCCTCCCCCCGCTTATCCAGCCAGATTTCGTTCGTTTCCTCATGGGTATGAACATGAGGCCAGGGCTGCCATTCAAGCAGCGGCGTTTCGGGTGGGCTTGTGGCAGAGGAAGGCCAGACGAACACCCCATCATTAGAATTTCCCAACGGCCGATTTGCAATCATCCCATCCAAATTGTCAGGCTCATTATTGATTAGAGAGAGAGAGCCAGGCTGAAAAACGGCCGCATTCCCCAACGGAGAAACGGCGACAACCAGCGCCCCGTCATCGCCCCCGAAGGCCAGCCCATAACCGCTGTCCAGATCGCCAGATTGGTAAGCGGCCGTTAGACGCAGACTAAAACTGTCGGCCGTTAACCGCTCATCAAGCCAGCGAAGAGTTTGAGTATGGGCAGGAATAGACTCGGTTTGGAGGGGAAGTTCGGCCGTTTCCTTTCCAACCGGTTTAGGATCAAAAAACCCGGCTGAAATAAGGCTAATGGCGCTGACAGTGAGGATCAACAGCAAAACGGCCGCTAACCCTAAAATACGCCATATTTGCCGGGGAAGCGGGGAGGTTTGAGGGTCGGACACTAGCATTCCCGCCTTACTTTTGGGCAACAAAGATTAGTTCACTGTGATCGGCCGTTGCTATCTCATCCGAATAATCACCATAAACCGTAATGTCTTCAAAACCTGCCACTTGTAGTCTGAGCAGCAGTTCCGGTTTGAAATACATATAGCCTGTTAAAGAGAGTTCTTCTTCAGCGACAAGACGGCCGTCCTGCCATTTTTCAAGCCGTACCTGGCGGCTGTAGCTTTGTTCCAGGGGGTCTAAACCCGTTGCCCGAAACCAGGTCCGGTATTCGCTGCCATCGGCCGAATATTGAATCTTTGGCTTTTCCGGCCAGGGGTTGGGATAAGCGGCCCGATTCTCCTTTAACCAGCTCCGCCAACTGTCGGCAAAGGTGTATTCGGCTTCGACATTAATGATGAGTGCCCCGCCTTCATTCAAATGCTCGTAGCAGCCAAAGAGCGTTTCCTGGTCTTTCTCGCGGCTGCCGGCCAGCCCAAACGAACCACAGATATAGATGAGGTTGTAATGTCGGGGCAGTTTCAGGGCATTCATGGGCTGAACGTAGAGGTTGGGAGAGAGACCAGCTTTCTCTGCCTGTAGACGGCAGTGGTGGATCATATCGGCCGAAATATCACAGCCGTCTATATCAACCCCACTTTCAAAAAGCGGAACCAACAAACGGCCGGTTCCACAGCCCAGGTCTAAAACGGGCTGCCCGAATCGTTCAATCTGCCGCTGTAAGTAAGGCAGTTCCGGCGTGTCATGCTCAAACAACGCCCACCTTTCAGCCATCAGCCCGTAATGCCAGACGTTCGTTCCAGTTTCGTCGCCCATTTTTATTCCCTTAGTAAGCGGCCAACAATTAAACATTCAATCAAGTGGCCGCTTACTCCTAAACCGTCCGCACGATTCCGCAGCGCATTAATGCGCCTTTATTTGCGGACGGTCACTTAAATTAGCTAACGCGATAATTGCCTCTTTGAGAGGTTGATTTATCTCAAAGTGATTGTCCAAAAAGTTGAGGATCGCCAGGGCGGACTGACAATTTCTCTCATAACCCTGGAGAAATTGAGGGAGATGGGAAGCCAGTGAGGGATAGCGGGCTTCATACCGCCGGGCGATGTCGAAGGGGTCAGGATAACCGGGAACGGCCGTTTCAATGAACGCTGAAAGTTCGACCAGACGATCAACGGCATATCCCTGAATAAAGCGCATCGCCGAGAGCTTTTCTCCCCGCTGTTCGCGCCCCAGCCCCACGTAGAGATTCGTCAGCGCTTCGCCGAGCAGAAAGTCGGCCGACTTTAGCGCAGCCGGAGCCGATGCCTTCTGAGGCTGGCAAATGGCATCCGAGACCCCCGCCACTTTCCAGACAATTCGACCAGCCGTAAAAGGAATATCAGCCAACTGCTCCGGCTCAAAGACAGCGAATTCACAGAA
>JBAPRX010000163.1:0-5421 GCA_049281335.1 Promineifilaceae bacterium (SeqCode)
TTCGCTTCTTCTTTCAATTCCGCAATCTCAGCCTCAATCGCCTTAACGCGCTCTTTGGAGGCTTTATCGCGCTCCTTCTTCAATGATTCGCGCTCAATTTCAAGCTGCAAAATCTGGCGGTCAACCCGGTCTAATTCGGCCGGTTTGGAGTCAATCGCCATCTTCAAACGGCTGGCAGCCTCGTCAATCAGGTCAATGGCCTTGTCCGGCAGTTGGCGGTCGCTGATATAGCGGTGGGACAGCGTTGCTGCCGCAATGACGGCGCTGTCCTGGATCCGAACCCCATGATGGACCTCGTACCGTTCCTTCAAACCACGCAAAATGGAGATCGTATCTTCTACGCTCGGCTCATCAATAAAGACCGGTTGGAAACGCCGTTCCAGCGCCGCATCTTTTTCAATGTACTTGCGGTACTCGTCCAGCGTCGTTGCCCCAATGGTGTGCAGTTCGCCTCGCGCCAGCATTGGCTTGAGCATATTGCTGGCGTCCATTGACCCTTCGGCTGCACCTGCGCCAACCATCGTATGAAGCTCGTCAATGAAGAGGATAATCTGGCCTTCACTCTCGGCGATCTCTTTCAAAACCGCCTTCAATCGCTCCTCAAATTCACCGCGAAACTTGGCTCCGGCCACCAGGCTGCTCAAATCCAGGGCAAACAACTGCTTGTCCTTCATCCCTTCCGGCACATCGCCGTTGACAATGCGCTGGGCCAGTCCTTCGGCGATGGCCGTCTTACCAACACCTGCCTCGCCGATCAGCACCGGATTATTCTTGGTACGGCGGCTCAAAACCTGAACCACCCGCCGGATCTCTTCATCTCGGCCGATTACCGGATCAAGTTTTCCCAGCCGAGCCAACTGCGTCAGATCACGGCCGTACCGGGCCAATGCTTCATAGGTGGATTCGGGGTTCTGACTGGTCACGCGCTGCCCGCCCCGGATACCCGTCAAAGCTTGCAGCACACTGTCCCGATCAATCCCCGCCTCAACCAGCGGCGATAAATCCTTCACCTTATCCGCCACGTCCACCAGCGCCAGGAACAGATGCTCCGTACTGACGAAATCATCCTTCATCTTCGACGCTTCCCGTTCGGCCGAACGAATAACATTATTCAGTTCGCGGGAAAGGCCGACCTGGGTGGTTGTGCCATAAGCGCGGGGCAGATTATTCAATTTTCGGCCGACTGCCTCATACAGCATGTGCCGGTTCACACCGATCCGGTTCACAATCTGAGGCACAACCCCATCTTCTTGCGCCAAAAGCGCCGACAGTAAATGGACAGTCTCAATCTGGCTGTGATTCATTTCCTCCGCCAGATGTTGTGCCTCCAAAACTGCCTCTTGTGCTTTCTGCGTAAACTTATTCAAATTCATTATATTCCCTCTCTTTTATACAGGTATCAACCAACACCCGTTTAATTTTCTTGTTTTGAAGGTGATATCCACCTTACCCGTGACCTAAGTCGCATTGCATTGCTCAACTGATTCATTAATCTACAAAAGTAAATGTCACCTTACCGCCTAATCATGGCATCTATAGCATAACCACCAAACATCAGAACCATATACACACCACATAAGAGAATTATTAACGAGAGAATTGTTAACACACCACCCACTTTAAACTGCTAACTTCTCACTTTTCACTAAAACCCTTTGCGTCTCTGCACCTCTGCGTCTTTGCGTTAAAAAAGGAAAAAATATGCCAGCAGAAAATCGTAATCGCGCTCTTGTCCTTTCCGGCGGTGGTGGCCGGGGTGCCTACCACGTCGGCGTTATGCGCTTCCTGGAAGAACATGAATGGTTCCCCGACGTCGTCGTCGGAACCTCCATCGGCGCCGTCAACGGCGCAGCCCTCGCCTCCGGCCACAACGCCCATTCCCTCTGGGCGCTCTGGCAGCGGCTTATGAGCAAGCACGTCCAAAAAGCCAACCTCAACCCCCTCAACGGCAACTTCTTGCTCAACACCGCTCCCCTGCGCGAAACCTTAGAACGCGATGGTTGGGTAAACTTTGATCGCCTCAACTCCAACGAATCGGCCGTTCACCTGCGCGTAACAGCAATGGAAGTCGAAACCGGCCGTCTTTGCGTTTTCGGCAACAGTCCCGATCTCTACCCCAGCCGCATGAACCAGGAGCAAATCGGTCTGGACCACATCATTGCCAGTTGCTCCATCCCCATCGTTTACCCCGCCACCGAACTGAACGGCGTCCTCTATTGGGACGGCGGGACCGTTGCCAACACCCCTCTCAGCCCCGCCATTGACGCCGGAGCCGAAGAGATCGTCGTCGTCTTAATGACCCCCTGGGACGATGAAGGGGAAGGGGAGAACGGGCTGCCCCACAATCTGCTCGAAGCCGCCGGAGCCGCCTTTGAATGGGCGCTGCTGGCCTCCTTCCAATCCGACCTCAAAATGTTCCGCCGCATCAACGAAATGGTTCGTTTGCAGCTAGAAAACGCCCGCCTCAAGGCCGCCAACGCCACCCTCATGGCCCAACTCTCCGGCGAAAATGCACCGGAACTGGAAGACGCCGACGGCGACGGCATCCCCGACATCCTCCAAAAAGATTATCAGACGTTGCCCGAACCCATCATCGTTGCCCCCAAACGGCCGATCTCCGTTGAACAAATCGTCTCCTACACGCTGGAAGGCCACCAGGCCGTCTACGAAATGGGCTACAACGACGCCAAACGCGCCTGGCGCGAATCCGGTCGTCAAGTTGAGGGAGAAGCATAATGGCCGCTCACCACCGCCCTCAAAGAACCACAACGACCTCCTCTTTGCCTCCAAATCACTCTGTGCCTCTCGGCCCCTCTGCGTAACTCTGTGTCCAAATCCCTTTGACAACGGCCATATAATGGTAATATTGATAAGTTAATGACCAATTACACTTTGCGGCCGGCCAAAAAAGCAGACTACGATTTCCTCTACCATCTCATCGAAGTCTGCCTCAAAGAATACGTTGAAGCCACCTGGGGTTGGGACGATGAATTTCAGCGAAGCCACTTCGCCGAACACTTTGACGTCACTGGCTGCCAGATTGTGCTTGTAAACGGCCGAGAAGCAGGCCAAAGAACCGTCGTCGAAGAAAACGGCAGCCTCTACATCGCCAGCATCTACCTCCTCCCCGAATACCAAAATCATGGGGTAGGGACAGCCCTGCTCCGGGAAGTAATGGTAGACGGCCAAACACTTGGCCGTCCCGTCACCCTTCAAGTTCTCAAAGCCAACGAACCCGCCCGCCGCCTCTACGAAAGGCTGGGATTCGTCATGACCGCCCGAAAACTAACCCACTACACCATGAAATGGGAACCGCCCGAAAGTCAACTCGATCAACCAAAATAAACTCATTTTCTTGATCGAGTTGATCAACTTGCCCCAATTTGATCTACAATATAAGTTAAAAAATCACGAATCACGAATCACGAATCACGAATCACAAATAACCAATTACCAATCACCAATCACCAATAAATTACCAACTAATTTGATAGGAGAACCCAATGCACGTTGGATTGCTTGCCAATCTCAAAAAAAATGCCCCCACCTGGCCCGGAATGTCCCCCGATCAATGGGACGATCTCGACTCAGAAAAAACAATTCATGCCTTAACAGAAGCCATCGAATCCGCCGGTCACACCGTCACCTTTATAGAAGGCGACGCCACCCTCTTTGAGCGCCTCAAAGAAATAAAACCCGACATCTGCTTCAACATCTGCGAAGGTCATTTCGGCGACTCCCGCGAAGCCCAGGTTCCCGCTATCCTCGAAATGACGCGCGTCCCTTACACCGGCTCCCGCCCCCTGACCCTGGCCCTCTGCCTCGACAAACCCATGACCAAGCGGGTCCTGTCCTTTCACAACCTGCCAACGCCCCCTTTCCAAAACTTCGAACGGGTTGACGAACCCCTCGACTCAGAAATGGAATTTCCCATCTTCGTCAAGCCCAGTCGAGAAGGAACTGGCATGGGCATCAGCGCCGCCTCCATCGTCCACGACGAAACCCAACTCCGCCGCCAGCTCCAAATCCTCTTTGACCGCTATCATCAGCCTGTCCTGGCCGAAAAGTTCGTTGAAGGTAGAGAAGTCACAGTCGGCATCGTCGGCGACTTAACAGTTCCCGTTGCATGGCGGCTGCCGGAAGACGAAGATGCCCGCCGTATCACACGCGGCCTCCACTTCTTCCCACCTCTGGAAGTAGATATGGGCCAATACCCCATTGAAGAAGCCGGTGTCTATACCAATCGAATCAAAGTAGAGATGGCCGAGGACTTTCACTACATCTGTCCCGCCCTCTTATCGGAAGAACAGGTGGAAGAATTAAACTGGCTCGCAGCAGCCACTTTCCGCGTAACAGGCTGTCTCGACGTTGCCAGAGTAGATTTCCGTCTGGACGCCAACGACAACTTCAAGCCCTACATTCTGGAAATCAACCCGCTCCCCGGTTTGAATCCTGGTTACTCTGATCTGTGTATCGAAGCCAGAGCAGACGGTTGGGAATATGAACAGCTTGTCAACCGCATATTGGATGAGGCGATTGTCAGGTACGGATTAACCTAACAGCCAGGAGACGAAACGGCCGACCGCTCCCTGTGGTCGGTTACTGTGAATGGCATTGTTCTGACCATTCACAGTAACATCATACAGCTCGTCATCTACCTTGAAGCGGGCCATCCAAAGCGGCAGTAAAATCAGCTTGTACGATTGGACCGATAACCCACTGGCCGCCGACAACTTGAAATCACGATAAAGGGCCGTCGGAACATAGCGTTCCGGCCGTTTCCGCAAAACTTTCATCACCTCACTCCGCGCCTTCAACGAAGCATCGGCGACCGTTGTCTGATACCGTTCCGCCGGAAAGTCCGCCAAATAACGGGCATCATAAGGAACCAATGCAGTGAGGTCAAACTCGTCAAAATGGTCGGTCAAAAACTCCGGCAATTTGTCGGAGGCCGGGATCAGCAGATCGTCATGCAAGGTAAAATGTTCCCCTGTTCGATGAACCCAGTTGTCCCCTTCTTTCACCATGCAAGACCATTTCAAAGGGCCGCTAATATCAAATGTCCAGACCGGGACATAGGCTCCGACAACTGGGTTGATACGCGGCCGTTCGATCTTGTTTTGCCGAAACCAGGCCCGCAGCGCCTTTTCTGCTTCCTCCTGCGAAACTATGAACGGAATAATTCCTTGCGGCGGGATAATTTCCTGGGTTTCGGCCGCTTCCACCACATAAACCGAGTCACAATAAGGACAGGTCAGCGATAGAGTTTCGGGAGCCAGAATAAATTCGACCGCACAGCTTTTACACTGCATTGTCCGCATCTGTTCCGGCTGGCTGTGTCCCTTAGCCGTTGCCAGCGCCACAATGAAATCCTGTTCATCCTCCAGTGCGCTCTGCCTGTTCACGTCGGCCGTTCCATCC
>JBAPRX010000164.1:0-1635 GCA_049281335.1 Promineifilaceae bacterium (SeqCode)
TGATATTTCAGACATTCAGTTGCTTGGCTCGCCAGTTCCTCATGAGGCCATGTGGCGATACGCGGAGGCGGCAAGGCACGTACGCGATTCGTTCAGTCGCCAGCGTGCGAACATCGATCCTACACTCAAAATGGCCTTCAAGCAAGCAATTGCGCATGCGGAAGATGAATTGATCCGATTGCGGCTTGCTGGTGGCGCAATGCATACTGTGTTTGGGAAGACTATCGAGGTCCTTCTAAGGCGTCAAGGTGCATTGCCGACAACAGGCATTCATAGACGCATTCAACAATTGCTGAGGTAGTGTCAAATCCTGTGTAAATTTCTGAGCGGGCATCCTTGGTTTCATTTTGGTCACGCTGCTTTCCCAGATTTCTTTTTGGGCTTCGGGATGGGCACTTTGCTGCAGAGGTGCGCCGACTTGAGGTGTCGCCATTTCTGCGCCAGGCGCAGCATCACCTGATGTACCAGGCACACTCCGCTCTTCGTCTTCTTGAACCGCTTGGCGGCGTTGGTCCGCAGGCGGACGGAGGCGAAGGGTGACTCGATGACGTTGCTGGTCCGCAGGTGACTCCAGTGCGCCTCGGGGAAGTCGTAGAAGGTCAGGCAGCGATCCAGATCATCCTCCAGGCACGCCGCCGCACGTTCATAGTCGGCGGTACGCAGGTCAGCGATCACTTTCTTGGCCAGCTTCCGGGCCTTGGTTCCGTCTTCGGCCTGCCAGATGGCTCGCAACCGGGTCACATATTCCGGTCGCTCGGCCTTGGGCAGCTTGTCGATCACGTTCATGGTCTTGTGGTTGGTGCAACGCTGCTGGGCCGAACGACGGCTGTGTTCGTTCACCGCCGACCACAGGCCCAGCGCTCCGTCCGCGATCCACAAGGCCGGTTCGTTCAGGCCGCGCTTACGGCAGTCGGCGATCAGGCTGCCCCAGCTTTCGGCGCTCTCGCGGTAGCCCTCCCGCAGGGCGATCAAATGCTTGCAGCCGGCGGTATCCGCACCGATCAGCACCATCAGGCAGGCCTTTTCCGTACCCAGGCCGGCCTTCAGGTAGATCCCGTCAGCCCAGACGTAGACGAACTTGCTGCCGCTCAGGTCCTTGCGGTCGAAAGCCTCGTATTCCGACCGGAACTGCTGCAGCAACCGGCTGATTGTGCTGGGCGACAGCGGAGCCGCCTGGCCCACCAGCAGCCGCAGGGCCGGCTCAAAATCGCGGGTGGCCAGGCCCTCGATGAAGAGCTTCAGGAACGTCCGATCGATGGCTTGGCTGCGGCGCTGATACCGCCGAACGATCTGGGACTCGAACGGAGCCTGACCTTCCGGAACGTCGCGCACCCGGGGCATGGCCAGCTCCACCGTCCCGCTGCCCAGGGTCAGCCGGCGAGGCGATGAGCCGTTGCGGTAGCCGCGATACTCGCCGCTCCGCTCGTAGGCCCCCCGACCCAAGTAGGCGTCCACCTCCTCGTTCAAGGCGCTCATCAGCATCGTCCTGGCTCCCTGCCGAGCCAAGGCCTCGATCTGATCCTCCACCACCTGCACCGCTTCACCCTCATCCTGCTTGACGACACCACGCCGACGTGTTGTAGTAGCCATCGGGCTCCTCCTGAATAAAGACCTTGGTCAGTCCAACTTCAGAAG
>JBAPRX010000165.1:0-1613 GCA_049281335.1 Promineifilaceae bacterium (SeqCode)
GGCTGGTATCCCGATGACTGGCCGGGACGAGTTGATGAAGTTATCAGTGAAATGACCCGCGTTGCTCGGTCGGATGGAACCATCATCATCCTGGAAACACTTGGAACGGGCCGAGAAGAACCACAGCCGCCCACCGAGTTGCTGGCTGCCTACTACGCCCGGCTGGAGACGGTACACGGCTTCCAACGAAAATCCATTCGCACTGATTATCGCTTTCAAACAACGGCCGAGGCGGAGGCGTTGACCCGCTTTTTCTTTGGAGCGCCATTGGCGGATCGTATCGCCAGCGATAAAATCACTCTTTTACCCGAATGCACAGGCATCTGGTATCGTGATAAGTAATAGTCACCTGTTTTGAAGAGGTTTGCAACGAATTTCACGAATTATACGAATTTAGAACATCTAATTCGTGAAATTTGTGTAATTCGTTGCTGGTTTTTTACCATACACACTATAGTCATAAAAAATGAAAGAATTTGAGATTCCCTTCTGGGCTTTGAGCCTGTCTTACTGGCTGCATTTGCTTTCGACCGTTGTCTGGTTGGGTGGGCTGGTGTTAATGACCCTGATCGCCTGGCCTGCTGTTCGGGGTCAGATATTATCGGCCGATCAATGGATTGCCCTTCGGCAGCGGTTTACCCCCTGGTCTAATATCAGTCTCGCGGTCTTATGGATTACCGGTTTCTTGCAGATGACGTCTGACAGCAACTATGAGGGATTCCTGGTCATTCATTCTGTTTGGGCGCAGGCCATCCTGATCAAGCATCTGGCCGTCATTGCTATGATGGGCTTTGGTCTTTACATTCAATGGCGCGTCCACCCTTCTCTGGAGCGGCTTAATCTCCTGAGTGGGAAGAAGCCGGAACTGGCCCAGGCCGAAAAGGAATCCCTGCTTCGCCAGGAAACCCGTCTGTTACGCTTGAGCCTCATCTGTGCAGCGGCCGTTCTCTTCTTTACGGCAATAGCGACGGCCGTTTAGCTATTAAGTGATTGGGTAATTAGGAGCCGTTTTCGGCAAATTATCCAATTACCCAGTTACTCAATTACCAATTACCTGTTCAATGAATAATCTTCTCCATGTAGACGGCCGTCAGGGTGAGGGCGGCGGGCAGGTTTTGCGGACAAGTTTGAGTCTGTCGGCCCTTACGGGTCGGCCGTTTCGCATTGAGAATATTCGGGCTAACCGATCCCGACCGGGACTGCGGCCACAGCATCTGTCGGCCGTTCGGGCCGTCGCCGCGCTCTGCAAAGCCGAGCTGGTTGGCGATGAGATTGGGGCGACCATCCTCGAATTTCGGCCGACGGCTAAACCGGAGGGCGGCTTCTATGAGGTTGATGTAACAGAAGCCAGTGAGAGCGGCCAGTCGGCGGGGGCGGTGACGCTTATCTTTGAGGCGATGTTGTGGCCTTTGTTGTTTGCGGAGGAGCCAACCCACCTGATTCTCAAGGGTGGCACCTTCGTCCCCTTTAGCCCACCCTATCATTACCTGACCGAAGTGGCCCGGCCTGCTTTTCTGCGGTTTGGGGCGGAATTTTCGGCCGAACTGCGCCGGTGGGGGTGGATGACGGCCGGAGGTGGGATGGTTGAAGCCACAATCATGCCTGTTTCCGGC
>JBAPRX010000166.1:0-2187 GCA_049281335.1 Promineifilaceae bacterium (SeqCode)
GTTGTGACCTGTCCTACGAGGGCGTTGTACACATCCAGCCGTCCCCAGCCAGTTTCCTGGTTAGGGTGGGGCGGGTCGATAGGAACGGCCGAATTTTTGATCATCTCTGTGATCTGGTCGCCGGTCAGGTTAGGGTTGGCGGAGAGGAGTAGGGCGTAAGCGCCAACGGCATGGGGCGTTGCCATTGAAGTGCCATTCAAATAAGCATAGCTGCCATCCGGTCGGCTGGAGAGGACGTGTGCGCCGGGTGCGACAAAGTCCGGTTTGATTTCGTTGGTGAGGGGGGAAGGGCCGCGTCCGGAAAACCAGGTGACGGCGTCAAAATTATCACTGGCTCCGATGGCAATGGTATCAGGATAATCAGCAGGCGCACCGACAGAGCCGGGGTCTGGCCCCTGATTTCCAGCGGCAAAGAGTGGGATGATTCCGGCCGCTTTCAGAGCCGCGACATCTGGTATAAAGTCGAGTAATTCGGGGCCGCCGCTCCAGGAATTGTTGACAATATCGGGGGCTTTGGCCGGATTCCCACCGGGGGCCAACAGCCATTGAAATGCCAGATGAATGTCTCCAAGCTGGCCGCCGCCATTGGCATCCAGGGCGCGAACGGCGATCCACTTTGCGCCGGGGGCGACGCCAATGTAGGAAGAACCGACGGCTGTTCCGGTCACATGGGTTCCGTGTCCATTGGGATCGATGGGAACGGCCGAACCGCCTACTGTATCGTACCAGTTATAAACGTGGTTGGCGCTGCCATTGGGGAAAGCGCCGCGATAGTTGTTCAGCAGGTCTGGATGTCGCCAATCTACCCCGGTATCCAGAGTGGCAATAGTGACCCCTGTCCCGTCAATGCCCAGCGCTTCCCAGGCATGTTGGGCGCGAATTTGCTGCAAACCCCAGGTTAGCTTCGTTGGCTCTGAAGCGGCCGTTTCAGCGGCTAATTCCTGCGGCGAGAGCAGGGGAATTGTCTCGTTTGGAATGACACGCACCACACCTGGTTGGGCGGCAAGCTGGTCAACTAAATCGGGGCGGACGGTGGCTAAGATGGCGTTGATGATCCAGAGCGGTTCAAAAGTCTCGACTTCTCCGGCCGTTTTCTGATTCTCAAGGTAGGTGATGAGGTCAGCCTGACTGGTGGCGGCTGTGGCTTTTAAGCGGCGAATTACTTCGGTACGGCGGGAGATTTTTTCCTGGGGAAGCGAGTTGGTTGCAAGATCGGCCGAGTCTGCCAGGTAAATAATGATCTCCTCAAATGAGTTGTCAGAGGGCAGGGATGTGGGTGATTCAGCGGATGGTGTGTCCGTTGAACGGGCGAGAGAAGGCGAGGCGATGGTGAGAGCGAGGAATATGGAACTGATGAGTACCGCGACCAGCAGCCAGAGGGTTCGCTTCATCTGGTCATTATACATGATACAATTAAATCCGTTTATAGCATTTTAGGAGTTCCAATGAATGAGACAATTTACGATAAGCACCGGCGTTTTTATCTTGACTTTGTTGACAGGCTTTTAGCGGATGAATCTAGTCTTTGGCATCTTTTGCTGGCTCGAATCGAAGCGATTTTGGGCGGCCGTCTTGATGGGGCGCGAGTTTGTGACATTGCCTGTGGGGAAGGCTACCTTTCCCGCTTTTTGGCGGAGCGAGGGGCGCGAGAGGTGGTTGGAGTGGATATTTCGGCCGCGTTGATCGAAGCAGCCAATCAACGTAATCGGCTGGACAACCTCTCTTACCATATGGACAACGCCCATCACCTCAGTACATTGCCTGATAACGGCTTTGATATTGCCGTTTCTCAGATGGCAATGATGGATATACCCGACTACCAGGCCATGTTCCGGGCTGTCCATCGGGTGTTAAAGCCGGGCGGTGTCTTTCTCTTTACGCTGCTCCATCCTTGCTTTGAAGGGCCGTACCTTCTGCCCGGCGAAGAGCCATTTCTGGAGGATAGTGAGGGGAATATGACTGCCTGCGTTGTCCGATGGTACGGCCGAGAGGGGTTCTGGCAATCTGGCGGCGATGGCGTTCGGGGGCATATGGGTGCTTACCACCGGACGGTGTCTACCTATATCAATGATTTGATTTCGGCCGGTTTTCGGTTGGAGAAGTTGGAAGAGCCATTGATGGAGGGTGGGGGATTGATGGCTCAGGTTCCGAAGGCGTTGGTGGTGGTGGGAACGGCCGAGTAAAAGC
>JBAPRX010000167.1:0-11631 GCA_049281335.1 Promineifilaceae bacterium (SeqCode)
GCCCAGTTTTGGCAGTAAGTGAGGCTGGTTTTCAGGCGGTCAATGATGGCCTGGTCGGGCTGGCCAGCGCCGAGGTCGCCGGGTTGGAGTTCCAGGGAGATGAGGCCAGTGTAGTTGGTTTTTGCCAGGTGGCTGAGGAGTTTGTTGAGGTGGAGTCGGCCGTTTTCGGGGCGGATGTGTTCTCGGCCATCGAAGTTGCTGAGGTGGATGTGGCCGACTTTGCCTGCCCATTTGGGATAGATTTCGGCCGGGTCCACGCCCCAGGTTCCGAGGTGGGTGGTGTCCATTGTCAGGTTAGGGAAGCGGGCGATTTGTTCGATGGTGTTCCAATGCCATAGGTTCCAAAGACGGCCGAGACGGTGGTAAGCGGGCATATTTTCAATGCACAGTTTTATAGAGGTGGTGGCTTGGAATTCTTGATACCCTTTGTCCAGCCAGCGGCGATAGCCAGCGTCCTGATTGCGAGGGATAGGAACGGGGAAAAAACGACCGGGCATCTGGACCCAGATGGTACCAAATCGGGTGGGGAGATGATGGATGACAACTTCCGCGCCAATGTCAGCGGCGAGGTCGGCGGAGCAGCTAATTCGCTCTGGATGGGTATGGGGCCAGCCGGGGATGTTGGGCAAAAAGGGACTGTGAACGGCCAGTATTGGGACCTGGTGCTGGTCCATTAGCTTTTTCAGGTAGAGAGACTGGCGTGTTTCCCAACGTAGGTCCACCATTAGCTCCAACCCATCGAACCCGGCTTTGGCTGCGAAACCGAAAACGCGCTCCAGGCTGTATGACCATAAGGAGCCGGTGGAAAGGATAAAGCGCATTAGCGGAACTCGATGTTGTATTGTTCGATAACGGCGTCGGGGCGGTTCTCCTCCAGCCAGGCAACAGCTTTTTCTAACAGGCCGTGTAGATAGCCGGGATCGTTTCCAACGGTGACAAGGGCAATGACGGCCGTCTGCCATGTATCGTTTTGGGCGATTTCGGCCGCAGCTATATTAAATTGTTTTGGAAGTCGGGCCAAAATAGATTTCAAGATGCGTCTTTTCCCTTTTAGAGAATGAACACCATATAGTTGTAAGGTAATTGTACAAGAGGCAATTTGCATAAGAGAAATTTTCCTCATTTATAGTTTTATAGCAAATTGCTTTTGGAGAAATAAGCCGGTGAGACCTGGTCAGTATTTCAAAGGGCTATATGATGGTTTATTCAAATTTCTCCTACTAAGGGATTGGATGATGGGTAGAATCTGGTTTTGGAAAGATGATAAGAAAATTAGGACAGGAAACTTAGAGAGGGATTCAGCGGTTTATATAATAGAGAACAATTACAGTGTAACTAATGCGATTGGGATTCGTATAGGTATTGAGAAATAATCATCTTGTTTTATGGTGATAGAAGGATGACATGATGAAAAAACTGGCATATGTGCTGTTGGTGATTTTTTTGATAGTGGCGACGGCGGCCATTTTTATGGTTGTGGTGACTTTGCGGGGGGTGCAGGCGGTGACAAACCCGGTTGGTGATTTGTTCCGAGATCTGGTCGTGGAGGCAACGCCTGTCATTTTGCCCAATCCGGTTGTAGTTGTGCAGGAGATTAACTCGCTGGCCCGACTGGAGACGACTTCCTATGCTTTTCAGGATGTACTCCAGATTGAGCGCAATCAGAATGTGTTGTTTGGGGCGTTTGGGGAGTCTTTGCTTTTTGTAGCTTATGGGGATGTGATTGCCGGGGTTGATCTTTCCAAGATGGAACCGGAGGATTTGCAGGTGGTTAACCCGACAACGGTGATCGTTCACCTGCCGGATTCGGAGATTTTCCTGGCCGATCTGGATAATGACCGTTCCTATGTTGCTAATCGGGACGTTGGTTTTTTTGCGAATGCCGATCCACAGTTGGAGACGATGATTCGTCAAGAGGCAGAGAGACGGATGTTGGAAGCGGCTGAAGAGAACGATATTCTGGATACGGCCGATGCAGAAGCGGAGAATTTTATGCGTTCTTTTCTTGAAGGTCTAGGCTTTGAGGAGGTCATCTTTACCGATACAACACCTGCACCGGTAACGCCTTACGTACAGGAAATACCGAAGGGGTTTATTGGGACGCCTACTCCTGCCGGAACCCTGACTCCCTAGTAATTTGTAATTGGGTGATTGGCGTAGACGACACTGGTGGTACTTAAATGATTGCCAGAAACTGGCGTGCTCTAAGTACCCAATTACCCAATTGTTACATGGTCTGGATTTTCATGTGCGTTTGAGCCAGCTTTCAGTGGTATATTTTTCGGCCCGTAGTTGTTGAGCGCGGGCCGTTTCTTTTTCAGTCAGTTCGCCGGTTTCAAAGGTTAAATTTAGCGCGTCTGAGAATCCCTGAATAAAGTTGGTGGCTGCTTCTTCAAAGGGGACATCACGGCCGAGCATCAGTTCGAGGGTGGTGGCCCGATAGCCCAGGCGATTGACGACAGCTATCTTTTGACCGGGATAATCGAACCACAGACCATCGGCAATTTGGGTGACGTCACCAGCCAGGGGAAAGGAGCCTTGTTGTAAGAGGGCACTGCCGGTGCGCCATTGGCTGCTGTTGATCAGTTTGCGCTGGCCGATGGAGATATCGAAGTCAGTTTCGGCCGGGCCGTCAAAGCCGAGCGGCCCTGGTGGTCCGCTGTCATGATAATAGGGCCGGGTCCGGTTTGGTTCCAGACCTATATTTTTCAAGGTGGTGAGAAGTCCTTCGGCAAGATGTTCGTAGCTTTCTGTGGGGTTTCCCTGAGCCCGTGAGTCGTTGAGAGGAAGGGAAATAGCGAAGGCCAGATCGGCCGTGTGCAGGATTGCCCGGCCCTGGGTTATCTGCCGGACGACATTCCAGCCCAGTTCGTTACAACTGTCCAGGTCCACAATATCCCAGTCTTGATCACGGCCGATAGTTAGACAAGGGGGTTCAAAGGTATAGATTCTCAGCAGGGGAAGGCTTTCCCCTGCTTCGACTGATTCCAGCAAGGCTTCGTCAACTGCCAGGTTGGTTGGGCCGTCGCTGGGGCCGGATTTGAGTAGACGCCAGACGGCCGGTTCGTAGGTTGGTTTACTTATTCGAGATTTGCTCATTGGCGGCAGCCGTTAACCGGCGTAACTCCAACCTATATGGGGCAGGGTCATCATGTCGATTACATCCGCTTCTTTCAGAACGTCTCCACCAATTACCTTGCCAACAAGGATGTCATGATCGCCACCGACATCCAGGATTGCGACGACCTTGCATTCAATGTAAGCGGCTGCGCCTTCCAGGACTGGACAACCTGTTTCCGGCGCTTCTGTATAGTTGGCTTCTTTCATTTTGTCGGGTCGTTTGGCGCGGCTTTTGGTGAAGGGCATCATGGCTTCCTGGTCTTCTTTTTTGAAGAGGTTGATGCAGAATACACAGCCTTTTTCGATGACACCATGCGTGTAACAGGTTTTTTGCAGGCCCATTGTAATCAGGCGGGGTGTGAAGGAAGCCTGGATAATCCAGTTGGCTACCATTGCGTTGACGTCGTCGCCATTGCGTGAGGTTAAGCTGTAGAAACCATATGGCATCAAATGTAGAGCATCTTTAATGGGGTCGTCTGACATTGAGCTATTTCTCCTTGTATTTGTATTTAGAGCTGGCGGTCCAACAGGCGATTTACTAAATCGCGCTGCAAATTTTGTTTTGCGGACACTTATTCAGTTTGGGTTGGCTCATTATGCCAAAAGTTGGGCTATTGGGCAAAGTAGAATGGGCTATACTAGTGGGCATGGTTTTTCCGAAGAAGGTTCCGGGGCTGCGCTGGTTGACGGCGATTACGGCCGTTTATGGTGTGGTCTGGATTGGTTTGGAGGGGAATCTGGGGCGGGTGATCTTGTTGGGGATGGCCGTTTCGTTGATGTCGGTTGTGAGTTTGATGCAGCGTTTTGTTGGGGGGAGAATGTTCGGTGAGGTGGGATGGCTGGTGGTGACGGGCGGCGGCGGGCTGCTAACCGGAATGGGGAGTGGGATTTCGACTTTCGTCTTTATGGCCTTGAAAACGGGGTTGCATTCGCATGGGCCGGAGTTTAAAGCGGCAGAAATTGAATGGGTGTTAAAGATGATCCCTTTGTGGGGCGTGGCTGGATTGCTGGCGGGGCTGGGAATTGGGGTTTTGGTGTGGGGAATGGGGAGAGGGGGATTAGGTGATTGGTGATTGGGTAAGTGGGTAATTCACTTACTCAACCTTTTTCCCGATCTTGGCTTCAAGGGCTTCGAGGGCTTGTTCTAGTTCGGCCTGGCGGAGGCTGGTGGTGACGTCGCCGCGCGTGCGTTCGAGAACGGCGCGAACGGTGTCGGTGCGTCGGCGAAGGCCACCGGTGATGGAGTCGTTAAAGTCGAAGGTGACAAGGATGCTGTAGATGTCGTTCATCGCGTCTAGCAGCCGTTCGGCTTCGTCGCTGTGTCCGTGCCGGATGATGTCGAGGATGCGACGTCGCAGTTCGGTAGCGGCTTCGGCCAGGCCGTTGAGCCAGGTGTTGCCTTCGGTGCCAAGCTCTTCGGGCGTTGGGAGAGTAAGGTTGCGGACTAGAGCGTAGGTCATACGGGATTCGACGTATTCTTTGAGGGCATCCTGGGTATAACCGGCGAAATAGAGTGCAGGGTAGTTTTGGACACCTTCGACGAGGGATTCAGCAGCCATTTGGGCCTGGTTCATTAATTCTTCGGCCTGTTCCCACTCTTCGCGGTGGATGGCGCGAATGGATTTGGCGCAAACGCTGATAAGGCGGCGAGATTGTTCGTATGCATTATCGCGAGCGTCGTTTACCTCTTCAAAGTTGTTTCGGATGGCGTCACTGATCTGATCGAGTTGGTCACGGTTCATGGGGTAGGGGTCCTTTTAGGGTGCGGATGAGTAAGTAAGCAAGTTAGCAAGTGAACTGGTTAGCAAGTGGGTAAATGATCAAATGGCAAGCTGCAAATAGGTGGGAGGGTTACTCGTCGGAGTTTTCGTCTTCGGGGTTTTGAGGTGGGAAGCGGAACAGTTGGTCGGCGAGGGAGGGCTGTTGGGGAATTTTTATTTCGCCGAATTGTCGTTCGTAGTTGGCAATGTTTTGGGCCAGGGCATTTTGGAGCATTTTGGCGTGCATGGGAGACATAATGACACGCGCTTTGACGCTGCCCTTGGGCATGCGAGGTAGAAACTGAGCGAAATCAAGGACGATCTCGGCCGGAGTGTGGCTGATGAAGGCAATGTTCGCATAAGCCGCTTCGAGGTCTTTGGGTATCTCGATGGAGATGCGTTGAGGGGTTGATGCTTTTCCTTGTTGTTTTGGGGTAGGTTCTGCCATTTTTTGCTCCTGTTTTTAAATGCGATGCCAAAGATGGGCAGGGCTATATGAATGATATTGAAAATGTGATTGGGGGGCAAGTTGAGGCATGTTAGAATAGAAAGTGCGGAAATGTTTTGTGCAATGGTGAATTGATGGCCCCTGATTGGGATGGTGAGAAAAAGTTTGAGGTGGTGGATCATACGGCCGATTGGGGGCTGTGTGTTTACGGCCGTGATCTGGCGGATTTGTTGGCAAACGCCGCTTTAGGGATGACCTTCTTGATGGTTGGCGATCTTGACAGAATCCCGCTGGATGAGGCACGGACACTCGAACTGGAAGCGTTTGATGCGGAAACGCTGCTGGTGGATTGGTTGAATGAACTGGCTTACTGGGCGGAGGACGAACTGTTGGTCTTTCCGGAGTTTGCGTTGAGCCAGGTGACGGAACAGCATTTATCGGCCGTTGTGCGTGGAGGGAAAGCGGCCGAACTGCAAAAGCACATTAAGGCCGTGACTTACCACAATCTGGAAATTGTCAAGCACGACGGGGGATTCATGACGACGATTATTTTTGATGTCTAGCGGAGGTGTAACCGATGGTTACCAGCAAAGATTTTAAGAAGTTAGGCCCGTTTTTGTATGAGGTTCCAAAGGAATATCGCTATGATATGCGGGTTCCGGCCCGATTTTATGCGAATGGGGAGCTTTTGGAAACGATTCGGGATGACAAGAGTTTGAATCAGTTGGTCAATACGGCTACGCTGCCGGGGGTGGTGCGTTATGCGCTGGCGATGCCGGATATTCACCAGGGGTATGGTTTTCCAATAGGGGGTGTTATTGCGACGGAACTACCGGATGGGGTGATTTCTCCTGGTGGCGTTGGTTATGATATTAACTGTGGCGTCAGATTGTTGGGAACACATTTGGACGAGGAGGAGGTTCGGCCGCACTTGGATAAGTTGGCTTCGGCGCTGTATGCGAACTGTCCCAGCGGGGTGGGAAAGAGTGGGACGGTGCGATTGAGTGAGTGGGATTTGGATGCCATTATGGAGGAAGGATCGCGCTGGGCGCTGCGAAATGGGTTGGCGGAAGCGAATGATCTGGAACGGACGGAAGAACAGGGCTGTATAATAGGAGCAGACTCTAGTAAGGTTAGCAAACGAGCCAGACAGCGGGGAATCAGTCAGATTGGGACGTTGGGGGCGGGGAATCATTTTATTGAAGTGGATGTGGTAGATGAGGTGTTTGATGAATCGGCCGCTGATCGGATGGGGCTGTCACCGGGCAGGGTGGTGGTGCAGATTCACTGCGGGTCGCGGGGTTTCGGGCATCAGATTTGCACCGATTATGTCAAGCAGTTTCAGCAGGTCGTTCACCGTTATGGCATTCATTTGCCTGATCGAGAGCTTGTTTGTGCGCCGTTGAGCAGCCCGGAGGGGCAGGATTATTTGGGGGCGATGAAGGCGGCGGCGAATTATGCTTTTACCAACCGACAGGTGTTGACCCATCACATTCGGCGGAGCTTTGAACAGACATTAGCCAGGAAGGTTCGGAATCATCAGGTTTTTCAGGTGTATGATATTGCTCACAATATGGCGAAGGTGGAGGAGCATGAGGTGGACGGCCGTATGATGAAGGTTTGCGTACATCGGAAGGGGGCGACGCGGGCTTTTGGGCCGGGTTCGCTGGCTTTGCCGGATGTCTATCGGGATATTGGGCAGCCGGTGCTGGTTCCCGGATCGATGGGGACGGCGAGTTGGGTATTGTTGGGAACGGCCGGATCGATGGCGCAGACGTTTGGCTCGAC
This sequence comes from Promineifilaceae bacterium (SeqCode), assembly GCA_049281335.1. Classification (GTDB taxonomy): domain Bacteria; phylum Chloroflexota; class Anaerolineae; order Promineifilales; family Promineifilaceae; genus JAKEFB01. Next base: position 7,117 of record JBAPRX010000167.1, read on the forward strand.
CTGTCATGGGGCGGGACGGATGATGAGCCGGTCGCAGGCCAAGCGAATGGTGTATGGGGAGGATTTGCGAAGGGAGTTGGAGAAAGGGGGGATTCATGTGCGGGCTGGCAATATGGCTGGTCTGGCGGAGGAGGCGCCGGTGGCGTATAAGGATGTTGACCTGGTGGTTGATGTGGTTCATGGGGCTGGAATTGCCAAGAAGGTAGCTCGAATTGTGCCTATGGCGGTGATTAAGGGGTAAAATTGGTTTGGTTGTTAAGATATCGTGGATTGGAAGCTGGTCTGCTGCCACGAATGAACACGAATTTTCAAGAATTATGTTATTCATAGCAAATGGAAAAGGCGGGTGGTGAAGGAGAATAAGCGGCTGCTGGGTGGTATTTTGTCCGGTGTTTTTAGTGGGATAATTATTACGGTGTTGGTGATGGTGTTGTCTCGGCCGATTCGACCGGCGGCGATTGAAATTCGAGCGCCGGAACCAACCGCTCCTTTACCGACCGCTCCGCCTTTGCCGACAGAGACACCGACTGTTCTGCATGTTTTTGTGAGCGGCGCGGTTTCGGTTTCGGATGTGTATGATTTGCCGCCGGGAAGTCTGGTGAAGGATGCCATTGTTATGGCAGGTGGTTTTACGGCCGATGCCAATCGGGATGTTGTTAACCAGGCGCTGCGGGTTCAGGATGGCGACCACATTCATGTGCCGACGATGCAGGAGACGGCCGTGACGCCGCCAATTATCAGCAATGATGAAACGGTGAGTGGTAATGCGCCAGCCGAGAGTGGTACCAATGGCGTGCTGGTTAATATCAATACGGCTTCTTTGGGGGAATTGGAGAGTTTACCGGGCATTGGCCCGGCGTTGGCGCAGAATATTGTTGATTATCGAGAGGCAAATGGCCCGTTTGAAATGGTTGAGGATATTATGCATGTGTCGGGCATTGGAACGGCTAAATTTGAGGCTATCCGAGAGTTGATTATAGTTCAGTGAATAATAGGTAATGGGCGGAAACGGTAGTTGATGTTTTTGAGGGATAATTTTTGGACGATTTTGGGGGCGAAGATAGCGAGTATACCTTTTCGCCTTTTTTCGCATCATGCCTTTGTTCCACCAAAGAAAGCGCTTATCTTAAAGCCATGTTGTATTAGCCAGGTGATGTTGACAACGCCGCTGTTGGCAGCGTTGAGTGAAACGTATCCTCAGGCTCAATTCGATTGGGCGGTTAGTAGTTGGGCGCGACCGGCTATAGCGACGAACCCGCGACTGAGCGAGTTGGTTGATACGGGGCAGGTGGGGTTGGCAGGGCAGAGCCGGGCTGATGTGCGGGAGTTGATTGAACGGCTGCGGGTTGAACAGTATGATACTAGCTTTGTTCCCTCGCGCTCGACGTTGTTGAGTTATATTGCCTGGCGGGCGGGGATTCCACAGCGGGTGGGGTTGAACGAGAATGGGCGCGGGTTTGCTTATACGGTTGCAGTTCAAACTCGAAGTGATCAGGAGCACGAGGCGGTGCGCTATCTTTCGCTGGCAAAGGCGGTGGGTATTGAGTCTCCGGCTTATATGGAGTTTTATCCAACAGATAGGGACCGAAGTATGGTGACGGCTTTGTTGGTAGATGAGATTGATTGGCTGGGGGATCGGCCGTTGGTGTTGGTTCATCCAGGTGGAGGGGAGAATCCGGTTCGGACGGAGGAGTCGAAGCGCTGGCCGACGGAGCGATTTGCGCTGCTGGCGAATCATTTGGTTCAGAAGATGGGGGTGCGGCTTCTATTAGTTGGGACGGAGGATGACCGGTCGCTGGCGGATAGTGTGGCGGGGATGAGTTCGGCCGAGACGCCGAATCTGGCGGGGCAGTTGACGTTGGGGCAACTGGGGGCACTGGCGGAGATGGCGGACCTTTATATAGGAAATGATGCGGGTTCGACGCATGTGGCTGCGGCTGTTGGTTGCCCGACGTTGGCGATTTTTGGGCCGAGTGATCCGGCCGTATCGGGGCCGTTTGCGACGAAGGGGAGGGTGCTGGCATTACGGCCGAAGAAGGTGGAACGGCCGTTTTCTTGGGAACAGGGATTGATGCCGGATGAGGTAATTACGGGGGCGGAGGAATTTTTGGGGATGAAAAATGGGAGATAAGATATTGACGGGATACGGCCGATCTGCTATGATTAGCGACTGTTGTTTAGGGGGCGTGGTGTAGTGGTTAACACGTCGGCCTGTCAAGCCGAAGATCGCGGGTTCGATCCCCGTCGCTCCCGCTAAGGGTGCAAGCAGAATCAGAGTTGCTTGCGCCCTTTTTTGTTGCCCCGTTTATCTCCACGTTTAATCCTTCAACAATTTCAAATGGTGCGGATGTTCCGTTATCCAAAACGACGCTGAAATCGCCATGCAGAGCAACTGCAAGAACTCCTTGATCATAGACAAAAACCCTGTCAATTATCTTTACTAACAGCTGCTTTCTTGCCTCTGGTGGATTCCCAACATCGTCACAACCGTCCCAATAACTTCTGAAATTTTCCAGTAAATCGGCTGCTTCCATCAAGTCATCGTAATCAACAGGACGCAATGATTCCATTTCGAGCTTTAACTCCTGCCGTTTGGCCACATATTCCTGGGGACTTAAGAAGCCTTGTTCCCAAGAGAAATCGATCCGTTTTACAACTTCTTCTAAATTGGCCATGCGTTCTAGAGCATCAGCATGTTCAACCCGTTCTTGAATTGCTTTTTCTACTCGTTCCTGGAAGCCTTCTGGAATAGATATATTACTCAAGGCTTCAACAACCTGTTCATCAATCAGATCAACAGGTACATAACCCTGTTCGCATTTATGGTAGCCTCTATCTCTGGCCAAGCATCGATATGAACCTTCATCCCGTCGGCGGTCCCACCTGGGTCGCATTTTCCCATAATTTGAATCTACCAATTTTTTGGGCTTTGAACTAATACATCGGGCACAATAAACGCGGTCATGTAGGATGTAAGTATGAACAATACCGAGAGATTGCCGTGTTTTGACCAAATTCTCTCTAATTTCTTGACAGGTTTCGAATAATTCATCAGAGATAAAACCTTCGTGGTTGCCCTCAAACCATTTTTTCCGCTTACGATTGGATTGCTTGCCTTCACCCAATGTCCCACTATACAAAGTTTCCGCATATGGTACACGACCTGTGTAAACCATATTTTGTAGCATATCTCGAACCATTTCTTTGTTGATAGGCTGCCTGCCAGCACGTAGTTTTTGAATTTCTTTACGCTGGTTCATCCATTCGGCAATCATTGGGTCACTGTACTCTCCAGTAGAGTACAAACGGAATGCTCGGCGAACGATGGCCGCAAATCGAGGAACGATGTATAGACCAGGTCGAATGTCTTGTTTAGCCGCTTCAGCTTTCGTTATTAAGATGTATCCTAAAGGCGCAACACTACCGTTGAATTCGCCATTCATGGCCCGTTGTTGCTTGCCGCGTTTCGTTTCATTGCTAAGATTTTTCGAATAGAAGGCAGAAAACACCGCTAACATTTGCTCCATCATCGCTGAGTACGGGGAATCATCTTCGTCTTCTGAAAAGCCCTCTACACAGAATAATTTCAGCCCGTATTCATGGCGTAATAACATCTTGATCATGACAGCATGATTATGATTACGAGCTAAACGGTCAAACTTCCAAAACATGATAGCATCAAATTTGCGTCGCTCAGCTGCTTGCCGTAGTTGGATGAAACCATCTCGCTCTAAGCTCCAACCGGTTTTGGCGCCGTCACTGAAAACAGCTACGACAACGCCGTTTCTTTCGACAATCGTACGGCGGCAGCGTTCTTCCTGTGCCTCAAGACTAAGATCGTTTTGCATTTCAGATGAATAACGCGTGTAAATCGCAAATCGCATTCGTTTATTACGTTGGGTTTCGTTTTTGGACATTTAGGTTTTCCTTTTGTAAATTATGTGTAAGTCTTTGACCTCTGGTGAAGAGGAGTACCGACAACCTTATTTTTTGCTCTGATTTTTTTGGGGTTGGTGAAAAAGCTTTTTCATCAACGAAAACATGACCTTGTGAAAAGATATATTTAGCCATTGGATAATGACCTCCTTATTGTTTATTTGGTGGAGGAGCGCGAGATGCGTTCATAATTGTTATTCCTGTTGGTAGTAGTGCTCCTACTCGAGTGTAGCGGCACTACTACCGCTACTACAGTAGTGCTAAAAAACAGATGTCACGGGTAGTAGTGAAACTTTTTTCAATGGGATTCGTCTAAAACTTCTTTCACGGCGCGATAGGCGGCGCCACCGGCGTAGCCAAAAACAGCACGCTCGATTGCTGCCTGGCTGGGCAATTCCTGGGCTAACTGCTGGATGCGTGACCGGATAGATTCAGTGAGGTTGTTGGGGTCGGCAAAACCATTCGGTTCCGGAGGTTGCCCGATGAAAATAGGCTCGACTGTTTGTTCCTGACCGGACGGCCGTTCATTGGGAATGATGACCGGACGGATGCCCCGGATAGTGCGCAGGACGGCCGGAC
>JBAPRX010000168.1:0-3291 GCA_049281335.1 Promineifilaceae bacterium (SeqCode)
TACAACGGTGGGCCATACACCACCTACCACGAGGGAGTTGATTTCAGCGCCTTCGGCGGCACGCCGGTCTACGCCCCCGCCGCCGGAACAGTCGTCATCGCCGAAAGGCTCGATGTCCGGGGTGGCGCCGTAATCATTGATCACGGCCTCGGCGTTTATTCCGGCTTTTACCACATGTCGGAGGTGATAGCCCAGACCGGACAGATAGTTGCGCCGGGCGACCTTATCGGCAAAGTTGGCTCAACCGGCCTCTCCACCGGCAATCACCTTCATTGGGATTTACTGGTATCTGGGATATGGGTAGATGCCCTTGCCTGGCTGGATCAGGATATGGCTTGTTGGATATTGGCAGGCTGGGGAACACCATGTACTGGTTGATTGGGTTATTTAGTCGAATTAAGGGGATTTGTTGATTACCAACACTCAACCCAATCACCAATCACCCAATCCCTAATAAATCCCCACATCCGGGTCAATCTGGCGGGCATAAGCATTGATACCACCAGCCATACTGAGGACGTTTGCCCACCCCTGCTGCCGGAGCCACATCGTTACCTGACCACTCCGCACCCCAGTATGGCAAAAAGCCACGATTTCAGCATCTTTATTGTCGGCTACCTCCGACGGCAGAGCATCGAGTTGTCTGGCTGCCAGTTGGCTCAACGGAACAAGAGTGACGCCTTCGCCCAGGTTTGCCATATCGAGTTCGTACGCTTCCCGAACATCCATCAGGATAAAGTCATCACCATTTTCACGTTTTTCGGCAACTTCCTGCACGCTGATTTCCGGTGCGCCATAAGGATTTGGCATAAGTAATTTCCTTTTCTATCAATATAGTCTGTACAAAAAGATATTTAGCCCCATTTTCCACCAAATATCACGAACTAAAAACAAAAATTCGTTTAATTCGTGAAATTCGTTGCTACATTTCAATTATTTACCCTTTTATGGCCGCAGCGGCTAACAACAGCCAGCCAGCAAGGAAAGCAAGGCCGCCAAGAGGAGTGATTGCGCCCAGCCAGCGGGTGTTGGTCAAAACCAGCAGGTAGAGACTGCCGGAGAAGAGGATGATTCCGGCCAGAAAGAGATAGCCGGAAAGATTGACGAAAGTACCGGGCCACTTTCCGGCGGCCCAGGCGACCACAAACAAGGCCAGCCCGTGAATGAGATGATAGCGAACGGCCGTCTCAAAAGTCCCTTCCAAATCAGGAAATCGCTCAAAATAGCTGCTCAAACCATGCGCACCAAACGCCCCGGCAGCAACGCCAAGAAACATACAAACGGCTCCCATCACAACAAACTGTTTTTCCATCGTTTTCTTTACTTCATTCCCTTTAACTTTTCTACAACATGGGCCATGATCTGTTCAGCAACGGCCGACTTACTCTGCAGCGGCAGTTCCAATTCCAGTCCATCAGCCCCAAGTAATATGATTCGGTTGGTGTCAACGGCAAAACCGGCATCTTCAGCGCTGACGTCATTCACAGCAATAAAATCCAGCCCTTTTCGCCGGAGTTTATCACGGCCGTATGCCACCACATCGTGCGTTTCGGCCGCAAAGCCAACCGTCACCAGCGGACGGCCGACCCTCTCCTTTTGACCCTTAACCTGACTTAATATATCAGGATTCCGACTCAGCGGAACAGTCATATTATCAGTCGCCGCCCCATTCACATCGGCCGTTTCCGTCTTCTTAATCTTTCGTTCAGCAACCTGAGACGGTCGAAAATCAGAAACAGCCGCCGCCATGCACAACACATCCGCCACCCGGACCGCTTCCAAAACTGCCTCACACATCTGAACCGCCGTCTGCACCGGCAAATGTTCCACCCCAACCGGAATCGGCTGCTGGATAGGGCCGGTTATCAACGTCACCGCCGCCCCCATATCCAGCGCCGCTTGCGCCAGCGCCAATCCTTGTTTGCCGCTCGAATGATTGCTGATAAACCGTACCGGGTCAAGCGGTTCCTGCGTCGGCCCCGCCGTAACCACTACCCGCCGCCCTTCCAACAGCCCGCCCTTCCCCAGCGCCAGCCGGACGTGCCCCAACAACTCGGCCGATTCCACCATCCGGCCGAGACCAACCAGCCCCGAAGCCATCCGCCCCTCAACCGGACCGATAATAACAGCCCCTCTCTCTTTCAAGGTGGCAAGATTAGCCTGCGTCGCCGGATGAGAAAACATAGCCCCATCCATCGCAGGCACAATCAGCAGCGGGCAGCGAGCAGCCAGCGCCGTCACCGTCAGAAGATTATCGGCCAATCCCTGCGCCAATTTAGCAATCGTATTAGCCGTCGTAGGAATAATAACAAGCAAATCGGCCGATTCCCCCAACTGCACATGCCGCACATGCTCATCCAGACTCCACATATCCGAAAAAACCGGCCGTCCCGTCACCGACCGAAAAGTAAGCGGGCTGACAAACCGCTCCGCCGCCGCCGTCATAATAACATCCACCCCAACCCCCAACTGCGTCAACTTAGAAGCCAGGTCAACCACCTTATAACAGGCAATAGAGCCAGTAACGCCCAGAACCACTTTTTTATCGGCCAGATCAAACATGGCACAAGTGTATGCAATTCTGGGTGTTTGAGCCAACCTTCGACAATTTAGCTGCCTGAGCCTATCGAAACCCCACCCGCCTTCAATAGTCTCAGGCTTCGAATGACTTTTATGGTTACAAACTACCCAATTACCAATCCATCAACTACCATAGTAAGGTATGAAGTTATCGTCGCTGCCACGTCGCAAAACCATTATTGGCCTCCTATTAACCATCCTCGCCATCCTCATCCTCGCCCGACCCCAAACCCCCGAAGCCATCCTCGTCGCCAAAGGCGGACAGGCATATACAGATTGGGTGGTACCCGAAACGGCCGCAATCGAAAACCAGGCCAGAGACATCGCCCTAGAAAACGACCAGATTCAAACCATGCTCTCCGACGACTACGGCTTCCTCTACGCCATTCCACTGGGAGAAGGAGAAATCGAACCCTGGCAATCACGCGGCTGCCAGGCCGGAGACTGCGCCCAGGTCACTTTCTACGACTATCAAACCGGAGCAGCCGTCGAAGCCATCGTCACCCTGGCAGCCAAACAGGTCATTGCCGGATGGATGGACTATGATGCCCTACCAGGGGCCAGCCGCCAGGTCTTACCCCGCGCCTGGGCCATTGCCTCCGCCGACAAAGACGTCACCGCCATAATCGGCAACGTCCGAACTGCCGAACCAGTCATGATCCCCATGTCAACCTGGATGTTAGAAGGCCCCTGCCAATTTAGCTGGTGCGT
>JBAPRX010000169.1:0-13790 GCA_049281335.1 Promineifilaceae bacterium (SeqCode)
AATTGGAGATTACTATGGCATTACCTAAACGATACAATCCCAAAACGGCCGAACCCCGGCTCCTGGCTCAATGGCAGGAAGCGGGAACTTATCACTTCGACCCCAACCAACCTGATCGGCAAGCCATTATAGACACCCCGCCGCCCACTGTTTCCGGCCATTTACACCTGGGCCATGTCTACTCCTACAGCCACCCTGACTTCATGGCCCGCTACTGGCGTATGCGGGGTCAGAATGTTCTCTACCCGATGGGCTTTGATGACAACGGTTTGCCTACCGAACGATTGGTTGAACGTTGGGAGAATGTTCGGGCAACTGAAATCGGCCGTCAAGCGTTCATCGAAAAATGCCTCCAGGTCAGCGAAGAATCAGAGAAAGAGTATCAGGCGTTGTGGCAGCGGCTGGGCCTCTCTATTGACTGGCGCTATACCTATCGAACGATAGACGAGAATACCCGCCGCTTTTCCCAGCTTTCCTTCATTGATTTGTACAAGAAGGGGCTGGTCTACCGCGATCGGGCGCCCGCCATCTGGTGTCCTGAATGTCGCACGGCCATCGCCCAGGCTGAACTAAACGACCTTGACCGGGAAAGTGAATACGTCACCATCGACTTTCGCCTCGAAAACGGGGAAACGCTGCCCATCGCTACCACCCGCCCCGAACTGCTCCCCGCCTGTGTGGCTGTTTTTATCCACCCGGACGACGGCCGTTTTACGCATTATATCGGCCAACAGGTGAGAGTCCCTCTTATTGACCGATTTGTTCCCCTTCTTGCGGACTCTGACGCCGACCCGGAGAAGGGAACCGGGGCTGTAATGTGCTGCACCTTTGGCGATACGGCCGATGTTGCCTGGTGGTACACGCATAACCTTGATTTAATCGAGATAATGGGTAAAGACGGTCGATTAACGGCCGAAGCCGGTGAGATTGCCGGATTAACTGTGCCGGAGGCCCGCCGCCACATCAAAGAAATCCTCCGTGAGGAGGGTTTGCTTCTCGGCAGCCAACCAACCAGCCAGACCATCCGCGTCCACGAGCGGTGTGATACGCCTGTTGAATATATCGTCGCTAATCAGTGGTTTATTAAAGTGCTTGATTTCAAAGAACAGTTCATTGAAGCAGGCGAACGAATAACCTGGCATCCCGCCCATATGGGGGCCAGATACCGGCAGTGGGTGGAAAACCTTAACTGGGACTGGTGTATCTCTCGACAGCGCTACTTCGGCGTTACTTTTCCGGTCTGGTACTGTGCCCAATGCGGTGAACCGATCCTGGCCCCGGAAGAGGCGCTCCCGATTGATCCCACGACCAGCCAGCCTGATCATCCCTGTGCCTGTGGCAGCACCTCCTTTACCCCTGAAAGCGACGTGATGGACACTTGGGCCACTTCCTCCCTGACACCTCAGATAGTGGGCCAATGGTTGGGACAAAGCGGCTTTGACGGCCAGCCCTTCCAACCCTTAACGTTGCGACCCCAGGCCCAAGAGATTATCCGCACCTGGGCCTTTTACAGCATCGTGAAAGCCTATCATCATCTAGGAAAACTACCCTGGCGGGAAGCGGCCATTTCCGGTTGGGGGCTGGCGGGGGAGGGAATGCCCAAGATCAGTAAAAGTCGAGGTGGCGGCCCAATGGCCCCGATGGAGATGATTGAGCAATATTCGGCCGATGCCGTCCGTTATTGGGCTGCCGGAACCGGTTTCGGCCGTGATGCCATTATCAGCGAGCAAAAGATTCAGGCCGGCGCCAAGCTGGTTAACAAACTATGGAACGTCGCCCGCTTCAGCGGCCGTTTTCTCGAAAATTACCAATTACCAATTACCGATAAACCAACTAACCCAATTACCCAATTACCCAATTACCATTTTTCCCTCGCCGACCGCTGGATTCTCTCCCGAATGCAGCAGTTAATCGGCCGTGTCACGGAACTGATGGACAACTTCGACTACGCCACTGCCAAGAGTGAAATTGAGGTCTTTTTCTGGACTGATCTGGCTGACAATTACCTGGAAATGGCAAAAAAGCGGCTCTACGACGACGATGATCCCGCCCACGATGGCGCGAAATTCGCCCTTTATCATATCCTATACGACACTATCAAACTGTTTGCTCCCTTCCTCCCCTACGTGACTGAAGCCATCTATCAGGGCATCTTCGATAAATCCACCTCCATTCACCGCGTCCCCTGGCCGGAGGCGAATGCGGCCCTGCTCGATGAATCGGCCGAATCTGCCGGTGAGGCGTTGTTGACCATTGCAACGGCCGTTCGCCGTTATAAATCCGAAGCTGGTCTTTCGCTTGGTACAGAACTTCCAACCCTGACCCTGGCCACCGGTGATACCACCCTTGCCACCGCTTTGGCCCAGGCCAAGTCCGACATTGCCAGCATCACTCGCGCCCAACAGATTATCATCACCGATCAACAGCCAATAAATCAGAAGGTTGTTGAAGGAAACGGCCGATTAATCGTTACCCTCAAATAAAACAAATCGAGGTTCCATTTTTCCCCAAAGGTGGAACCCCGATTGGTCAAATCCTCTATAGATGATTGATAATCGGTAACTGAAATTACCGCGACGGTAACGAACCGCTGCCGCGTGCCTTCATAAACATCTTCGACGGTAAATTGAAGCCATAATTCTTCAGACGTTTGGTGTAGAATGGCGGCATCCCTGTAGGGCCGAACTCTCCCAGCACCTTACCATTTTCGTCCTCCCCGCGCTCTTCAAATTTGAAGACATCCTGCATGACCACGTTTGGCCCTTCCATCCCGGCTACTTCTGTGATATGAGTCACTTTTCGAGTGCCATCCCGCAAACGGGCCTGTTGTACAATTAGCTGAACGGCCGAGGCTATCTGCTTTCTGGCAATCTCCACCGGTATATCCATCCCTGCCATCAACACCAACGTCTCTAATCGTGAAATTGAATCACGGGGGGTATTGGCGTGAACGGTGGTCAGGCTGCCATCGTGGCCGGTGTTCATAGCCTGCAACATATCCAGCGCCTCGCTCCCGCGACATTCGCCGACAATAATGCGTTCAGGACGCATTCTCAGCGAATTACGCACCAATGCCCGGACGGTGACATCACGTTCGTCCGGGGCGTCGGCACGGCGCGTTTCCAGACGAACCACATGCTGCTGGTTCAAACTCAACTCGGCCGCGTCTTCAATTGTGACAATCCGATCTGCATCAGGAATATAGCCGGATAATACATTCAACAACGTTGTCTTACCGGAACCGGTACCGCCTGAGATGATAATGTTCAACTTCGACCTGACACATGCCTCTAGGTAGTCAGCCATGTCTTTTGTAAGACTTCCAAAATTAATGAGGTCATCAACCGTCAAGCGATCCCTGGAAAATTTACGGATGGTGATAGATGGGCCGTCAATAGCGCAGGGAGGAACGACTGCATTAACACGAGAGCCATCTGGTAGACGTGCATCTACCAAGGGACTTTTGGCATCTACCCGCCGTCCCAAAGGACGGACAATCTTGTTGATAATCCGCTCCACGTGGGCATCATCCTGAAAGCAGACATCTGTGAGTGTTACTTTGCCCTTGCGTTCTACGTATATTTGCTTAGGGCCATTCACCATGATTTCGGTAACAGTGTCGTCGGCGAGAAGGGGTTCAATAGGGCCAAACCCCATGATTTCATCAACGACATCGTTAAAGAACTGTTCCTGAAGATGCCCTGGAATGATGATGTTCTTATGACGGCTGACTGTTTTTACCCGTTCGCGTACCATGCTTGTCATGGCAGGTGTCCGCCCCTGGGCAATGTGGTCATTGTCGAGAGAATTCTCGATCAATGATGCTAACTTGAACTTTAACTGAGATAAGTTGTTCGCCCCGTTCCCATTTGTTTGTATACCAATTATCTGCCGAGGTTTGGCAATTACAGACATGTTGTATTCCTAATACCGATACGATGATAGTTCATGTCGAATGATAAACTGCTTTCATTTTTTCACAATCCCAATATGGTAATAGGAAACATATACTACCTGCGGATCCCCATGTGCCAACCCCACTCTATCATGGTAAAATACCATAGGCTCTTATGCCAGGAGCAGCCTCAATCTAACAGGAGCAGAGCCTTTAGAAGCCTTGGCTTCGACCTAGATATTCAAACAAAAAACTTACCAAAATAATAATTTATCCCAGGGGGAACTCTCATGCGCAATAAAATCCAGTCCCTTTTCGTTTCCTTATTTCTACCTTTCGTCGCGCTTGGAACACTTTTTCTCGTTTTTCTTTTATACCTGCCTACCAGAGCGGATGGCGGAAGCTATATCGTTAACGCAATAGAAGATACCAACGATGGAACGTGCAACGTCGCTAACTGTACCTTACGAGAAGCCATTCTCGCTGCCAACGAGACCCCAGAAGCGGACACAATAATATTTTCATTACCACCTAGCTCTACCATTGTTCTCAATGGGACACAGCTACCACCAATCACCGGTACGGTGAAAATTGATGGCAGCACGGCCGATAACTTGACTATAAGCGGTAATAACATAAGCCGGGTATTCGTTGTTGGCCAACTACCCCCACCATATCCCCGTCCTAGCGAGAAGCTGGATGAAATTCGGGCCGGCGTGACAGTCACAATCAACAACTTGACGATCGTAGCAGCTAATGATGGTTATGGTAGTGCCATATCAAATGATGGAACGTTGTTTGTTATTAATAGTGATTTTGAAAACTTAACCAGTGCCTATGGAGGTATCTATAACGAAGGGATTCTTAAAATTGAGGGTTCCTCATTCAATAATAATGTAGCGAACGCAGCAGGAGGAGCAATCTTCAATAATTATTTTGGAACTCTAAAGATTAGTAATAGTTATTTTAATAACAATTCAGCGAGTGGCCCATATAGTGATGGTGGAAGTATTTATAATAGAGGAATGTTAACTATAACCAACAGTATCTTTAATGGCAATTCGGTTGCGCCATCCATAGGCTTGGGGAATGGAGGTGCAATTTGGAGTGTTACCAATGGACGTTTAACCATTCAAAATTCGTCTTTCATTAGTAATTCGTCTAATTATTACGGAGGTGCAATTTTAAGCAGTTCTTTTAGATTGACAATAACGAACAGCAGTTTTGCGGGAAATTCAGCCGGAACCGGAGGGGCAGTTGTTGCTTATAAAAAGACTTATATTACAGGTAGTACATTTAAAGGTAATTCAGCTGAATTCGATGGTGGTGGTATTTATACAGGAGGTAGCACCGATGTGGTAAATAGCACTTTCAATGAAAATAATGCCGGTAGCGACGGAGGTGGAATTTTTAATTCGACATACGCGACGATCCTTAACAGCACTATTAGTGGGAATTTAGCTAATAGTGGTGGAGGTATTCGCAATAATGGTACGTTGAATTTTATTAATACTATTATCGCTAACAGTGATGAAGGTGGAGATTGTGTTAATACCGGTATAATTAATATCAATGTCAACAACTTAGTAGAGGATGGTACTTGTAATCCGGCCATCACTGGCGATCCTTTGCTTGGCCCACTGCAAGACAACGGAGGTGATACTCGAACCCATGCCCTTTTGCCAGGTAGTCCAGCAATAGACAATGGTGATCCTGATACTTGTGCAGCGCCACCCGTCAATAATCTAGATCAACGTGGTGAATCACGACCCAAGGATGGTGATGGGGACGGAGTAGTAATTTGTGATATTGGGTCATTTGAAGTAAGAATTCCCGACTTTAGTTTGGCAAAAAGTGGCACTGCTATTGTCGCTGCCGGGGATTTTGTTACTTATACATTAGCTGCTGTCAATAACTTAACCACCACCGTTACCAACATCGTTTTAACCGACACCATTCCCACGAATGCTACCTACATTTCTGGCGGGACGCTCGTTGGCAATGTAGTTAGTTGGACTTTGCCAAGTTTGGCAGTTGGAGAAGCCTTCACCCGTTCCTTCATCGTGACTGCCACACAAACCATTACCAACGATGATTATCGCGTTTCGGCCGCTGGTGGTTACAGCACTACTGGCAGCGTTTCAGTCGTAACCATCGTTGTCGAACCCATTACTGGTCTGTCAGCCACAAACGATAGCCCAACCACCTTTGGTGATACGACAAACCTGATGGCGTCAGTTGCTTCCGGCGACGACGTCACTTATGATTGGGCCTTTGGAGATGGACAGACTGGTAGTGGAGCTAATGTTGCTCATATCTATCCAGGTATTGATGTCTACACGGCCGTTGTCACCGCCACAAACTCGGTGAGTACCGTAACCACGTCAACGGTCGTTACAATTGAACAAAGCACCTGGACAAATTATCTCCCTGCGGTGCTAGGCCAGACCGGTAACATCTATCAAACACCGCCATTGTCTCCATTGAACCTCAAGAAAAAGTTGAGATAGCGTATAATAGAAGTTGTTTAGAGGTTTTCTAAATTCCAGCGAGAGATTCTTATGGTGAACAGAAACCAGTCCCTCCATGCAGCTTCACTTTTCCCTCTCATTACTCTTGCGTTAGTTGTACTCGTATTTGTCCTATACTGGCCGTCCCTGGCTGCAGCCGGTGGAACCTACATTGTGAATACCACAGCAGATACGGACGATGGCATTTGTGATGGGACGCATTGTTCATTACGCGAGGCTATGAATGCTGCCAACATCGCTTTCGGGGCTGACACAATTACCTTTGCCTTGCCCCCAGATGCCACGATTACGCTGGCAGGCTCCCAACTCCCGACCATCACGGATACCCTTACGATTGATGGCAGTACGGCCGAAAATTTGACCATTAGCGGCAATGGATTCAGCCGCATTTTCAAGGTTGGTTGCGGAACGGCCGTTACCATCACAACTCTGATTCTTGCAGATGGTTTTGGAGAGTCGGGAGGCGCTATCTATAACGATGGCGGCTTTTTGAACGTGCGTACCAGCACTTTTCTCTACAATTGGGCCTGGGAGTATCAGGGCGGCGGTGGCGCAATTGCCAACTTTGGAGGCACACTAAACGTCAATGACAGCTTCTTCGACACCAATGTAGCCGGGGATATGGGGGGCGGTGTCCTGAATATCAATGGCACGGCCATTATTCACGACAGCACCTTTAGCGCCAATAGCGCTAATTGGAACGCCGCTGGAGGCGGGGTAAATCCCTATGGGGGCGCGATCAATAACCAGAATGGCACATTAACTATCAGTAATAGTACATTCAGCGACAATTATTGTGTTGGCTATCATGGGGGCTGTTTTGGTGGCGGGATTGCTAATTCCGGCGTTTTGAATCTCTATAACAGTACCCTTAGCGACAACACAGCTACAGCCTATCCGGCCGCTCAGGGGGGTGGTATCTTCAATGATACGAGCGGCCAACTGCATATCAGCAATACCATTATTGCAAACAGCACTGGCGGAGATTGTATTTCCATCACAATGAGTGACAGTGTCAACAATCTCGTAGAGGACGGCAGTTGTAACTCAACTTTTAGCGGCGACCCGCTGCTTGGTCCTTTGCAGGATAATGGCGGCCCAACATGGACCCAGGCCCCGTTGTCTATTAGTCGGGCAGTTGACAATGGGGAAAATGACATTTGTGCCGCCCCGCCGGTCAACAACCTTGATCAACGCAGTATAACACGGCCGTTTGACGGCGACGGCGACGGTATTGCCCTGTGTGACATTGGCGCTTATGAATATGATGGCCCGCCACCTTTAAGATCGTTTTTGCCTTTGCTCTTGCGCAAGTAAAGGTGATAGTAGGCTTAAAAACGGCTGATTGAAACTCCCGACAACCTCAACAAACTCATTCTCCTAACTCGTCACCGTCCGTACATCTGATAAAATATTGCTTATGCTAAAATCACGATTTGAATGGGTCATTTTGATATTAGGCATTGCATTAATTGGCGGTGGTTGGATAGCTTATTCCCAAGAGCCAACCGAAGTTACCTTTAACGCCGATGGTTTGAGCGAAGCCCCTGTTGCTGGTTATCTTGCTCCTTCTTTTACCCTGACCACTCTTCAAGGTGAGGAACACTCCCTGGCCGATTATCAGGGACGGCCGATTGTCCTCAATTTTTGGGCCACCTGGTGTCCACCGTGCCGCGCTGAAGTCCCCCATTTTCAGGATGCCAGCAGAATATACAATGGTCAGGTGGCTATCGTCGGAATTGACCAGGGCGAGCCTCTTTCTCTGGTAAACGATTTTGCCGCCCAATTTGGCATTTCCTATCCACTTCTCCTTGATCCCGATAACGACGTCAATCGTCAATATAATGTGCAGGCTTTACCCACCACCGTCTTCATTGATAGCAATGGTGTCATCCGCGAAGTCTTCACGGGTATCATCAACAGTGCCGTCCTTCAGGATCGTATCGAATTTCTTCTCCAAGAATCTTCGTGAACGCTCCCGGTAATAACTCGCGAATTCAAAAGCGCTGAAAGCGCCAATCATTAATTATTATCAATGTTCCCCACTCTCTCCCTCGGCCCTGTCGTCCTTCCCACAGCCGGAATTGTCTATATTCTTGGTGTTTGGCTGCTTCTCAGTGTCATTGAGAAGGCTGCCAAAGCCTTAAATCTCAATGTCGAAGCCACCTATAATCTTGCTACACTTACCCTCGTCGTTGGGCTGATTGGAGCCAGAGTGATCTTTGTTGCCCTTCATTGGAGTGCGTATCAGGAAAATCTTATCGGAATTGTCTGGCCTCTGACCAGCGGCTTTGACATCTGGGGCGGCCTGATTTTTGGGTTGGCGGCGGCTTTTTTTTACGGCCGTTATCGCCAACTCCCTCCTTTTGCTACCCTAGATGCGCTTCTTCCTGGCCTGCTGATTGCTTTTATCATCATCAGTCTGGCCGATTTTCTCGGTGGCCCCGGTTATGGCAAAGAAACCAGCCTGTTTTGGGGCATTGACTTGTTTGGTATCCGCCGCCATCCCGTTCAAATCTACGAAATTGTAGTCGGTGTGCTGGCCCTGACTGCCTGGTGGCGCACGCTTCCTCACAGAACCTTCGACGGCCAGCTATTTCTGATAGGAACGGCCGTTTACAGCGCCGGTCGTCTTCTGGTAGACGCTTTTCGTGCCAATGCCTGGTTGACCAACAGCGGCTATCATGTTCTCCAAATCCTCTCTCTTTTCATCCTGCTTGCCTCCCTCCTTATCCTGGCCCGAAAACAATCTGCTTCTCCCCGAATGACCTCTTAGAGTCTCTCAAAACCTGACACTTACGTAACGGTAAGGCACACTCATTTTCTTGCTCACCTTGCTTACCTTGAGAACTGCTTAAACTATTTGTCACCAACCAACCACCCATCTAAAATAAACGGCCGTATGAAGCACCTGCCTTTGAGTTTCTTAGTCCTCCTTCTCCTGACAGCCTGCACCCAACGCCAACTAACCACGCCAGTACCAATCCCACTCTCTACCCCCACAATTACCAAATTATCAATAACTCAATCACCAATCCAACCGCCGGTTGGACATCAACCCACTCAGCCAACTAATCCAGCTCCAAATGCTACCCCAACAGTCAACCAATCACTAATCCAACCGCAGGTTGGACATCAACCACTTAACCCAACCCCAACAAATCTTCCAACTGTCACTCCCACGCCAAATCCCTACGCCGCTCTCACCATTGACGCCCTCACCTCTCGAACCTATGGTGGCGGCCAGATCGAGATTCTGGACATTCTTGACCATGATGTGACGTCCGATAAAGGAATACCCTTTACCCGTTACCTTTTTTCCTATCCCAGCGACGGCCTCACGATCTATGGCTACATTAATACCCCCGACGAAGGCTATAAATTTCCGGTTGCCATTCTACTGCACGGCTATATCTCACCCGACGAGTATGAGACTGTGGATTACACTGAACGGTATGCCACTTCATTGGTTGAAGCTGGTTACTTTGTTATCCACCCCAACTTTCGTAACTACCCTCCCTCGGACAGCGGCCCCGACCCCTTTCGCATTGGCTATGCCATTGACATTCTGAATCTCATTGCCATCATCCGCGAGCAGAGCCAGGACCCGCTCGGCTACCTCCGCCGGGCGGACGCCGACAACATCCATCTTTGGGGACACAGCATGGGCGGTGGAGTTGCTCTTCGAGTGATCACTGTTAACACTGACCCCTACATTCGTGCGGCCGTTCTCTATGGCTCTATGAGTGGCAATGAGCAGTGGAATTATGAGAAGATTCAGGAGTGGAGCAATGGCGAACGGGGTGATTTTGAGTTGGCAGCTTCTCCAGAGATGCTTGACGCCATTTCCCCCATTAACTATCTGGATCGAATTACTGCGCCTATCAGCATCCACCACAGCGACGCCGACGCGACCGTTCCTTTGGCATGGTCTGAGGATTTATGCGGCCGTCTTCAAGCCATCAACCACCCTGTGGAATGTTTCACCTACCACGCCGTTCCCCACACCTTCAACGGCCCTGGCGATGCCCTCTTCATGGAGAGGGTCATCAATTTCTTTCGCCGACATTGAAAGGTGGTGATTGGTTGGTGGTTTGGAATCGAGTGCACTAATTACTACTCGATCTATTTAACTGCTTCTAAAGCGGCTGCTGCTGCTTCATACCCCGGATTTAGCTGTACTGCCTGTTGATAGGCCACAGTCGCTCCTGAGACATTCCCCATTGCTTCCAGCAGCTTGCCCTTGTAGTAATACGTCTCTTCCACATCCAGCCCGCCGGAGGTGGACAGAACGGCGTTGACCAGGGTGGAAACATCCTCGTAACGGCCGACTGCCAGATAGGCAGGATAGGGTTGAAACTGGTACCACAACATCCGAAACGGCAGTCCGATCTCCCTGGCCCGGTCAAAAGCCGCCGCCGCGCCTTCGTAATAGACCATCTGCCCAGTCAACGTGGCTAGATGGGTCAGATTCGTCCCCAGATTAAACCAGATGAAGGCATTGTTCGGCTCCGTCTCTAACTGTTGCTGCGCTTCAAGCGCCGCTTGCTGCCACATCAACAGCGGATCGGTCATGATTGGTCCTAGAATCTCTCGTACCTGGTTCTCTTGCTCTGGCCGGAAAACCAGCACAAAAGTGTGGTTAAAATGACGCCAATATTCGGCCATTTTAGTATAGCTGACCGGCAAACCGCTGCTGTCCCAGGGGCCAAGAAATGAATCGAGTGTGTCAAACTCCTGGCGGGTGTCGTCATATCCAAAAACGGTCACATAATGCCCAATCCAGCCCTGCGCTTCATTTTCAATCAGTCCCTTTTCTACAATAACCGGGAAGCCAGCCGCCAATAGATGCTTTAACAGCGTTAAATCGCCGCCGCTGTAGGCTTCTGCTCGGAGGGATGTTTGCTCATTGACGTAGCTGACCAATTCCTCCGGGCTGACATTGCGATCATCTTCGTGTGGCTTCAAAACGACCGCAATCTCCAGTTGATCCCGTGTTTCGTCATAGTAGTTCAGCGTCATACTCAGATTTGTAGGCCCACAGTTGTTAAACTTTTGCGGAATCACTTTCATGCCATCAATGTGGGCGGAAGGCGGTGGTGGAATCTCGGTGGCGGTTGGCTCCGGTGAGGGGGTGGAGGAGGGCGCAAGTGTTGGTGTTGGCTCAGTGGCTGAAACTGTTTCTGCTGTTTCGATGATGGGCGTTTCAGTTGAAACGGCTGGCGCTGTCTCAGTCGCACCCTCCGGGCCAATCGTCGGGATGACAATGCGAAATGGCGTGTTCTGGCTGCCGATCTGAGGCGCTGGCAAGGCTGTTGGCAGCGGCGTTGTGACCAGGGCAATAACTTCCTCCGGTAAACGGCCGCGAATGGAACCCGGCAGCGCGTCTATCACGTGCGGCAGGGCCAGCCATCCTAAGACGGCCGTCCCTAAAAACAAAACCACAAGTATGAAACTGGCTGTTATCCATCGCTTCATGCCCCCATTTTACACCAGCTCCCGGCCAAGATTAACATCCGTAGGCTACCCGCTGTCCAATCACAGGATAGCTTCAGGCTCCCCCATTAAATCATTCGTAACTATTCAGGTGACAGTCACTGGCATTCTGCGAATGCTTGAGGTGACTGACGCCTCTAAGACTGTACAGTTGCCTCCGTTACAAACGCTGCCAATTCCTCCTTCAACTGTGCCAGCGACGGAATATGAACATACATCATATGGCCCGCCTCGTAATAATGGATTGCAATATTTCCTTGCAGCTCATCGTCCAGGGCCAGGTGACTGAAGGTATAATTCGTTGCCAGGTAGGGGGTTGCCAGATCATAATAGCCGCAAGCGACAAATACTTTCAAATAAGGATTCATACTCATCGCTTTTCGCAAGGTCTCAGCGACATAAACGTACTTGTTTTGATGCTCTCCATATTGCCATTCGGGAAAGACCCGGCTGTTGATAATTTCATATGGCAGATCACTTTCATATTTCAGCTCTCGGCGTACATAATCGTTCAGTGTTGCGGAGTAAGCCCCTTGCGTAGCGGCATGGCTTGGATCATACTCAAAATTCTCTCCAGCAGCGTCCCGGTCAATACCAATGTAACGACTGTCCAGCCGTCCGACCGTTCGCCGTTCGTCCCGCATTAATTCCTTCACAAAGCGATGAATTTCTATCCGCAAATCAACCCGCTCAATGAATTCGGGCGACAGACCGGTAAGCCGTGCCAGTTGAGCCACAATCCCGGCTCGTTCATCTTCCGGTAAAGTGGCCCCTTTCATCAGTGCCAGGGTATAGTCGCCCAGCGCAAAGGCTTCGGCCTCGGCCAGTGCTGCTTGCAAATCTTTTTGGAGTTCCTCATCCAAACGGCCGTGATACCAGGCGGTCGCTGTATAGGAAGGCAGGTACAAGATAAAGGGTAGATCATTGCCAATTGAAAATCGGATGGTTTGGAAGTCCAGTACCACCGAAATCAGCATGATACCATTCAGATAAAAGCCATGTCGCTCCTGCAAATACCCAGAAAGGCCGGCAGCCCGTGTTGTGCCGTAGCTCTCCCCAATTAAGAACTTCGGCGAGGCCCAGCGCAGGTTTCGGGTTGTATACAGCCGAATAAATTCACCCACGGACTCAATATCCTTTTTGAAGTCGTGAAACTCTTTCGGCTTTTCACCCGGAACAGCCCGACTGTAGCCGGTGCTGACCGGGTCAATGAACACCAAATCGGTCATATCTAGCAAGGAATAGTCATTATTCACCAGTTGGTAGGGTGGTTGGGGAGGGTTGCCCTGTTCATCTAGCAGCACCCGGCGCGGCCCCAGCATTCCCAGGTGCATCCAGACGGAGGACGAGCCAGGCCCGCCATTGAAGGAGAAGGTAATCGGCCGTTTTGCAGCGTCCTTGACGCCATCTTTCGTATAGGCAACGAAGAAGACGGCCGCTTTTGCCTGTTCTCCTTCTGATTTACCCTCATCTTCCGCTTCTTCCTTCAAGATCATTGTGCCAGTTGTCACCGTGTAGCTGATTTCCTTCCCACCGATGGAAACCTTTTGGTGAGTTTGCACGATCTTATCTTCTGGCGTCTCGTATTCCTTTGTTTTTTCCTGTTCTTTACTTTTCTTTTCTTCCATCAAAAAAATTCTCCAAATGGGTATGATAGTTCAATTTCTAAAAGTATTTTAAGCTTGATCGTCATAGTTGTGCCAATAAGTGCCGGACACGTTGGATGAAAACACCTTACTGAAATCTCCTTGGAGGTAACAATAATGGACAATGACGACAGACAAATCGGCCGCCTTCTCACTCGGAGAGAGGTCATCAAACTAATGGGGGCAGCGGGTCTTGTGATGTTGGTGGGCTGTGGCCCGGAA
>JBAPRX010000170.1:0-3452 GCA_049281335.1 Promineifilaceae bacterium (SeqCode)
CCGATACACCCTACCAGTACGATTACCGCGTGACCATCGGCACAGACTACGACCCGTGCCTGAACCAACTTGTTGCCCCGTAGTGTATAATTGTCAGGTATCGAGCAAATCATCTCTGCCATAAAGCGCAGAACGCTTTTCATGTGCTATATCCACCACACCATCCGTCCTATATGTTTAAGAAGCATGTGTTTACTACCGACACAGGGCAAACAATTAATCTTGCGAGTATCTTGCAGGAAAATTATCACCTCAACATTACTGCCATAACTGATGCTCCCCGGCAGTTTGTCGCTTATACTTTCTTTATTACGGCCGATTCCCAAAAATTTTTTTGCAAAATCATTGATAAACCGCGCTTTATCCCACGAGTGATCCAAAGCCTGCCGCCTCTGGATAATCTTCACCAACTAGGTTTTAGCAAAATCGCCTATCCAATCCCCACCGTATCAAAAGGACTGTATCTTAAATTCGGTGACATACTCGTTGTTCTTTTTAACTACATCAACGCTCCGCAAAACTACGCCTATGACAATGTCGTGTTCGGACAAACTTTGGCAGAATTGCACAACTTGACTGAACAACTTTCTGCCACTATTCCACCCGAAACATTTCAGTTTGGGGACGAATCCGTATTTAGGCACAGGTTGGGAAAAATCGTTACATCAAACCCTGATACACCAGCTTCTTTAGCTCTCAAAGAACTGACAGTTAAGAATCATGATAACCTGCTGTTTTTCTACGATACTTTTCTTTCTTTAGGTGAAAAATGTCGTGATACTAAATGGCAAATGGTCATCACGCACGGCGACGCACCCGGCAATATCTTGGTCAAATCGCCGCAAGACATATACCTGGTTGATTGGGACGATCTATTGCTGGCTCCGGCGGAAAGAGATTTATGGTTTCTTCTCGGCAGAAATGAACTTCTGGATGGGTATCTCTCTGTACGGCCAAACTATGAGATAAATCAAGACGCCGTAAATTACTATCTGTTCAACCGCTATTTTAATGATCTGGTTGAATACTGGGATGAAATCATAGGAAAATCCAGCGAAGAGCATAAAATGGATAATCTTAAGCAGATGAAATGGGATCTCTTTGAGGAAGACGGATGGTTGTACCCGCTGGTAAAAAGATCGTATCATCAAGGATGATTTAATAGATCCACTAATGTATTGAAGAAGTAATAATCATGCCCTTTGTTCATATCTTTTTTATGGATGGGGTTGGTCTTGGGAATGACAACCCTGAAACGAACCCGTTCGTTACCGCCCATTTACCCAATCTAACCGGTCTCCTGGGAGAGCGTTGGTATGTCAGCCCCGAAAATGGCGGCCCCGGCCGAATTACGACTGAAAGGATTTCGCTTGTCCCGACCGATCCGAATCTGGATATGCCAGGACGGCCGCAAAGCGCGACTGGACAGGCCACTATTCTGACCGGCCGAAATGTGCCGGCCATCGTTGGGGAGCATTACGGCCCGAAGCCCAATCCGGCAGTGGCGGAAGTGATTCGCCAGGGATCGTTGTTTCAAGAGGTGGTTGATACTGGTGGGCGGGCGGCACTGATCACCCCCTATCCGCAAGGTTATTTCGACGCCATCAACAGCGGCAAACGGCTCTATTCCTCTGTTCCGCTGGCTGCTACCAGCGCCGGGCTGTCACTGAAGACGGCCGATGATCTCAAGGCCGGGCGGGCAGTTAGTCCTGGTTTCACCGGGCAAGCCTGGAAGGAGCATCTTGGCTATTCCGACATTCCAGTTATGTCCTTGTTTGAAGCGGGGCAGCAGATTGCGGCCGTTGCCCAAACGTACCAGTTCAGCTTCTTTGAACATTGGCCCAGCGACCGCAGCGGCCATCGGGGGACGCTGGCCGAAGCTGTGCAACATCTGGAGATGATTGACGAGGCATTGGGGGGATTGTTTGATGCCTGGGATTGGGACAATGGCTTGCTGATTATTACCAGCGATCATGGTAACATAGAGGAGAAGCACCATCGACAGCACAGTAATAACCCGGTTCCAACGATATTATTCGGCCGAGATCACGCCGAACTCGTCCAACAAATTAACAATCTGGCCGACATCGCTCCGGTCGTACGAACAGTTTTAGGACTCAACTAAAACAAACTCATCACTTTGTAGGTTTAGCCAGGGGTAATAAGTGATAAGTAATAAGTGATTAGTAATGATCTATCCAATTACTAATTACCCAATTACAAATCACCAATCACTACCAACTCCAAACCAACCTGCATTGAGATAAAACCTTATTTTCACAGGATCATCTCATGCCCGTTCCATCTGAAAATTATCGTGACGCTTTGCGCCATTTTCCGGCCGGGGTCACTATCGTCACCCTCAAGGCCGGTGAGGCCATACACGGTTTAACCGTCTCCGCTTTTGCTTCCGTCTCTCCCCACCCTCCCTTGATCATGGTGATCATAGATAACCGCCACAGCGCCTATGATCTGTTCCAGGAGGAAGGGACAGTTTTTGCTGTTAATATTTTGCATGAAGACCAAATGGAGTTGTCCAACCGCTTCGCCTGGCTCAAAGACGAAGATCGCTTTGATGAGGGAGATTGGGAAACGGCCGTTACCGGCGCTCCCATCCTCAAAAATGCCCTGGCCTGGTTGGACTGTACCATCTACGCCAGTTATCCTGCCGGAACCCACACTGTATATATTGGCGAAGTACAGGCTTCGGCCGTTCCCCGCCCCGACCAGTCCCCGCTGGTCTACTGGAATCGCGGCTACCGCCGCCTGGAACTGGCTCCCCCAAAAAAGCCAAAAAAAAGCCCCTGATATTTTAGGCGGCCACTACCCTTTGCTCAAGCAGACGCAAACAAAGTGCATGAAGTGCTGCCATCTCGCGTTGAAACTCGCGTTGTGCTTCTTCTGTAGGCAAAACCTCAAACAAATCTGGTAGTTGCACCCCGCGACTCATAATTTCATCAGCAGTTCGATCCTGTAATCGTTGGCGAACGAACAGGCTGTTTTCTGCATGGTAAAAAGTACGCAGCGCTTCAGACGCACTCAAGAGACCTTGATTCAATGATTCCAGAATGCCAAGGTTTAATAAGGCAAAAAGTTCCAGGTTTTCTTCTGCTGTTTGCTCTGATTCAGAAAGTAAATTTTTGAGATAGATCTTCTCGTTCATAATATTTCGTCTCTGAGGAACTTAACACCAGCAACCTGACCAGACTGATGTTCAAAGCAATGTACTTCTCCTATATTCCCAATCTTGATCACCTTTTGCCATTTACCCGGCAACAATTCATGAAGATAACGATGTACAGCAGGGTTGCGTACACGGTATTTGATTGTCCCACCTTTGTCAGGAATCCATTCTTCAGGTACAGAACCAGAAGCATAGACACTGGGATAAAGATGTAATGGCATGTCACCCCTTCAATTCTTGTTTATTTGAATACATTATACTGCCTATT
>JBAPRX010000171.1:0-1871 GCA_049281335.1 Promineifilaceae bacterium (SeqCode)
GCCTGCTTTCTCTGCGAAGTTGCGGATGGCTTGAATGTGGTCGGCGGGAGTCTTTAGGCCAGCGCCCATTGTGTTGATGGTGATGTGGGTTGCTCCGGCAGCCCGCCATTCTTCCAACCGTTTTAACCAGATGTCTTCGCCATCGCTGTAGTATAGGCGTGGTTCGAGGCCGAAGTCGTCGCGGCTGCGTCCTGCTTCAGCCAGATAGTTGTCCAGCTTTTCCAGTGACGGCGCTGCCAGTTCGGCGGAGCGATAGTTTGTCATCCAGCCATCGGCCATGCGGGCAATCCGCCGGAGAACGGCATCGGCGTGACCGCCAAGCCAGATGGGGATTGGTTGCTGCACAGGCAACGGGTTTAATCCGGCTTCTATGACCGATTCCCAACGTCCCTCGAATGTGACCAGGGGCTGCGTCCACAACTGGCGAAGCAAGGTGATCTGTTCTTCGATGCGACGGCCGCGTGTGTGAAAATCTTTTTCAAGGGCTTCATATTCGACACGGTTCCAACCGATCCCTGCTCCGAGACGGAAGCGGCCGTTTGACAATTTGTCTAGCACAGCGGCCTGCTTGGCGACCAGGGCGGTCTGGCGTTGGGGCAGGATCAAAATGCCGGTGGTGAAGTGGATGGATTCGGTTAATGCAGCCATATAGCTGAAGAGAACAAACGGCTCCAAAAAGGAGTTTTTGTAAGTATATGGCCCGGTCCAGGGGGCGTAGTGGTCGGGATTGGCTCCCAGGATGTGGTCGTAGGCGAGGATGTGGGTGAAGCCGAGAGATTCGGCCGTTTGAGCGTATTCTTTGACGGCGGCGGGGTCGCTGCCAAACTCGATTTGGGGGAAGGTAACACCGATTTTCATTAGATACTCCTGTAAAGATAGCAACGAATTACACAAATTACACGAATTATGTCGTGGCCAAGAAGATTGGACACAGAGATACGAAGAGATGCAGAGTGCCACAGAGAGGTCTTTTTGTTCAAGTTGTTGTTGACCATCACAGAATTACACGAATTATTTTCTTTATTGGACTCGTTGGTTTTAACCAACAGATATAGAACGGTAAATAAACTGGTTCAATCTGAAGCTGTTAAGTTGATTTTGAACGGCCGTTTAGTTCGTACATGAGGATACTGGCGGCGATGGCGAGGTTGAGGGAGGTGACGGTTCCGCTCATGGGGATGGTTACACGGAGATCGGCCGCAGCCAGGATGTCTTCAGACAACCCTTCTCCTTCGCTGCCTAAGAGGAGCAAAGCAGGATATTGAACGGCCGTCTGGCGGATGGGCTGGCTGGCTTTGGCAGAGGTTGCAATGGTCTGGAGTTTGTACTGCGCGGCCCAGGTAAGTACCTCGCTGACATGATCGGCCTGAACAACGGGCAGGGTGAAGAGGGTTCCCATGCTGGCTTTTACGGCCGTTGGGTGGAAGGGATCAACGCTGCGGCCAACCAGAATGACACCGGCTATGCCAAAAGCATCGGCCGTTCGCAGAATGGTTCCCAGGTTGCCGGGATCACCCACTTCGATGAGGGCCAGCCAGAGATCGGCCGTGCTAACGATCAGGGAATCGAGATCGTGCCAGGTGCTTTCGATGATTGCGCCCAGTCCGGCTGGATTGTCTCGGCCAGAGATAGCTGCGAAGATGTCGCTGCTGACGGCCACACAGTCAAGGCCCGCTTTCTCCTGGGCGGCGACTGCTTGCAAGGCTGTCTCGCTGGTCAGCAGGTCGGGGGCATAGATGAGGGTCTGGATGGGCGCTTTTTGCTCAACGGCCGTGAGGACAACCCGTAATCCTTCTACAAAAAAGGCGTTTTCCTGGCGGCGGTATTTCTTCTGGCGCAGGCGTTTGGCTTTTTTGACGAGGGGGTTTTGG
>JBAPRX010000172.1:0-1952 GCA_049281335.1 Promineifilaceae bacterium (SeqCode)
AGAAATTTACGAAAGAGCGAGAGAGAGCGTTGAGGCAAGACTTGAATTCTATAGACATTTAGCTATTTACGTCGGTGTCAATGTGCTCCTCATTATTATCAACCTGATTACTTCCCCAGACTCTCTCTGGTTTGTATGGCCCCTCCTAGGGTGGGGAATTGGTATCGTTGTTCATGCTGTAAGAGTCTTTGTCGTCCCTACTGGGTCATCACTCAAAGCCAGAATGATTGAACAGGAAATTGAGAAATACTCTAAATCAGTGGAATAGGGGGAAGCTTGGCGGTCAATTTCATTTGAATTTCCGATTTCCTTGTAATCTGATAAGCGCGAAATTCTAGTGCTTGACCGGTCGGATTCGCTATCTTCCAAATGTGGCCGTTTAGGAGGTCAATTCTAAAAAAGAGGCGAAAACGGGAAATCTTCCACCGCTAGGTTTCAATCTCTTGCGAGTGGGTTAATGCTGGTGTTGGATAAGCAAATGTCTCCACCTCTGCTAACTCGCCCCCCGTTTTAATCCAGCGCAGTGTCAGTCCATAAGCAAGGATTGAACCTGATCCGACCAGGAGGACAGCGATGCCACCCAATCCAGGTGTATTTAACAGCCAATAAAGGAACTGAATAACCGGATTATCAAATGGAATATTCATCGCAATTCCTCTCGTAATTCCGAGCGACACGGCAAACAGTATGGCAACCAATCTTGCTGCCCTAGCTGCTCCGCTACAAATTTAAGCTCTGCCTGGCTGACGGTGGCCTGACCACATCCAGGACAGAGTACGCGTAGTGAGCTCAACAAAATTGTTGGCTCATCTGGCATTTCATATTCATTGTCACACGCGTGGATATTTAACACGCCAGAGGGGCATGCCGTTACACATTTTCGACAACCATTGCACGTAGAAGCAGCTACTCGCAACATTGTTTTTTGGGTTGTCTCCTGAATCTCTAACACACCAGACGGGCAAACCTGAACACAAAAACCACACAGGCTGCACAACGCTTCATGGCTTATCGTAGGCCAATGAAAGCTTTTTTTGGGTTTCCTTTGGCGTCGTCGCGATTGTTGGGCTTCAAATATCCAATCGGCCATCAATTCGCCTATTGGTCCATATACTTCGTCGCCAGATGCCGCCAGGGAACGGCCGAGGGCTGGGAGCCATTGACCTGCATGCTTTTTAATAAACAGCCTTTCCAACTGTTTCCATTTAGAGGCAAGAGCCAGATCGGCAGTCTGGCTTTGAGTGAGATGAGCCAGAAATGCCAGTTCAATAGATGCATGGTCAGAGGCTTCCGCGTCCACCACCTGCAAACCCAATAATTTATAAAGTTGTTCCAGGGCAACCATTTCTGGCCCTAGAAAGCGCCCGGTGCGCCACATGGATTCGTACAAGGGAAATCTAGGGCGGCCAGGTCCACCAAATAGACGCCTATAACGGCCGAGTCGGACCACCTCAGATTCCATTGGGATACCATCCAGAGCCTTCAACGTGGTCTCGGCCGTCTTCGAATAGGCAGCCAAACTGTCGATGGCCTTCGTTAAAGGCCACTCTTCTACTGGCAGCAGCATCCAGGATGGCAAACCAGCCAGCGATTCAGCCAGGGAATGATATACCTCGGCACGCCTTTCATACAGGGCTGGGAAATTATCGATCAACATCGAATCACGGGTAACTTGTTAACTATGACCATTTCCACGGAGCGCCGCAGCAGCATCACGAATAATATCCAACGGAATGGGCAAGATTGTCGCATTTTGCTCGCTGGCCACTTCAACCAACGTTTGTAGATAGCGCAACTGCATACTGTTTGGCGATGCGGTAAGGCGATCGGCCGCTTCGGACAGAGCCTCTGCTGCCAGCTTTTCACCTTCAGCGTGGATAACCTTGGCTCGCTTTTCTCGTTCGGCTTCAGCCTGGCGGGCCATTGTCCGTTGCAGCCGTTCAGGTAAAAGG
>JBAPRX010000173.1:0-2219 GCA_049281335.1 Promineifilaceae bacterium (SeqCode)
TTGAGCAGGCTGCGGATGGACAATCTTTAGAACAATCTGTCGAGCACTCAATTAGTATCTCTTCCGTGGAAGAGAAACAGCATCTCGAACAATCCGAAGAAGCGGTTGAAATTGAACCGGTAGAAGAACAGCAGCAGCATAGCAGCTGGGGACTGGGGTATTAAGATGGACAACCTGAAAATAATCCAACAAAGGTGGCGCTGGCAGCAGCAGCAAAAACAGCACCGGCTGGCTCAAGGCCGGTTGACGGCTGAGGAAGCAGCCTTTCAACTTTCGGCTAAAGGCCATATCCCTCTGGCCGCCATTCCCGGCCACAAAGACCGGCCCGACATCGCTATTCCAACCGACGCAGGAGGCCATCTGCTGCTGGTTGCTCCGCCTGACAGCGGCTGGCGCGACCAGCTGGCTATGACCTTGTACCATTGGCCGGCGGCCGCGTTAGTCGTGGACCCCGGCGGCCGTCTTTACCAGCAGACCGGCTACTTCCGGGAGACAGTCTGGGGCAAAGTTTATACCGTCCCCGGCTACGCCTTCAATTTGGTTCATTATTACCGTTTCTGGGATAGCGAGCCGGCTCGTAGGCTGCACCATTTTCTGGTTAAAACGTCACCGCCAGAGGCAGAAGATTGGCTGCTGGATCATTCGGCCGTGTTGGTAGAAGCCATTGGCTATTACGGCTATCACTACAAACGTAATCCACTCCATCTCCTGTTGGATGCCGCCCGAACGGACCTGTTTCAAGTCCTGGAGGCATTAAATACGGTGGATGAGTTAGATTATCTGGTCACCTGGTTCTCAATGGACTTGCCGCCCTGGGAGGCTTTCTATGACGAAGATGTCCGCCACAGCTTTGCCCTGTTCCGTCACCAGATGGCGCGATACCAACACCTCTATGGGTCCTTTTTTATCGACAACACCATCAACACCATACCCAAAACCTGGGTCGAGGAGAAAGGCAGCCTCTATCTAACCTTCTCGCCGGCCGAAATGGCTGACCTTTCGGGGTTAGCTGCGGCAATAGTGGACGGCATTCACCGCTACCATCTTACCCACGGCGGTTATGAGCCGCTTCTTTTAATAATAGACGCCGCCTTCGCCCGGGTGCTGCCGCCCATTGAGCAACTGCTGGTGGAAGCGGCCGAATATAACATCACCGTTATCCTGACGGCCGACTCTCTATCAGCACTCAACAATCTGGCTGAGAGTGGAGATGGTGCGGCGCTGGCCGGGCGTTTTGCCCATCAGGTCTGGTATCCGCCCCATGACCCACAGACGGCGGCCCACATGGCCTGGCTGTACGGCACTGAACTCTGGGAAGCGGGTAAGCCGCCCAGGCAACTCTTGTCGCCAGAGGAACCGATGGCCTGGCCCCGGGACCGGGTGCTGGTCTATACCCGCCGGGAACGGCCGTATCGTTTTCTAGCGGAGCGGGTGACTATTCCCGCTGACCTGACTATCCGGCCCGCGCCGGTTCCGCCAAAATCGCCGTCGCTGCCCCGAAGACCAGATAGCTGGCTGCCATTGCATGTGTTGGCAATGCTCTTACCACCCAGACAGAAGGGACCGAAGATGCAAAAGTTTCTGTTGGAAGTTGTTCAATCTCATAAAGATGATGAAGATTCGGCGGCAGAAGAACGATCCCCCTCCGACCAACTAGAGAAAAACAAGACGCCACACACGGCCGATGGCGATGACATCCAACCTTCCCTGCCTTTATTCTCACCAATTGAAGATGACCAGCCGGATGCTTCGTCCGAAGAACCCGAACCGCCGTCTCAGCCCCGCAAGACACGGCTGCGGTAATAGTGATGATTCATTGACTGTCTAGAGATATGTCATTACTGCCGGAAAGCCTGTTGAAAGAAAAATATAAAATAAGGAACTTCTCGAAATGATTAACAAACTGTACTGCTTCTCGCTCGAACGGACGACAGTCTCACAGGAATTTTACTGTACCAGACTGCCTTGCAGCCGGGACGAGGCTCATGAGTTTTTGGCCTTGACTTCCAGCACGAAATCATTAATGCTGCCTCCTGAACCCAACGCAGCTTATCGTATCTCGGGTACGCCATTTTTCATTCGCAAAATCTCAACCTGGGAAAAAATCCATCACCTTTTCGATTCCCTCTATCCGTTACCAGCCGAAGACCGGTGGTTTCATCTCCGCCGGCGCCTTATTGCTTACATACCGGTTATGCTGCAACTGGCCCGTCTGGAAC
>JBAPRX010000174.1:0-5145 GCA_049281335.1 Promineifilaceae bacterium (SeqCode)
GGCGGGGGCGATGGAAGGATTGGGGCTGGCGCAGGTGGGCGGGAGCGGCAGCTTGTTTGCGGCAGCTTTTATCACGGAGGCGATTGACCGGGCCGATTTTCCTCGCTGTGGCTTTTCGGGGCTGATGCTGCCGGTGTTGGAAGACTCGGTGCTGGCGGCAAGAGCGGCCGAGGGAGTGGTGTCCATCAGTGATTTGTTGAGTTATTCGGCCGTTTGTGGGGTTGGTCTGGATACGATTCCGCTGCCAGGCGACATCAGCCAGGCGGCGCTGGCGGGTATTTTGCTGGACGTGGCGGCGCTGGCAGTGCGGCTGGATAAGCCGCTGACGGCGAGGCTTATGCCGATGCCGGGTCTGGCGGCGGGGGATGCGATTCATTTTGATTTTCCGTACTTCGCGGACAGCCGGGTCATGGCTGCACCGGGAAAGGGGGTTAGCGGTCTGTTAGGACAATTAGAACGGCTAGAGATTCGGCGGCGCAGGTTTGACGCTTCACCACAGTAAATCTATACTCGACCCATGAAGTCATTATATGCGTTACTTGATACTTGGGGAACGGCCGTAGCGGGCACGTCTCATCCGCAACCACCAAGCTATGCGGGGCCGGATGTGACCATTTCGGGCTTTGTGGAGCATACAGGGCTGGTTGAGCCGGGTAAATGTTTTGTGGCCCGCGTCCGAACGGGAACGGACGGCCATCCTTATATCGGCAAGGCGGTGGCGCAGGGAGCGAGTTTGATTTTGGGGCAGCGACCGGCGGCCGAACTGGATGTGGATTTTGGCGATACGCCTTATCTGGAAGTGGCGGATACGGCCGTTACACTGGCGTGGTTATCGGCCGCTTATTATGATTTTCCAGGCCGCCAACTGGTGATGATTGGCGTGACGGGGACGGATGGCAAGACGACAACGTCCAGCCTGATTTATCATGTCTTGAAGGCAGCGGGATTGCAGACCGGTTTGCTCAGTACGATTAAGGCCGTCATTGGACAGACGGAAGAACCGCTGGCCTTGCATGTGACGACGCCGGAAGCGCCGGTGGTGCAGCGTTATTTGCGGCGGATGGTGGACGCCGGTCTGACACATTGTGTGTTGGAAACGACGTCCCACAGTCTGGCCCAACATCGGGTGGATGGGATTGACTTTGATATATCGGTGGTGACAAATATTACCCATGAGCATCTGGACTATCATGGGGGGTATGAAGGGTATTTCGCGGCTAAGGCAAGGCTCTTTGAGGCGTTGGGGTTAGACGCGCTGGCAGTAGAGACACATAATCCATATAAACGGAGAGTGGTGAAGACGGCCGTTCTGAACCGGGATGATAGTTCTTATGAGCGACTGGTGACCATTGACGTGCCGCGCCGGATGAGCTATGGGTTGTATGAAACGGCCGATGTAACCGCGACCGATCTGCGGTTTTCGGCCGATGCCACCCAATACCAACTGTCGCTCCCCGGCCAAAACGGAAATAGAGAATTGGTTCATTCCCATTTGGTGGGGGAGTTTAATGTTTATAATATGCTGGCGGCGGCAGCAGTGGGGGAGGCGTTGGGGCTGTCACCGGCGCAGGTTCGAGACGGGTTGGAGGCGGTGCAGATTTTGACGGGGCGGATGGAGCCGGTGAACGAAGGGCAGGAATTTCTGGTAATTGTGGACTTTGCCCATACGCCGAATGGGTTGGCCAAGGCGATTGGCGCGGCCAAAGGGATTGCAAAGGGGCGGGTGATTACCGTTTTTGGCAGCGCGGGGAAGCGGGATGTTGAGAAGCGGCGGATGATGGCAGAAATTTCGGCCAGGGATGCCGATTTGACGGTGTTAACGGCCGAAGACCCACGCACAGAGTCGCTGGAAGATATTCTGGCGATGATGGCGGCGGGCTGCCGGTCAGAAGGGGGCGTTGAAGGAGAGACGTTTTGGCGGATTCCTGACCGGGGCCGGGCGATTTATTTTGCTTTGTCATTGGCTCAACTGGATGATCTGGTGTTGATCTGCGGCAAGGCGCATGAGCAGTCTATGTGCTTTGGCACAATTGAATATCCCTGGGATGATCTGGTGGCGACCCGAACGGCCATTAAGGCTTTCCGGGAGGGGGAAGCGATGCCGGATATGGGGTTGCCTACTTTTTAGCAACGAATTTCACGAATTGAACGAATTTTTGGTTGGAGGTTTGTGGGGAGTGGTTTGGATTGTGGAAGTGTTTGGTAGGCGGGAATTGGTGAAGAGGATTAGCCACGAATTAGCACGAATTGGCACGAATTTTTTGACTTTTTAATTTGTGAAATTTGTGTAATTCGTTGCAAGTCTTTAAAGTATTGATTGTGAAGGTTTTTTGCAAGAGGGTTTGTAATTGAGGTGATGTTATGTTAGCGAATTTGATTAGCCGGACGCGACGGAATCATGGGTTAGAACATGCGACGATTCATGTGTTGAGTCAGAAGAAGAGTGGTTTTAGCGCACAGGGTAATTCGACGCCTTATGGCTTCTATCTGAATATTTACGGGGATGTGTCGGAAGAGGATGTTCGGAAGGCGGTGAATGAAGCCCATTCACGGATGAAAGGGGGTGAAACGCATTTAGCCGTTCATCCCAACTGCGGAACGGTGCTGCTGACGACAGCAACAATGTCGACTTTGGCAGCGCAGGCAATGTTTAGCATGGAGCAGCGCCGACAGAAAAGCAGTAAGATGAGTCTGCCGGTGTTGTTGAACGCACTGCCTGCGGCCGTTTTAGCGGTCACAATGATGTTGATTGTATCTCGGCCGTTGGGCATGGCCCTGCAAGAACATTTCACAACGGATGGCAATTTGGGCGATCTGGAGATTACGGAAGTTCGTAAGATTAAGCCATCGCCGATGACGCGGCTGTTCCAGGTATTGCTAGGACAGACTGGCGCGGAACAGGTGCGAGCGTATCAGATAACCACAGTTGGATAATTTTTAAGTTGTTTGGGTATGGTTCGATTTTGTTGAGGAGAAAAATAATTAATTGGTGAATTGGTGAATTCGTGAATTTTTAATGAAGTTGGTTTTGAATGTAAAAACTTTTGTTAAAGGTTGACGTTCTTACAAGCGACGCGCAATAACGGCCTCGTTAATCGTTCAACAATTCACGAATTCAACAATTAATTATTAATTCCCCTGCGTCTCCTCACTCATCAAAACAACTTTTCTTAGTTCTATGTTCTATATCTTTCACGGCGACGACGAGCATTCACAGGTGGAGACGCTGACCGACTTGCAAAGCAAGTTGGGAGATGCGTCTATGCTGGAGCTGAATACCGTTCGTTTTGAGGGGCGCCAGTTTAGCTTCTCGGAACTGCAACACGCCTGCGACTCGATCCCTTTCCTGGCCGATAAGCGACTGGTGATTGTGAAAAACTTTTTCAGTCTGTCGACAGCTTCTCATTTTCAGGATGAGGTGCTGGCCTACCTGCCGGAACTGCCAGAAACGACGCGGCTGGTTTTCCTGGAGTCGAAGTCGCTGTCGAAACGGCATCCGGCCCGGAAGCTGGCGGAGACGCATGAAAAGGGGTTTATTCGGGAGTTTAGTCGGCCGCAGGGACAGGCGTTGGAACGGTGGGTGCGGGATAGAGTGAAGGAGGTAGGGGGCCAGATTCAGCCCTATGCAGCCCATCTGCTGGCGGCGAATGCGGGCAATGATTTGCGGCTTCTGGATAATGAGATTGAAAAGCTGGTGTTGTATAAGGGGCAGGGGGTAATTGATACAGATGATGTATCGCTGCTGTGTCCGTATGTGGCGGAGGCGAGTATTTTTGATCTGGTGGATGCGTTAGGGGAACGGAAGGGAAAAACGGCCGCGCAGCTTCTCAACAAAAAATATCGAGAGGGAACCGATCCTTTCTACCTCTTTGCCATGTTTATTCGCCAGTTCCGGCTGTTGATTCAAGTAAAAGAAATGGATGAAGGCGGGGGACAAACGGCCGAAATCGCCAAGACGCTTAAGCTCCATCCCTTCCCAACCGGCAAACTACACCAACAGAGCAAGAATTTCAGCCTGGGGCAGTTGGAGCAGATTTATGAGCGATTGTTGGAAATTGATGTAGGGGTGAAAACCGGCCGTACCGACATGGTCACCGCCCTCGACCTCCTCGTCGCCGGGTTAGCCGGGAACCAATAACCTCCCCACCCGTCATTCTGAACGGGTTTTCCCGCAGTCACCCATCCCAATTCAAGACCAGTGAAGAATCTTTCAGGTTACAAACCCTAAAACGTTCAAGTTTCTTAGCAGCCCGAATTTGTCATTTCGGCGTTTACCTAAAGCAACCCAAACCCATTTGTTACCGAAGGTAACACCAGCTAGGAATCTTCCTTGTAAAGTAGCACAAATGAGCTACAATTACCCCTTGTCAGGTTCTACCAACCTAAACCGTAATCCTTACGGCATTCACCCAACCTGAATACGGACCGCGCCTCGCGCACTTCGCTGGCCGGGTATGGGACCCAAAGGATTTGCACATTCCCTGGGGCCCCACACTCGGCCGTTTCATTTATCAAAAAATGACCACCAAACGCCAACTTTTCTCCAAAAAACGACAGACCATCCAACACGATTGGCCGGTCTCCAGACCCGCCCTGCTCCCGCACGTTGACATAAAGTTAGAAAGAACTCAAAAATGTCTCTTTTACTGGACAAAACCGGACATTTTGTGAGGCTACAGCGGAACCGCGAGGATGACCTCCTGATAAATCCTCACGATTTCTTGCTATACGCCTACCCAACATGGACGGCTGCTTGAAATATTATGATATCGAATGCGAATTGATTTCAAACCAGTCAGCGATAATTGTCAGAGACGGCCGTTCGTTTATGACCTGAAAGGTGAAACGTTCAAGTTCCTGGTTTGTAGTTTGCAGCTCACGGCCGTTTTGTACCAGGAACATGGCTGCGGCACTGATGGCCGTTCGCTTGTTGCCATCAACAAAGGAGTGATTTTGAACCAATGATTCCATGAGGGCGGCCGTTTTTTGGTACAGGTCGGGATAGAGGTCTTGGCCATCAAACGTTGCTTGAGGACAGGCAACGGCCGATTCCAATAACCCTAAATCACGAAGGCCGTGTTCGCCACCCGTAGTATCAATCAGACGGGCGTGAACGAACAGCACTTGCTGCACCGTCAGATAAAC
>JBAPRX010000175.1:0-8983 GCA_049281335.1 Promineifilaceae bacterium (SeqCode)
AGAGACATCTCTCTCCTGAATCTGGTACGTTTCCATAGAGCAGATTATATGCCAGGGGGTGATGTGGTGCGAGTGTGGCATGGGTTGGAAGAACGGCCGTAGCGAGGTGGGGGCGGCCCTCCTACCCCATTAGCGTCATCAACCGCTCCCCAGCCTGGACAAAAGACTCGAAGGCGGATTGAATTTCTTGCTGGCAGGCATCCTGGGGGTTGGCTTTTTGCAGTTGGAGGAAGCTCTCCGACACAATTTGCTGGTAGAGGCTGATCGTTTCGGGCATGGGGAGGATGTCCATCTCTTGTTGCAGGAGGTTGGCGCAGCTTTGGAACTGGCGGATACCCTGAGCGCGTTGGCCGAGCCGGTAATGGCAGCGCATGATAGCGCGGTGGACTTCTTCGCGCAGGGGATCACATTCGAGAATACGACGGCCGACTCCTATCGCTTCCCCATATTCCCCCCGTTCTATTAACAGGTACATCAACCGTCCCGACGCCCACAGATGCTGCCGTTCTAATCGTTCGCGGGCCAGCAAACACCAATCCTCATACATCCCTTCACAGAACGGCCCCTGATAGACGGCCAGGGCTTTCCTTAGACAAATTTCGCACGAACCGTCCGAACCGGACTGTTCCACCCCGGCTACCGCAGCCTCAAAATCGGCCGCATCCAGATAGCTGCCCGATTCCAATGTGAAAGAAATCCAATCGCGGGTCGCCTGTACATAGCAGTCCGGCTCCAGACCAAGCTGCTCGAAAAGTTTCCGCAGCCGCCAGAGGGTAGTGCTAAGACTGGCACGGCCGTTAGCCGGGCTGTCGTTGGCCCACAACAGGTCTATTAACTTTTCACGGGCGTGAGGCGTACCCTGATGAAGCAGTAGATAGCCCAATAAATGCTCTACGTGCCGGGTCGGAAAGGCGTCAATCGTTTTGTCGCCACACTGCAAGCGGAGCTTACCGAATACGTAAGCCTGCAAAAGGGGCATAGATTGTGCTCCAGTTGAGAAAAGTTGCTACTTTTTCCCTAATAACTTGTCGGGGTCAATGCCGGCGGCGACCAGAACGGCCGTCACCGGGGCTGCATTGATAAAGGATTCTTTCAAATGAGGGTCTTGTAACGGTTCGGCCGTTTGTTGAATAAAATCGGCCGCTATCTGAGCGTGAATGGAGGCTATTGCCTCGTCATCCACAATATGGCTCATCGCTGCGTGTAACTTCCACAGCATCCCCCTGTCCAGCGCCGTCTGTGCGTCCAGAACGGCGATATTTAATTCGGCCGCTGCTGCTGTCCGGCTGCCTTGTGCAAAAAGCAGTTCGCCGCGCATGAAGGCGGCCAATGCCCGGTAACGGTCCACATTGAGATTTTCGGCCAGAGCGTTCAAGTCAGAGACAATTCGCTCCGCAGCATCGGAATCGTCCTGTTGTAAATAAGCCCGTGCCATGTCATAGAGCGTCAGCGCTTCCTGTTCCCTATTGCCGACAGACCGCGCCTGTTCCAGGGCTTTCAAGAGAAAGTCCATTCCGGTGTCGAGACGGCCGAGTTCGATGTGGTCAACACCCATGTTGCGGAGGACGTCGGGCCGGATCATATTGGCCCCGGCATCTATCACCAGTTCCAATGCCTGGGTGTGAAAGGTAAGGGCGGTATCCAAATCATAGAGCGCCTGGTATGCCTCGCCGATGTCGTTCAAAGCCAGGGCCGTACGCCAGCGATCCTTCATCGCTTTGGCAATGTTCAACGCTTCTGTCAGGGCGGAAATGGCGTTTTGGTATTCGCCACGCGCCTGCCGGGTACGGCCGATGCTGGTCAGCACCCGGATTTGCTCTTGCGGATCGGCCGCCTGGCGGAAGGCAGCCAACGCCTGGGTTAGATGGCTCAATGCTTTTTCAGTGTTGCCCTGCCGCCGGTTGACGACGCCCAACCCACGCTGGGCACGGCCAATTGCCAGGACATCGTTAACTTCCATCCCCATTCGCATCGCTTCTGTGTAAGCGGCCGTTGCAGCTTCATAGTCGCCGCTGGAATCGGCCACATCGCCCAGGCGAGCCTGGAGTCGGGCAGAAAGAATGGGGTCATTACAAATTTCCAGGGCGGTCAGAAAATCTGCTCTGGCCTGTTCATAATGGTTCAGGAGCCAGGCGGAGGTTCCCCGTTGGTCCAGCACCCTGGCCCGAAACAGGGTTGGTGTTTCCGAAAATTCTAATGCCTGGGAAAATTTTTCGATGGCCTGGTTGTAGTCCTGGTCTGCTGCCGCCGCTTTGCCAGCCCGATAAAAAGAGATTGCCTCTTCAGGAATATCGAGCGTGTAAAAAATACCGGAGACAGATGTGTCAGCCATGCCTGCTATAATACAGGCGTCAGCATCACGAATCAATAATCTACTTTACATCTCGCAGTGCTTTAATAATCTGGCGGTCTGTTTTAGCGAAGGCATACTGCTCCAGGTCGCCAAGCTGCACCCAGGCGTGGTCAACGACGCCGAGGTGCTGCGGCTGTCCCTCCATGTAACGGGCCTGGAAAGCGTGGAGGGTGATGCGAAAATGGGTGAAGGCGTGTTTGACGACCGTCAACAGATCGCCAACCTCAATCTCAATCGCCAGTTCCTCTCGGATTTCCCGCCGCAGTGTCTCCGGCAGGCTTTCGCCGTCTTCCTGTTTGCCGCCGGGAAACTCCCACAAGCCACCCAACAAGCCGTCAAAAGGGCGTTGGGCGATGAGGAAACGGCCGTCTTCCCGCCAGATGATGCCAGCGGTGACATCGTAGTGGGGCGTCCGGCGGCGGGGCGGTCGAACCGGCCGTTCTAGCTGGGTTCCTCTGGCCTTTGCCAGACAGAGATCGGCCAGAGGGCATTGGTGGCATTGGGGAGCGGCGGGCAGGCAAATGGTCTGGCCCAGTTCCATCAACGCCTGGTTGAAGGCGCCGGGCCGTTCCTGGGGAACGAGTTGTTCGGCCGTTTGCCACAGTTGTTTTTTGACGGCCGTCTCGGTCACATCATCAGGCAGGTCGTACAACCGGCTCAACACCCGAATGACGTTGCCATCCAGAACGGGGACGGGCTGATCGAAGGCGATGGAGGCGATGGCCCCGGCAGTGTAACGGCCGATCCCTTTCAGCTTCATCAGGTCGGGGACGGTTTGAGGGATTCGGCCGTTGTATTCCTCGACAACGGTCTGAGCAGCGGCTTGGAGGTTTCTGGCCCGGCTGTAATAGCCCAGCCCTTCCCACAACTTGAGCACTTCGTCCAGGGAGGCGGCAGCGAGCGCCTCGATGGTTGGGAATTGGGCCATCCAACGGCCGTAATATGGCAGGACAGTGGCGATTTGGGTCTGCTGGAGCATGATCTCGGAAACCCAGATGGCGTAGGGGTCGGCGCTCTCCCGCCAGGGTAGTTGGGCGTGACCGGCGTCCCACCAGGCCAGGAGTTGATCGCTAATGTTCATTGAAGATATTTAATGCAAAGACGCGAAGACCAGTAAAAAGTTGGCAGTAAAAAGTCAACAGCATGATTCATTAGGAGTATGGTATTCATGGTCCTTGATGCTCAGACCCGCTGGTAGGCGATGACGGGATGTTCGGCTTGCTGAATCTCATCCAGGTTGGCGGCGGCCAACTCGCCGCGCTGGTAAAGATATTCGACGTGCGCTCCGGTTTCCTCCAGAGCCAGCAAAATGTGATAGCTGCTGACCATACCGAACAGGGTTTTGCTAATTTCAGCGATGGAGTGGGGTTCGCGGCAGATGTCGAGAATCTTGTTCAACCGTTCTGTGTGAAGCTGCCGAATCTCCTGAATACGGCCGTGTAAATCGGTCATGGGTTGTTCGTGGCCGCCCAGGGCCAGCCGAACGCCATCTACCTTGTCTATCTTGTCCAGAGAATCAAGGTAATGGCTGAGTCCCATGTGGTTGGTAATGCTTTCCGGGGCCTGATGGGGAGTGGTGCGAGAGAGGACATGATCGGCCGTTAGCAAAATATCGTCCACCAGTAGACAAAGCTGACCGGGACAATGGCCGGGAACGTGGTAAAGGGGAATGTCATCAAACAGGGGTTGGCTTTCCTCCAGAGTAAATTGGACCGGGGTGGAATGGTAGCGGTCTTTGGCCCAGAGATACATGCTCATGATGGTGTCCTGGTTCTTGCCCTGGACACCGGCCCGTTCCAGAAAAATCTTTAACTGCCCGGAAGCGACGACGACCCGTTCTTCATAATTGGACAGTACCCGGCGATCCAGGGGATGAACGCCGATAGGGGCGTTGGTGAACTGTCGAACAAAAGGCAGTCCGCCAAAATGATCCATATGACCATGCGTGATGACGATGGTGCTGACTTCTTCCAGGCGGATGGCTTTATCGTACTGGGATCGGAGGGCTTCAAACCCGGCCAACAGTTCTTCGTTTGACTGGTCGAAGCCGGAGCCGCAGTCTATCAGGGTCAGACCGTTGCCATCGTCAAGGAGGTAGATATTGGCGATCAGGCCGGGAAAAGCCAGGATGGGAAAGGTGTAGATGTGCCGCCCAGCGGCCGTTTCATAGTGGTTTACTTCATATGCTGTCATGGAGGTAGATTATACTGTCAAAGCTGTCAAAT
The DNA here is from genome assembly GCA_049281335.1 of Promineifilaceae bacterium (SeqCode). Taxonomy (GTDB): domain Bacteria; phylum Chloroflexota; class Anaerolineae; order Promineifilales; family Promineifilaceae; genus JAKEFB01. The sequence continues at coordinate 4,579 of JBAPRX010000175.1, forward strand.
GGACATCTTACCACCTGGATTAAAGTCGGCCGAGATTGGCTCAATCTGCGAGATTGAACCAATTTGGAAGAGGCGAAGCTTCCCTTTCAGGTGACCGTATTGCTTTCGTAGGAGTAGTTTTCGTAGAGCCGACCTTCGACGACGGTTTTGAGGCGGATAACGGCCGTGTACAGCTCCGTGAAGGTGGTGTAAAGCGGGGCAATACCGAAGCGAATATATTCAGGACGACGAAAGTCGGGCAGGACATTCATCTCCTGGATGAGTGCCTGGCTTATGCGCCAGCCTTCATCGTGACCCAGAATAACGTGGGAACCACGCCGGGCGGGGTCGCGGGGCGAGTTGAGCCGAAAACCAAGTTGGGCGAGTTGGGCATCGTATAGGTCAATGAAATAGGTCGACTGCCGGACGGATTTAGCCCGAATTTGCTCAATACCGGCTTCCAGTACCAGGTCAAGCCCGGCCTCAACAGCAGCCAGCGCCAACACCGAAGGCGTGCCGGAAAGAAAGCGGCGGATTCCAGAGATGGGATGGTAGTCGAGGGCGAGGTCGAATGGACTTTCCTGCCCCATCCAGCCGGCGATGGGGTTGGAAAGGGGATCTTGCAAATCCTTGCGGACGTATAAAAATGCGGGCGATCCCGGCCCGCCGTTGAGGTATTTGTAGGTGCAGCCAACAGCCAGGTCTACCCCGGCTTCGTTGAGGGCAATGGGAATGGCCCCGACGCTGTGGCTTAAATCCCACAGTACCATCGCCCCGACCCGGTGGGCAAGTTTGGTTATGGCAGCCAGATCGTAGGTGTAGCCGCTTTTGAAAGTGGTCAGGGTCAGGGAGACGAGGGCGGTGTTCTCATCAACGGCTTCGGCCAGCCTCTCAACCGGGCCGGTCAGTCCATCGGCCGATTTGACTCGCACCACCTCGTAGTCCGATCCGGCCAGTCGAGCGACGCCCTGGAGAATGTAGAGGTCGGAGGGGAAGTTGAGATCGTCGGTGATGATTTTGGTTCGGCCGTTTTGGATCTGAACGGCCGCCAGCGCCAGCTTGAACAGATTGACGGAGGTGGAATCGGCAATGATGACTTCGTCGGCCTCTGCGCCTAATAACTGGGCTGCTTTGGCCCCGACCTTTTCCGGCAGATCGAACCAGCCTTCGTTCCAACTGCGGATCAGGCGGCTGCCCCATTCATAATTGATGAGCTGCTGCAATCGTTCGGCCGCTGTGTGGGAAAGACGGCCGAGGGAGTTGCCGTCCAGGTAAATCAGTCCCGGATCGGCAATGACGAACCGGTCTCGAAAAGGAGCCAGCGGATCGGCCGTGTCGAGGGCTTGTGCCTGGGAGAGAGTGGGAGGCATAAGCAATGGGGTACTGGTGATTAGTGATTGGTAATTAATGCCACTAATCACCAATCACCAATTACTTCCTCAAAGCCGCCCGCACTGGGCTGCCATCGCCACCGGCGATTTTTAGCGGTAGGGCAGAGAGTTCGTAGAGGCCATCGGCCGTTTCGCTCAGGTTGAGCCATTCCAAAATGGCAATGCCGTTTCGCAGCAGGGCGCGATGGCCGGGGAGGGCGTCGTCGTCTTGAGCGTCCATTGAAGGGGCATCGCTGCCAAACAAAATGATGCCCTGCTCGTGCAGGAAATCGGCCAGTTCGGGGCTGGGGTAGATGAATTCGGATGGAAATTCCGACTCTTCTCGCTTTTCGGCCGAAGAACGAACCAGGATTCTTTCTGCCTGTCGCAAATCGTAGGCGGCGAAATCGGCCGGATAGAGTGGGCCGCCTGTTTTGGCGACTGTCACGACCTGGGCCGGCCCCCAATAAATTCGGAGTGCCATCTCATCTATGCCGGTACTGTCGTCGGAAAAGTGATGGGGGGCGTCTACGTGGGTCCCGGTATGGGCGCTGGTAACGAGGGTGGTCAGATTAACGGAGTCACCCTGGCTGCGCTTCAGCATTTGTCGGAGTTCAAAAGGAGTGTCACCGGGCCAGACGGCCGTTCCGGGGAATAAAGTTCGGCTAATATCTATGTATGTGGTCATGGCTCCGAATTCTACAGTGAAATACCCTCCGGGCAATAACCACAAAGCGGCACCTCCGGCTCAAGCAGGGGCTATTTTGTTCAATATTGGTTTTAAGACAAAATATATAGGAGGCTGTGTAGTTCGTAAATTTGTGCAATAATAGCGGCCTATGGGACGAAAACATTTCGTTATTTTCCTTTCAGCAGTTGGCATGACGGCTTTGATGGTCTTGGTGCTGGGGCTGGCCTATGCCAAACCCTTCGCGTCAAACACCAGCTATATTCCTGTTGTCAATCGTGGCGAAGAAAAAGAGTTTCGCGGGGTGTGGGTCACTCGCTTCGATTGGACGACGGGTACGCAGTCAGCCAGTCCGGCCAAGATAGACGAAATTGTCCAGAATGTAGCCGATGCCGGATTCAACGTGGTCTTCTTCCAGGTGCGGGGAACGGCCGATGCTTACTACGAACCCGGCCCCGAACCCTGGGCGGCGCGGGTCAGCGGCGGCATATTGGGCCAGGCTCCCGTTCCTTTTTGGGATCCACTGGCCTACTTTATTCAAAAAGCCCACGCAAAAGGTATACAGCTTCATGCCTATATCAACGTCTATCCGGTGTGGGATAGCTGCCAGACGCCTCCGCCGCAAACTTCTCCCGAGCATTTTTACTACCTGCTTGAACAAGAACATGGCACAACCAACGGCAAATTGAACGGCTTGCAGTGGACCACCGGCGGCAGCGTTTATTGTGGCTCTTATCTGCGGGCTACTCCAGCTTCGACCTTTACCGATGACCACCTGCTCGAAGTGGTGGATTATCTGGCCTCTCATTACGACATTGACGGGATTCATCTGGATCACATCCGTTACGGCGGATCCAACACCTCCTGCGACCCGGTCAGTGCGGCCGCATCAGGCGTCCCTTGTTTTTCCACGCCACCGTCTGGGTATGGCAGTTACCAGGATTGGCAGCGGGCGCAGGTAAATGGGACTGTCTATAAGATTTACAATCATCTGGTTGACAACTATCCTGACCTTTGGCTGTCGGCTGCTGTCTGGCCCATTTACTTCGAACGGCCGGAATGGGGCTGGGGCGGCTTTGCTCTGGAAGGGTACAACGATCTCTACCAGGATTCCAAAGCCTGGGTGCAGGGGGGGTATATTGATATTAACGACCCCATGATCTACCCTGGCAGCACCAACTGCCCTGATGACAGTTTCTGGACTTTGGACAAATGGAAGACGCTGGTAGCCGATTTCATGGCGGACAGCGGCGACCGGTTGATCATTCCCGGCATCGGCAGCGATTATTGCACCTTTGATGAGATTGCAGACCGGATCAATGCTGGACGGCAGTTGGGAACGGCCGGACAAGCCATTTTCTCTTACGGCGCTCTGCTCACCCACCAATATTTTGATGATCTGGCTGCCGGGCCATATGCAGTTCCGGCTGAGGTGCCAGAGATGACGTGGCGGTAACATTTTCAAGAGGATGCACATGACTGACATACCAGAACGGCCGACAAATCTAGACCAACTCCGGCAAAAATGGCAGGTGGAGGAACGGCCGTTTCAATCAAGGACGGCCGTTGTTGGCCCGCTGATCGCCTGGCTGCGCGGAGCCTGGAACAGCATTTCGACCAAGTGGTATGTGCGGGCCATTGTGCAGCAGCAAAACGAGTTCAACCGCCTGACGTTGGCGCAGTTGGAAGAGGTGGCGGCGCGATTTGAGGCGTTGGACGGCCGTCTGGTGGCCCAGGACCAAGATCAGTCGGCCCTCATTCACGATGTTGGCGAACTGACGACCCAGTTGGTCCAGACCAACCGCCTGCTCCAATCCATTGATGAACGACTCTCCCGACTGGAAAAAGGATGAAGGCAACATTTAGATTGGTTCAATCTGTGAGATTGAACCAATCCTGGCAGCACAACGTTTGCATTATATGACCAGCACACTCTACCAAAAATCTCCCCTCCGCCTGGCCTATTTCAGCCCACTTCCTCCGTCCCGCAGCGGCATTGCCGATTACAGTCTGGCCCTGTTGCCTTATCTGATGCAGGGAGCCGACCTCACGATATTCACCGAAAATCCAGATACCGTAATCGCTGAGTTAAAAGCCGCCATTGAAACACGCCCTCTGAGTGAATACCCGAAAAATCGTTGGGACTTTGACCTGGCGCTTTATCAGATGGGCAACAGCAGCCACCATGAAGCCATTTATGAGACGGCCGTTAGCTATCCGGGGGTTGTGGTGCTGCACGATCATGGTCTGCATCACTTTATTTCCGGCAGAACGGTCGGACAGCATAACTATCCGGCCTATATCCGAGAAATGGGCTATGAATTGGGCGTTGAAGGCGTCCAACTGGCCTGGGACATCTGGGACAGAC
>JBAPRX010000176.1:0-2416 GCA_049281335.1 Promineifilaceae bacterium (SeqCode)
CCCTTGAACCCCAATACCCCACAGCTCCCAGAAAATGAAGAAACCTGTGGAACCGGCGACACCATGACCGATTCCGACAACGATGGAACCCCCGACTTTGTAGAAAATTGTTTGGGAACCAACCCCTACAACTACGACACCGACGGCGACCTCATTACGGATACACTCGAAATTGAAGGGTTTACCTACAACGGTCAACAGTTCTACAGCAACCCGCTTGACGAAGATACCAACGGCGATGGTCTGACCGACAACCTGGAATGGCAAAGCGGCTTTGGTTCTTTAACCAATATTGACCCGGATAATGATGGCATTCCCAATATGTGGGACAGCGACAACGATGGGGACGGCATCCAAGACAGCGTTGATATGGACCCCTTCCGTTATACAGCTTATCAGGACAGCTTCTCCCTCCAGACAACCCTGGAGCAGAGCAGTTACGATGGCTATCAGTATATCGAGTTTCAAGTTCAACCACAGGATGAAACACATTTACGTTACGTTGTTTCTACCCTGGATTGGCCTTACGACGAAGAGGGCAATGTAAAAGACCTGGATAATTCGAGAAAAGACATTACCCTGACCCCCTATATGAAAATCTCAACCAACGATATACCCGACGACAGCCTGCAACAGATGTACAGCATCAGCGTGCTGAAAGGGGAAGGTGGAACCAAAGAACTCCTGGTGCCGCTGAATCCACTGAGCGAGGGGGGACAGATTAGCGCATTCACCGGCAAAGTGGCTTATGGGCCGGGCGAAACCGACCAAATCACCTGGTCATCGGCCGAGTTGGTCTGGATGGCAATGATGAGCCAGGATGAGCTAAATGGCGACAATATAGACACAGAGCAGATGCCGCTGAACGAATACGTTGACCCATTCCGATTTGCCGGTCTGGAAGTCAGCAAAAGCGCGAATGTAGATTATGCCATATTGGGTACACCCGGCTCGCCCACAGACAACCGGGAATTGTTCCAACTGATGTTTGGTCTGGAAGCGACCTTCTTATCGGCCGTTGATCCTGGCCTCAACGAGATCGTCAACCGTTTCTCCACCTCCGGCGCGACCATTACCGAAACGTGGGGGGTTCCGGCAGCAGACGTGACCGTCAGCCAACCCGCTGAAGCGCCCGGCCATTATGATGGCGTTCCCTTCAGCGCAGCCAACACAATCCTGGACTACCTGGACGTTAACGCCTACCCACAGAACGAAATGGCCTCCCTTATCGTTGCTGTACAAGGCGAATCAGGAACGGCCGGATTGGCCGACCTCGAAGACGGCGACCTCGACCTCGTATTCAATCTGGCAAATATCCCCACCCTCAAATCACGCTCTTTGAGCATGGATTACCTCCAATATGACGGAACCACCTGGCAGATGTTGGATGGTGCAGAATTGGCCGACAATCTGGCTACGCGATACAGCGATCTCTCTGCCAGCCTGACCGCCCTCCAAACAACCTATCCAGAGTTGACCGAAGCTGACTTATACCTTGTCCTATCGGGATACATTTCAGCCTGGGCAAGCGCCTTATCGCGGGTGATCACTATTGACGGCGTTAATCTGGTACCCACTACGGCCGATGATGCCGCTGTGACCACCCAGTTCAACCGGCCAGACGCAGCCGGAGCAATCGAATACCTCATTCTTGCCAACGAATTAGGGGTTCCAGGGGAAGGTCTGGTATTTAACAATCGGCAAAGCTATACCGCTTATCTGAACAGTCTGGGGCCAGATGGAGCTATTTATTACGTACAAAGCACCGTCTTGTTTACTTTAGGCGTTCTGTTCCAAATTAACTATCTGTACCGCATGTATAGTTTTGGGGCCAAGAATCTGATCACCGCCAATTTCCGCTATTTCAAGCAGCAGTACAGCACCAAGTATCTGGACAAACTGTACGACGTACACGGCTTCTCGGCCTATGCTGACGATGCCGCCAGCGCCGGAACCAAGACAAAACTCATGGTTGCGGTAACGAAGAATGCCAAGGCAATAGCAAAAGTCGTTACGGCCGTTGCCTTTGTCGTGCAGCTTGCATTCCTGGGATATGAAATTTATACCCACTGGGCCACCTACAGCGAGTACAGCAGTATCTACGACTACGAGGAGGATTTCGCTCTTCAATACGCTGTCACGGCGACGATTCTCTCAGTTATCTTCTTCGTGATGGGCTTTTTTACGGTAACGCTCGTATTTCTCATCGCCTTTGCCATTGCCTCTTTCATTGTGGAGACAATCGCCCACGCGCTCGGCGATGATTTTGATGCCTTACAGACATTAACCACGTTTCTGGCCGGTCTATATGCTGACTACGATCCCTATACCCGGCTCATGGATATTGATTTTGAGGGGATGAATGTAGAGACGGATGGCTCGCTGGTTGAAGGCGCGACCGTGACCTTCTCCGATG
>JBAPRX010000177.1:0-14405 GCA_049281335.1 Promineifilaceae bacterium (SeqCode)
GCTTTGGGCTGTTGTTATTTCCGTTGATCGTCGAGCAAAGTACAACGATTACGGCCGCTGTACCCGGTAATTACCAAAGCTTGATTGGGTGGATAGTTGATAATCCTAACCCAATACTGAAGAGCCTGAGTCCGGTTCTTCCAGACACATTAGGACTATCGGGTTCAGAACAACAAACAGGGCAGGAGCTGCTGGATTCAGCAGGTCAGGTATTGCGTTACGTAGCCTCAACGGCTCATGGCATCTTTACGGCCGTCGCCATTCTTCTTTTGGCCTTTTACTGGACACTCGATGGACCACGACTTATCCGATCCATATTGCTATTGGTGCCAACGAGCCAGCGCGAAAGTATCAAAGAACTTGTCTCAGCAATGGAAACGAAAGTTGGGGCCTATATTGCCGGACAAGGTGTCCTTATGCTGGCTGTCGGCAGCATGGCTCTGGCTGCCTATTGGCTCATCGGGTTGCCCAATGTTTTGGTGTTGGCATTTGTGGCGGGCATCATGGAGGCGGTCCCGATCATTGGGCCGCTTTTAGGGGCGATTCCAGCATCGTTGGTAGCCCTGACGCTAGGCCCTGACAAACTGATTTGGGTCATTGCGGCTACTGCCGTTATTCAGCAACTGGAAAACAGTCTCCTCGTGCCACGCATCATGCGTAAGGCGGTGGGTGTCAATCCGTTTGTCACTTTGCTGGCGCTTTTTGCCTTTGGTTCTTTGATGGGCATCGCCGGTGCGCTGATGGCGATTCCTATGGCGGCCATTATCCAACTCTTATTCAATCGCTTTGTCTTTGCTCGCGGAGCCACAGAGCCGACAGCCGCATCGGGTCGTGACTATGCCAGCCGACTCCGTTATGAAGCACAAGAATTGGCCCAAGACCTCCGCAATCAGGCGCGACTCACACAAGCAGGTTCAACCCAAGCTGTCAATGAAAAGGATCAGGTAATGGATGAAATCGAAGCGATTACAACTGATCTTGATATGCTCCTATCCCGCAGCGAGGGGGCTGAATGACAAAACAACTTGTGTGGATGGGTACGGCCGTTATGACAACGTTATTAGCCTTACTCCTGTTGTGGCAGTTTCGTACCGCTGTTGTATTCGTTCTGGTTTCATTAGCCCTGGCAGCGGCTGTTCGCCCCCTGATTAATCGCTGGGCCAGACGAGGGCTGGTGGTACGCCTGGTTTTGATTTTACTCTTCCTGGTTGCTTTAGGCGTGTTCATTCTCCTACTCGTTCTTAGCGCTGGCGCTGATATAAGTGATTTTCGAGCGTTTGCCCAACAGATATCGGCCGATGATGTCTGGCGGCAGCCCGAATGGTTGCAGGGCATTTGGTTTCAACAACTACTCGATACAGTGCTGCCGCCGCCAAGCGAGTTTTTTGCAGCCTTGATAGGTGAACAGGGACAGCTTGTACTTCCAGTGTTACTGGGTTTCACACAAGGTGTTTTTACTGCCCTTAGCAGTGGACTTATTGTTCTGTTCTTGAGCTTTTATTGGAGTATCGATCAAATCCATTTTGAACGGCTCTGGCTCTCGCTGCTGCCACCAGGGCAGCGAACAAGGGTACGCGATATCTGGCAGACAATTGAGTCTGACCTGGGCGCTTACATTCGCAGCGAAATCGTCCAAAGTCTCCTGGCTGTGCTGCTTTTAGGATTGGGTTATTGGGTGATTGGAGCGCCATACCCAACCTTATTAGCATTGACAGGAGCCTTGGCATTGTTGATACCTATCGCCGGGGCAACCCTGGCGGTGATGCTGCCCCTTTTGCTGGGGTTACTAACCGGGGAGCCTGTGAGCCTGTTGGCAGCCGTTTACACGCTCTTCATTGTGGCTGCCCTGAAGATGTGGATAGAACCACGCCTTTCCCACCGCAGACAGGCTAATCCCATGTTGACCGTGATCTTCTTAATAGCGCTGGCAGACGCCTTCGGTCTCCTCGGCATTATTATTGCGCCTCCCTTATCGGCCGCCTGCCAAATATTGTGGAACCGCCTGGTAAGTCACCGGGCCGTCTCTGGGGCCGCTGCCCAAGTTTCAGATCTCAAAGCGCGACACACACGGGTGTGGGCCACCATTCAGGAAATGGATGATTCTCCTTCACCATTGATCATCAGCAGTATGGAGCGGCTGAACGCTCTAATTGAGAAAGCGGAGCCAACATTGGAAACGGCCGTTTAGGGGAATGGTATTCCTCCGACCGTACCTTTTTAACCTTTTCCCCAAAAACAACAAACGTAGAAAAACCAATCATCTCCCCCAACTGGGGGAGATGATTATCCCCTAACTAACCGATGTTCCCATATAGATAAGCGATACTATTGATAACTAATCCCGTACCCTATTATTAAATAGGATAATTAAAATGACCAACCAAAATCATGAAAGCGAATCTAAAACAAATAATCCAGGCAGCTTTTTAGCCGGATTACTGCTGGGCAGCCTGGCTGGCGCAGGAATGATGCTGTTACTAGCCCCTCAATCAGGCCAAAGAACCCGAACAAAAATACAGCAACAAGGCCGGAAACTGCGTGAACAAACGGCCGAAACCATCGAAGACAGCATGAACCAGGTGCGCGATAGAGCGCACCAGGTCACGACCAGCATTCAGGATCAGGCCGGCGAACTTCAGCAGCGCGGCCAGAACGTGGTTGACCAACAAAAGGAACGTTGGTCCCCAGTTCTCGCGGCTGGGAAAACGGCCGTCGGATGACCGGGGCAATCCTGATTGTTGACGACAACATTTCCATACGCGAAGTGCTGACAGATATCCTTGACTCTATTGCAGCGACAATCTTTACGGCTGCCAATGGGCAAGAAGGCTTAGAAATTTTGCAACAGCACCGTCAAATCATCGGCCTGGTTTTGCTCGACATGAACATGCCAGTGTTGAATGGCGAACAAACTTACGAAAAATTGCAGGAAATCACTCCCGATGTCAAGGTAATAGTTTTGACGAGTCTAAGTAAAGCAGAGGTTCAGTATCGTTTCGGGTACCTGGAAACACCGACTTATTTGCAGAAACCTTTTGAGGTAGACACGCTGCTCAATGTAGTACAGGCAGAGTTAGCCAATAGCCTAAGTTCGGTCGCTGTATCCTGACTCCGAACTTTGTTATTTGTAGACAAGAGAAGATAAATATGAAGCCTGGTGATAAACGGAAACCGCAAGCGACCCCTCGCCGACAGACTCCCCGCAAAACCAAAGACGACTTTCTGCGTTGGTTGGAAAAGCGTAGGGCGCTTGAGAAGCTGGAGGCAGAAGAAAAGATGGCAAAAGCAGCCCAAGAAATGAAACAGGCGTTAATGGTTTGGGTTGATGATGGCGGCCCACCAGCTTAATCAACTTGTTGTGATGCATTCAACGGCATAACGATCAGCATTTGCTGATAATAATTTATAGACCAACCATGGAGAAAAGATAATGAGTAAAGGTAAGAATACAAATAAGAGAGACAAGAAAAAACCGGCAAAAACCCCAAAGGAAAAAAAGCAGGCTAAAAGAGAGAAGAAAGAGCAAAAGGAAAACCCGGGTATTTTCGATAAATAAACGCAGGACAATTTGAATGGAATATAATTCCGAAGTTTCAGCGATTAACCGCATTGGGTTTATCGGCAATTATTTGCCGCGCCAGTGCGGTATCGCCACGTTTACTACCGACCTATGTGAAGCCATTGCGGCCGAATATAGTGACACAAGCTGCATTGCCATACCTGTCAATGACATCGAGACGGGTTATGCTTATCCGCCTCGGGTTCGCTTTGAATTGGCGGAGAAAGATATCGACTCTTATCGTCGTGCGGCCGACTTCCTCAATATCAATAACGTTGATCTAGTTTGTCTGCAACATGAGTATGGCATCTTCGGCGGAACTGTTGGCAGCCACATTCTGGCCTTGTTACGTGAATTGCGTACACCTGTCGTCACCACTTTCCATACTATTTTGCAGGAACCCAGCCTCGCTCAACGTCAGGTACTCCAAGAAGTAGCTGCTCTATCCGATCGCGTGGTAGTGATGAGTGAGCGTGCCGTAGAATTTCTAAAGACGGTCTATGAGGTTCTGCCAGAAAAGATTGATTTTATTCCCCATGGCATTCCCGATGTCTCATTTGTCGATCCCAGCTTCCACAAAGACCTGTTTGGTGTCGAAGGCAAGATGGTGTTACTCAGCTTTGGTTTGCTCTCGGCAAATAAAGGGATTGAAACAGTCATCGCCGCTCTGCCTGCCATAGTGGCTCAGTATCCCAATGTGGTTTACATCATAGTGGGAGCTACTCATCCTCACGTTTTACGCCAGGAGGGTGAAACTTACCGATTATCGCTGCAACGGCTGGCCCATGAGTTAGGTGTTGCCGGGCATGTTATCTTTTATAACCGCTTTGTGAGTCTGAAGGAACTGGTTGAGTTCATCAGTGTAGCAGATATTCACATCACGCCTTATCTGAATCCAGCCCAGATTACCTCTGGTGCTTTAGCCTACACCCTGGGGGCTGGCAAGGCAGTTATTTCAACACCCTATTGGTATGCCGAAGAGATGCTGGCGAATGAAAGAGGGGCGCTGGTACCGTTCCGCAACCCGGCAGCGTTGGCCGAGCAAGTGATTGATCTATTGGATAATGAATCTAAACGTCATGCGATGCGCAAACGAGCTTATCTATTTGGGCGAGCCATGATCTGGCCTCAAGTAGCAAAGCGTTATATGGCAACTTTCGAACGTGCTCGTGCTGAACGACGCTCCTTCATTCCTTCCGATTTCGTGGTCAAACCCGTTGATCAGCGTCCAGGTGAACTACCACTCCTCAAACTCGACCATCTGCGCCGTATGACAGATGACACAGCCATGATCCAACATGCCACCTTCACGATCCCAAGCTATCAGGAAGGTTACAGCGTTGATGATAACGCCCGTGCTCTAATCGTGAGTACCTACCTGGCAGAAATGGAAATGGACAATGGTAACGCATTAACTTTGGCTACCCGCTATCTCGCTTATATCGTGTATGCATTCAATCGTGAGACCGGCCGTTTTCGCAATTTCATGGATTACCAGCGTAACTGGTTAGAAGAAATTGGCTCTGAGGACAGTCACGGCCGTACCTTATTAGCCTTAGGTACCGTTTTAGGTCGTTCAAATACGCCAGCCTTGCAAAGTATAGCTGGTTGGCTATTTGAACAAGCCTTACCGGCCATTCTAAAAACGACCAGCCCGCGAGCCTGGGCATTTACCCTCATTGGCATTCATGAATATTTGCGCCGCTTTGACGGAGACAGCCGGGCCAGTCAGATTCGAGATGAATTGGCAAGGCGCTTGCTAAACTTATATCAACAGTGCCGTTCAGATGATTGGCGTTGGTTTGAATCGAGCCTGAGTTATTGCAACGCCGTGCTTCCGCAAGCGATGATAATGTGCGGCCAATGGATTCCAAATAAAGCCATGATTGAGGCCGGGTTGGAATCCCTCTGTTGGCTGGCAGATTTGCAGCGGGCTGATACGGTTGGGGGTCATTTTGTTCCCATCGGTTCCAATGGTTTTTATGAGCGGCATGGCGAGCAAGCCAGGTTTGATCAACAACCGGTCGAAGCCCAAACGATGGCTTCAGCTTGCCTGGAAGCCTATCGAAGTACCGGCGATGAACGTTGGCGTCTGGAAGCCCAACGCGCCTTTGAATGGTTCCTGGGCCGCAACGACTTAAATCTACCCCTTTATGATCCAATCACGGGAGGCTGCCGCGATGGCCTCCATCCTGACCGCCCTAATGAGAACCAGGGTGCGGAATCTACATTGGCCTTTCTCCAAACTTTGTTAGAAATGCGCCTAGCCGAGAATCCCTTATTAGCTATGGAAACCTAACCTGATGAATCAACGATACCCCGAACTTTTTCGCCGTCATAAACTCAATCCAATCCTCACCGCCGCCGATTGGCCTTATCCCGTTCACACCGTATTTAATCCGGCCGCGACACTGCTGCCTGATGGTACGACCCTGCTTCTGTGCCGGGTCGAAGACCGGCGCGGAATTTCACATTTGTGTGCAGCCCGCTCCGCCAATGGCGTTGATGATTGGAAAATTGACCCCCAACCCACCTTCTTGCCTGACCCAGACAACTTCCCCGAAGAGTTGTGGGGCATTGAAGACCCGCGCATTACCTATGTTCCCGAATTAGGCAAGTATGCTGTCGTCTATACGGCCTTCACGCGTGACGGGCCTGGGGTAGCAATGGCCTTTACAGAAGATTTTCACCATTTTGAGCGTTCCGGACTGATTATGTCCCCTGATGATAAGGATGCAGCGTTGCTGCCGCACCGGATTGGTGACCATTGGGCCTTGATTCACCGTCCGGTCAGCGCTTCTCGCGCTCATATATGGATCTCCTATTCGGCCGACTTGCGGCATTGGGGCAGCCACAAGCTGATAATGGAGGCCCGGCGAGGGGCATGGTGGGACGCGAATAAAATCGGTTTATCGCCGCCTCCCATCGAAACCGATCTGGGGTGGCTGGTGATTTATCATGGTGTGCGCCAGACCGCGGCCGGCTCTCTTTATCGTTTGGGCCTGGCGCTTTTTGATCTGGAAACACCGGAGCATTGCCTCAAACGGGGTGACGAATGGGTCTTTGGACCGGAAGAACCCTTCGAACTTTATGGAGATGTAGGCTATGTAGCATTTCCATGTGGCTATACAATTGCCTCTGATGGGGATACTCTGCACCTTTATTATGGCGCGGCCGATACCAGCATTGCGCTGGCTACCGGAAGTATTCAGGCTATGCTTAATTGGCTTGATCAGCATGGGTGAGAGGACAATTAGATTATTTAACGACCCGAAATAATCGCCAGCTAACCTCACCCCCTACCACTTTCAAGCCGTTACCTAAAATAACAGATTCGCCGCTTTTTGGTCTTAAAAGTAAAAAGTAGGTAGTGGAAAATGAAAATCCACTACCTACTCCATACTGTTCACTATAAACCCTTAACTGTCAGCCGTCCCTACTGCTCTTGTTGTCCTTCATCCACAGTGGGAACTTCAGGGATTGCAATCGTCGGCTGCGGAGCAGCTTCAGTCGGCTGAACCAGGAATCGCGGATCAAGGGTCGGTTGCTGCGGAACATTCGTCTGCCACAGGTCAAAGTTTTGGACGTTGGAACGCGCCTCGCCTTGCAGCCAGTTCGTCATCAAATCATCCTTTTCCTGTTGAATCACACTATCAGAAAGCGGCCGAACCTCTCTACCAGAAACATCCAGAATATAGTAATGGTCTGTATCTCCCTCAGTATCGGCCGTATCCACCAGAACATCGCTCGTTTCGCCAATCTCCAGATCAAAAGCCGCACTCGCCACTTCCTCACCAAAAAGCGGTACCAAAGCATCTTGACGACGCCATAGAATCTCGCTTGCCGTAGCAGTATCTGTTGATTCCGGATCAGCCGGCCGACTTCGGACCATATTCCAGACAGTCAGGAAATCCTCACCATCGAGCATCGCCTGCGTGGCTTGTGCCTCTTCCTCTGTATCAAAGGCCAGGTAGTAAAAGCTAACCTGCTCATCTTCCGTCAGGAAACCTTGCTCGTCAGCCAAAACCTCCGTCAACCTTTCACGATATAACTGGCCCCGAATATAGTCCCGGTAGGTCGCCTCACTGACGCCATAGGACTCGAATCGGTCCAACGTACCTGTAAAATCGCCTTGAAAAGATTCAAGCGAAACGGCCGTAGCAGTTGGCGGCGGTGATGCAGTTGGACCAGCCGTCGGGGACGGGGCCGGTGTGTTGGTTGGCACAACATCGGTAATAACATCAGTCGGAAACGGCGTAATTGACGGCGTTGGCATCACCGTAGCGGTGGAAGTTGGGAAAGGCGTCGGTGATTCACCGCCATAATAATTGAAGTTCTCTTCAATTCGCTTCTCAACATCATCATCCGTCACTTCAATACCCCGGACTGCGGCCGTTTGGCGAATGAGCTGATCGTCAATCATATCATCCAAAACTAACTGGCCCAACACGTCCGGTTGCAGCAGCAAATTCATTTGCTGCCCGGCAAACTGCTGGACAAGGCCAATATCCCCACCAACCGTTTGTTCCAGGTCCTCAATACCGATAATCAACTGCGCTCGCTGAAAACGAACCCGATCCTGCCAATCTTTCAGGCTAATTTCAACACCATTAACCGAAGCCACCGGCTGGGTAGGTTTGACAACCAGTTCGTTAACCAGCCCAATACCAAAGACAACAACTAACAGGGCAATAACGCCCCCCACAGCCAGCCGAATCTGCCGGGTCTGCTTGTGTTGCTTTCGGGCCAACAAGATTTCCTTTCGGCTCTGGCGCTGTTGTTCAATTTCTGATTGCTTGCGCTTCTTCGTCATTATGACCCCTATTATTCTTAGTCTTCGACAAAGGGCAGCAAGGCAATATGGCGGGCTTGCTTAACAGCCCGTGCCAGAGCGCGTTGGTGCTTGGCACAGGTTCCAGTCTGACGGCGCGGCCGAATTCGGCCGTGTTCCGTCACATAACGCCGCAAAACTTCATGCTGCTTATAATCAATCGTATCCACCTTCTCAACACAGAAGGCGCAAATTCGACGCTTTCGATGATAAGGGCTTCCTAATAAGCCATCATCTTGCAAATCATCGTTCATTTTTTCTCCTATGTAGATCGAATTGATAATTCGATCCGCGATTTAGCAAATCGCGCTACAAATTCATTCTTTCTGGCATAAATATATAGGAAACCCATGCTCTCAGACGCTCGCCAACATTATTAAGCAATCTCCTATCAATCTGCCAATTCTCAACATCCGGTGAACAGCAAACCTCAACGGTTAACAGCTTACTCTTAACCGTTCACTGTTCACTTTTAACATTAACTGTCTACTGGTCCTTACGGATAATCAGATGACGTATGACATCTTCAACAAATACAACATTGCGTTCAAGTTCGCGGATCTGAGAAGGGTCAGCCTTCGCAGTGTAAATGACATAATATCCCTCTGTGAACTTTTTAATGGGATATGCCAGCGAACGTTTTCCCCAATGGTCTGCTTCAGGCTTGTTCGATTCTTCGCCATTTGTCAACCAGCCTTCAATACGCTCAAGTAATTGAGCGCGTTCTTTATCTTCTAAGTCAGGCTTAAGGATGACGGCGATTTCATACTCGCGCATCTAGTTTCATTGCCTCCTTTCCTTGGAATTACTCTGGCGAGCATCTGCCCTTGTTTAATGTCAAGAGCGGAAAACAGTGCCCATATACGCATATGGTACTGTGCAACGGTTGAGAATATTATCACAAATAAAAATAAACACAAGTGAAATTTCCAAACTTGGGTATAATGGTCTGCTGTTGTGAAATAAAAGAGGGAAAGCATCATGTTAGAAGAAGAAAAACAGCCAGTTCATGAACAGCGAGTAAATCAATCGTTACCGCCGCCAACTCAGGTAATTCATCATCATCGGGAGCGCACCGCAATTTGGGCATTAATCGGCGTTGTAGCCGGGTTTATGCTTCCTGTCATCGGATGTGGCATGCTGACTCTGGTTACCCTCATCGGGATAAGTCTGGTTAGTAATGGTTCAGGTAGCGCGGGAACCTCCTCCGGCGGCTTTGGGGATGCAGTTGCCATTGTCCGGGTAGAAGGCATCATCTCCGCCAGCGATAACACAGATACTGGAAGTGGCGCTTTGAGCGGCGTCGTCATCAATGACCTGGAAACGGCCGCTTCCGATCCCTCCGTCAAAGCCATTGTCCTGCGGGTAGACAGCCCAGGCGGTGGCGTCACCGGGGCCGCCCAAATCTACGAGGCGATTCTAGAAATAGACAAGCCCATCGTTGTCAGCATGGCCGGAACGGCCGCTTCTGGCGGCTACTACATCAGCGCCCCGGCCGACTACATCTTCGCCCGCCCCGACACCCTTACCGGCAGCATCGGCGTCATCTCCACCTTTATCAACGCCGAAGCGTTATTAGATGATTTAGGCGTCGAAGCCACCGTCATCGCCACCGGAGACAACAAAGATTTTGGCAGCTACTTCCACGAACTCACCCCCGAACAGGAAGAAATCTGGCGCTCCATTACCAACGAACTGTTCGACGAATTTGTTCGCGTCGTCGCCGACGGCCGTAATTTATCCGAAACGACCGTGCGAGAACTGGCAGACGGCCGTGTTTACAGCGGCCGACAGGCGCTCCAAAACGGGCTGATTGACGAGCTGGGCGATCTGGCTGACGCCATCCAAAAAGCGGCCGAACTCGGCGGCATCAGCGGCGATCCCCGTATCATCGAATACGACCACGTCCCCTCCTTCCAAGACTTACTGCTTGGCTTTTCCACCACTTTCAACCGCTCCCAGGCCGACGAAATCAACCAGCTAATCCAGGAATTGACCACCCCTTCTATTGAATACCGCTATATTGGCCCACAGTAAAGGATATTGGGTTGATTGGTAGAATAAACCTAATCAACCCAATCAATAAGCCAACCACAGGTTGGACATCAACCAATAAAAGTATGAATCGAACCAAAAAATTTACACGAAAACCCCTTTCCATCATTCTCAGCCTGTTCTTCTTACTGCTCCTGGGTGGGCGGCCCCAAACCGCTGCTACACAGGGCCAAACCCGACTTGTCCTGGCCTTTTACTACGCCTGGTACGCGCCAAGCTCCTTCGGGCCTGGCCTGACTCCCTTCCAGCCGCCCACGCCCTATGCCTCCACCAGCAGCAGCACCATTCAGCGTCATGTCAGCGAAGCCCGTTCTGCCGGTATAGATGGCTTTGTCCAAAGCTGGTATGGGCCAGCCCCCAATCAGACCGAATCAAACTTCAAAACCCTTCTGGACATCGCCTCTGCAAACGGCTTCAAGGCGGCAGTAGATTTTGAGGCTGCCAGCCCCTTCTTCAACTCCGGTCAGGATCGCATTGACGCCCTTGCCACCCTCCTCGCCACCCACGTCAACCACCCCGCCTACCTGCGGGTGGATGGCAAACCCGTCATCTTCTTTTGGGCCAACTGGATTCTCTCGGTAGACGAATGGGCCGCCATTCGCAATCAGGTTGACCCCAACCACAACACCATTTGGATTGCAGAAGGAGCCAACACCGACTTTCTGGCCGTTTTCGACGGCCTCCACCTGTATAACATCGCCTGGTCAAGCAACCCCGCCGGAACGGCCGCAACCTACGCCTCCCAAACCCGTTCCTACGGCGGCTTCAAATATTGGGTCGCAACAGCCATGCCCGGCTTCGATGACACCCTGCTTGGCCGGGGAGATAACAGCGTCTATCGTGACCGCGCCGGAGGAGCCTATTACCAATCCAGTTTCAACGGTGCCGCTTTAAGTGCCCCGGATATGATCATTATCAACTCCTACAACGAATGGGCTGAAGGCAGCAACATTGAACCAGCCGTTGAATTCGGCAGCACCTATCTCGACCTGACCGCCCAGCTCGTCAGCGGCTTCAAATCGGGCAATGTCGCCGCGCCACCACCTGTCCTTGCCCAGCCAACCGCAACCGAAGGGCCATCCCCAACTGTCGGCCCAACAAACACACCTGGCCCAACGGCCGTTCCAACCGGAACCCCAACCCCTTTTCCATCACCAACCGCCCAGGAAGACGGCCGTGTTCTCTATACCGTCGTCGCGGGGGATACCCTGCTCGGTATTGCCGCCCGCTTCGATGTTGAATTTGAAGCCCTGCTAGAACTCAACAACATGACGGCCGATTCCTTCATCGCCATCGGCCAGGAACTGCTGCTCGGTTATGCCCCCGGCACATTCAGCGACGGGACCCCTACCCCGGAATCAGTATTGCCCGGTACAACCCTACGAGACGATGGGGCCATCGTCTACATCGTCAAAACTGGCGACACACTAACCAGCATCGGCATCACCTACGGCCTGACATTAGACGAACTATACGAACTGAACAACATTGATGAAACAACCCTCCTCTCCGTTGGCGAAGAGATCATTGTCGGCCGTCAGCCCATCCCCCAAAATGTTGGCGGCTCATCCGATGAGCCAACCGTATCTCCTTCGCCAACAGCAACGCTGACGCCGACACCCCCCCCAACCGCAACGCCAGAACCAACGGCCACCGACGCCCCATCCCCAGAACCAACCGTCATCGAAACGGCCGCTGAATCCCTCCAGCCTACGGTCGAATCCCTCCCCATCGAACCAGAAGACACCCACGAAATCCTGCCGGTCTTTATCGGCGTGGTGGTTCTCCTGGCGCTAACCGGCGGGCTTTTCATATACCTGGGACGCAATCACTAAATGATCATGGTGATTGGTGAATTACCAATCACCAACAGTCAAACGACCGTCAACAATCCCTGAACCAGGCCCTTGATACAACGATGCTCGTAATTCTCTGGCCTGCCACTGGCAGATAAAAATTAAGGGAGTAAATTAAAATAGGGAATGTGTTTCGGCCGAATCATTCGAAAATCCCGCCGATCCAGCGTCAAAATCGTCTCCACCCCCAATCGCTCCGCCATCGCTATGATCGTTGCATCGGCAAAATCCAATCTCGCATCCGCATAAACCGACAACAATTCACTCGCCCGCTCCAAATCCTCCCCAGATAAATTCTCAAGATGCCATTCTGATTTTGACACCTTGCTGACAAACTCTCTCATGTAGTAATGACCAAACCGATTCGCCAGTAAATAAGTAACCTCTGGCAACACGGTAACAGGTATTATGAACTTTTCCCGCAGACTACGAGCAAGCTGAACACAATCCTCGTGTCTCTTTGCTTTAGAATAGGTTAGCGCAAATAAAAAACTGGAGTCAAAGATTACGGCCAAGATATTTTACCCATTCCTCTTTCAAGTATTCTTCATCCTTGCCGTCTGAAAAATCAATTTCGCCGACATCAATATCGGCCAACCCAATTAGACTCAGCAACGGGTTCTCAAAAGGCTCAACCTTTTCAGCCTCCACAATGTATTCAGCCAGGGCTTCCCGGATAACGGCCGCTTTCGACTTCCCTTCTCGTTTGGCTATCCTTTCAATCTTCTCCAGCGTCTCCGCGTCCGCCATAATCGTCGTCCGCTTCATAGGACACCTCCATCCTGATAGTTATGCATGCATAATTATGATAGCATAACATTCTCGATTCTCAAACATCTTTTTTGGCGAAAAGTGCAGGATATGGTTATCATTGAAAAATATTCGCGTGCAAAAATAACCCTGTATATCAGTCGTCAGGTTCCTTACGCTAACACAACATCATGAAAGACTCACCACCTTCATCACCACCGGAGAGTATTATAAGAGTTGGCAACCTGGTTATCGATAGGCAGCGCCACATCGTAACTTTTTCTGGGCGCCAGGTCGAACTCTCCCCTACAGAATTTTATATCCTCTCTTACCTGGCCCACATGACCCCCCAGGTCGTCTCTCCCCAAGAGCTAATGCACAGCCTCTATGGTTACAAACTCGAAGACCAACCGACAAGTGCAGTCATTCGCAACAACATCTACCGAATTCGCTCCAAACTGGCGAAAGTTTCACCTAAAGACACAATCATTCAAACCGTTCACGGGATAGGTTACGCTCTCCAGACTCCCCAGGAAACCAATCAGGCCGACCAACAGATGATTGACGGCCGTTATCATCTCCAACAACTCATCGGCCAAGGAGCAACAGCCAAAGTCTACCGGGCCTATCAAGAAAGCTTAGATCGGCACGTCGCCATCAAGATTCTCCGTTCATCCTTAATGGCCCAAAACTCATTTCAAGAGCGTTTCCGCCTTGAGGCTCGTCATGTTGGCGGCTTACAGCACCCCAACATCGTCCAGGTCTACGACTTCGGCAATCAAGATAACCTCTACTACATCGTCATGGAGCTTATCGAAGGACAAACCCTCGACTCCCTATTAAACGAGCTAAAAAGGGATAAGCAAAGATTACCCCTTAATCAATCATTGAAAATTGTTCGGGAAGTCGGACAAGCCCTGGGTTATGCCCACCGTCGGCAAATGATTCACCGAGACATTAAACCGGGCAACATCATGCTAACCAATGACGGCCGAATCATGCTCATGGACTTTGGGCTGGCAAAACTCGTTGCCGCGCCCCACATGACAGTCGAAGGAAAGATCAGCGGAACCCCCTTCTATATGTCGCCCGAACAGATTCAAGGACTGCCGCTTGATACCCGCGTTGACATTTATGCACTCGGCGTCGTCATGTATCAAATAATTACGGGACGAATGCCATTTTCGGCCGAAAACGAAATGGCCGTCCTCTTTCAACACATCAAAGACACACCCTTGCTCCCCACCAACCTCGTTCCCGACCTGTCCGAGGGAATCGAGTATATTATCCTCAAAGCGCTTGCCAAACGACCAGATGATCGCTATCAATCCATAGAAGAGATGCTGGCCGATCT
>JBAPRX010000178.1:0-4613 GCA_049281335.1 Promineifilaceae bacterium (SeqCode)
GCTCAACAGCCTCGCGGCCAAACTGCTCCGCAACGCCAGCCCCGCCAGGGACGGCCGGAACCGGTCCGGGTTGTTCTGCCAGACCGGCCCGGCGGTTCTCATCTACCCAAGCCCAAAACAAGACGACAAATCAGATGGGGAAGCTGTCTGGCACGGACTTTCTCAATTGGACTTGTTCTGGCAATCGTAGGGGCAGTTCTTTCGCTTGCCGGGGCCAGTATTGTCTACATCGTCATTGCCAGCCAACTGCCGCCGCCCACCGAACTGCGAAGCCGGGCCAGCACCTTTGAGACGGCCCAGATTTTGAGCCGGGATGGTGAGGTGCTTTACTCGCTAGCTTACCCCGACGCCGGAAACCGCACCTATGTGCCGCTGGATCAGATTTCTAAAGACCTGATTAATGCGACCATTGCAACCGAGGATGCCCGATTCTATACCAATCCGGGCTTTGACCCGATTTCCATTGTCCGGGCAGTGTTTCAGGCAGCCCAGGAAGGCGAAGTCGTTTCCGGGGCCAGCACCATTACCCAGCAGGTGGCGCGGGCGCTGCTGCTGGATGAGGAAGAACGAACCGAAGTGACTTTCCGGCGCAAGGTGAAAGAGATTGTCCTGGCGGCGGAAATTAATCGTACCTATTCCAAAGAAGAGATTCTGGAGATATATCTCAATGAGATCAACTACGGCAATCTCGCTTATGGCATTGAAGCGGCGTCCCAGACCTATTTCAATAAATCGGCCGCCGACCTGAATCTGGCCGAGGCGTCGCTGTTGGCCGGACTGCCCCAGGCTCCGGCGCTGTGGGACCCCTATACTGCCCCGGAGAAGGCGCTCGGCCGTCAGTCTGAGGTCTTGGGGTTGATGGCAGACCAGGGATACATTACCAGAGAGGAAGCGCAGGAGACGTTGGATGAATCGGCCGTTGTTGTCTATGCCCTGGAACCGCCGACCGTGACCATTCGCCACCCGCACTTTATCTTCACGGTCTTGCAGCAGTTAGAGGCACAGATTGGAGCGCAGGCCATTTACCGGGGCGGACTGCGAATTTATACCACCCTCGACGAAACCACCCAACAGATGGCAGAAGAGACCATAGCAGCTGCCCGCCCCAATATCATTGCCGCAGGGGCTAACAATGCCGCCATGGTGGTCATTCAGCCCCAGACGGGGGAGGTCCTGGCCCTGGTTGGCAGCGCAGATTTCAACGATGAGGCTATCAGTGGGCAGGTGAATATGGCCCTGGTTCCCCGCCAGCCTGGTTCGAGCATTAAGCCGCTGGTTTACCTGTCGGCAATGGAGCAGGGGTGGACCCCTTCGACCCTCATCTGGGATGTGCCAACCCAATTTCCCGACGGCACCAATCCACCATACGAACCGAAGAATTATGATGATGAGTTTCACGGGCCGCTGCGCTTACGGCCGTCTTTGGGCAACTCCTATAACATTCCGGCAGTCAAGGCGCTGGAATTTGTCGGGGTCTGTAACTTTATTGCCAATGTCCAGAAGCTGGGGTTGACTTCCCTGCAAGATGCGGGCTGTGCCGAATCGGGACAGCCAAGAGAACATGGCCTTTCACTGGCTTTGGGCGGTGGGGAAATCTCACCGCTGGAGATGGCGGGAGCATTTGCAGCTTTTTCAAACCAGGGGCGATATATCAAGCCCTTTACCATCAGCCGTATTGAAAACCGCAGCGGCGATATCATGTATGAATTTGAGCCGCCGGACGCCGGTGCCAGTCAGGTCGTTTCCCCGGAAGATGCCTACCTCATCAGCAATATTTTATCTGACAACAATGCCCGACAGCCGGAATTCGGGCTGAACAATAATCTAGTGATCAACGGTCACCGGGTGGCGGCTAAAACCGGCACTTCCGGCACCAACGCCGACGATGTTCGGGACGGCTGGACAATCGGCTATACGCCGGAGGTGGTCACGGCCGTTTGGGTGGGCAACACCAATAACGAACCGGTGGGACGGGGCCAGTCAGGCTATCAGATGGCAACGCCCATCTGGAATAACTTTATGAACCGCTATCTTTCCGGCCGAACCCCGGTGGACTTTGTACGGCCTCCCGGCATCACCGAAGCGGAAATCTGCGCCGATTCCGGGGCGCGTCCGGGGCCGGGCTGTTCGAACCGGGTTGTGGAGGTTTTTGCCAGCGACCGGCTTCCGGCGGACAGTGGCCGGGACTTTTTACGGCCGTTGTATGTTGATCTGTGGACCAATACCATTGCTACCGAATCCTGCACCGAGTCCGTTTACGAAGCCACCTTCTTTAATCTGGTGGTTTACGGCGGCGATGATGTTGTGACGCGGGAACGGCAAAATGCCCAAAACTGGCTAGAGGGGACGGCTGCCGGCCGGGCCTGGGCGCAGCAGCGCAACATCAGCTTGCCGCTCCAATTACCGCCAAGCGGGGAGTGTGACGCCGGATCACGGCCGCACGTCAGTATCAGCGCCCCGCCGGAAAACGCCTCTGTTTCCGGGGAAATCGAGATTCGGGGGACAGTTGGCGGGCCGAACTTTGCCGGGTATGAGGTTCAGTATGGCCTGACCCATAATCCGGGGGGCTTTGGCGGCATTCAGGGCCGGAATCCTCAAGATGTTACGGACGGCCTGCTCGCCCGTTGGGATACGACTGGTATTGCCGGAGGGCCGGTGACGATCCGGGTGGTTATCTTTGGCCCGGACAATCCCTATACGGCCGATCCCGACCCGGTGGTCTTGTTTGCGACCGTTCCAATTGAGGTGATTGCCCCAACGGAGACGCCGACCGCGACGCCAACGGAGACGGCAACGCCAACGGAGACGCCGACGGCCTCCAGCACTCCGACGATGACGGCAACGCCAACGGAGACGCCGACCAGCACCCCGACCCCTCTGATCATTGTGACGCCAACGCCATCACCGACAGAGGAAACGGCCGAGCCGACCCCAACGGAGACCCCGACCCCGACCCCGACCGAGTCATCAGCGCCCTAATTCACATGCGTATTGCAATGGTCGGGCCTTTTGGCTTTCACCCAAATAAAACGATGCGAAGTCGCGCTTTGCCGTTGGCCCGACAGTTGGTGCATCGCGGTCACACGGTTCGGATGTTGATGCCACCCTGGCAGTCGCCGGAGGAGGCGGATCGAGATTGGGAGGAGGATGGCGTTTCCCTGCGATATGTCTCGCTGCGCGGTGGGATGCCCGGCACGGCCGTCTCTATGATTCGAGAGACGCTGGCCTGGAAACCGGAAATTGTTCACACCTTCAAACCAAAAGCGTACAGTGGGCTGACGGCCTGGTGGCTGTGGTACACGAAGCGGCGGTCGATCTCCCTGATAGCTGACAGCGACGATTGGGAGGGATGGGGCGGCTGGAATGACCTGGCCCCCTACTCGCCGCTGCAAAAACGGTTCTTTGCCTGGCAGGAACGGTGGGGAATGAGCCACTGCCATGCCCTGACTGTTGCCAGCCGGGAATTGGAGCGCATGGCCCGCGCTGCCAGCATCCCCCCGGAACAAATCCATTACATCCCCAACGGCCCCGGCATTGGCGACCGGACGGCCGAAGCCGCAGCGCGGCGGTCTGAATTGGGGCTGGAAGGACGGCCGACCCTGCTCCTCTACAGCCGCCTGTTTGAGTTTGACACCGCACGGCTGCTAGAACTGCTGAAGCGGGTCAAAACGGCCGTGCCAGCGTTTCGGCTGCTGGTGGTGGGGGCGAGTCTGTACCGGCAGGACTCAACCGACTTTCAGGCACAGTTGGAAGCTGCCGGATTAATGGCGCATGTGGTGGAAACGGGCTGGCTGGCAGAATCGGCCGTGCCGGATACCCTTGCTTCGGCCGATGTTGGCCTGTACCTGATGGACGACACTCTTTTGAACCGCACCAAATGCCCTGTCAAATTGGCGGATATGGCTTACATTGGCCTGCCGGTTGTCGCCGAAGGCGTTGGGCAGGTGACGGAGTATGTGAAAGATGGTCAGACTGGGCTGGTTTGCCCGGTTGGGGATGTGGATGCGCTGGGAACGGCCGTTGTCCGCCTTTTGCAAGACCGGCCAAAACAGCAGCAATTTTCGGCCGCTGCCAGGCTACATATGCGTCAGTCGTTTACTTGGGATAAACTGACAGCACAGGTAGCAAATGTGTACCAAATATTACAAGGAGAATAGCCAATGGTTCCATGTTCAAAATGTAAATTCGGAGGAAATTTTTGAAGTCGGCTTTTAAATTCTTCTTAGATGTCATTAGGCGTCTGGAAATTAAAGAAAACTTGCCCAATTATTTTGATGAGGAGGAGCGGCGGCTGGTATTCCAGTCGGTTGTCATTGGGGTTGCAGTTTGGGCGGTCGCTTTTGTCTTGAAAGCGTCCGTTCACTTCGTCTTCGACACCATCCTTGAGTGGCTCGAAGCCTCACCAACGGTATTCCTGACGTTCATACCGCTTTTAATTGGGGCTATCGGAACGGCCGCTATTGTTCAGTACCATGCCACCACCATTCATTTTCGGGATAGAAAGGGCCATCTTCACCAACTGAACGACGCCGAAGGGGACGGGCTGGAACGGGCGATTGCCCTCTATTACACCTCGGAGCCAACGCTTGAACAGGCGCTGACCGGCCAGGAAG
>JBAPRX010000179.1:0-9933 GCA_049281335.1 Promineifilaceae bacterium (SeqCode)
GGATTCAAGAGAACGGCCTATACTTTCCTCGTTCTGAACTCTTTGGATTTACCCTCTTCGGCCAGGAAACACAACTGTTTTTACGTGAAATAGACCTGGTTCTGAAATATCGCTGCTACGCCTACCCAGCGGCCGAAACGCCACTCCAAGAGGGTCAATTGATTGAAACCATTTATTTACCGGATGGAGCAGTGACCGAGCCAATTCCCACAAAAAGACCGTCAGATGTGCCATTTTTACTCTCAAAATCGGCCGTTCGGTGGTTCAAACGCCCCACTTAACATAAATGAATTGACACTTCTTCCATCGTTTGTTAGAATGCCAATCGCTATCTAGGCGGCCGTGCGTCTCTCCTGGTTAAACGCCATGAGGGACGTTTTTGTTGGCTAGATAACCCTATCCAGTCTTGGCCAGTATTATTCTATCAGCCAACACAACAACATCTTAATAACCTTCCAGGGTTGGATAGGAAAGGATGAGGAGAAAATTATATGATTCGTGTACTTAAAGTCGCGGTCGTGGCGGCAGTCATGATCACTGCGACTTCAGTCATGGAAGCTGAAGCCAGTGGATTTGGGATAAAAGCCGCCAGAAATGCCGATGCACCGGCAAGCGACGAAGATGAAGGTGAGCATTTATCCGACTATTGGGGAGTCACTATTTCCCAATGGGAACCCCAGATTATTAAGGAATCTAAGGCCAGTGGGCTGGATGCGGACTTTATCGCGGCCGTTATCCAGGCCGAGTCAAACGGCAATGCTTCGACGATAAGCCGGGCAGGGGCCGTTGGCCTGATGGGTGTTATGCCGACCGGCCCTGGTCTGGAAGGACGGCCGACCGCCGAACGGCTCGAAAATCCGGGGCTGAATATTAATTGGGGCGTTGCCATCCTGACCTCTATCATTCGCCAATCAGGGGGAGACATTTCCTCGGCTCTGGCGGCTTATAGCGGCGGTTGGGACTTTGTAAACAGCCAGATTCCGAAGCAGTATGCCCAGCAAGTTTTGGATGATTACGGCCGTGCCGTTGCTGTTCGATCAGGTGTTTCGCCGGAAATCGCTGCCCGTTGGAGCATCGCCATCCAGATACGGCGAGGAAATATTCCGGCCGAAAAGTTGATTCTGGCCGACGAACCAGTTTCCGGCCTGCATCTCTTTGGCGAACATGTTGTCTACAATTACATAGATGACCTGGCCGGTATTTCCTATTACGTTCGTGGATATGCCGTTCCATTGGCCCTTATCGTGCCATTGGGTGTCAATGGGAATGCTGCGTCCGATAATACGGTAGATGATCGCCTCCTGGCCCGGCTTGGGATGTCTGAGACAAAGATTGACGACAGCAATCCCCGTGTCCTGCTTGCCTGTCTTCCCAGCCTGAGCCGCCTGCGAGGTGAACTGGTCACTCGATGGTACGCACCAACACAATGCCCATCGTGGCACAGATAAAGATTGGTTCAATTTTCAAAATTAAACCAATCTACTCAACCATTTGGGAGCTAAATCTTGACCGGTTGAGAAGTTAAAAGATAAAATGACGAAATAATGCCGACACCATTCATGCACTTGCAAACGGCCGAGCGGATTCGTGCTTCAGAACAGTTAAAACCGAACATTCGAAAACTGATACTGACAAACTATTCCGCTTTTTACCTGGGCAACGTGGCCCCGGATTATCAGGCCATTTGCGACATTCCACGAGAAGACACTCATTTTTATAAGCTGCCGCCAGAGCCAGGCAACCAGGCCTATGACAGAATGTTGGATCTCAATCCTGAACTGAAGCCTGCCCCACAACTGGCCCCGGACGAGGCTGCCTTTATCGCAGCCTACAGCATCCACCTTATGCTTGACCTGCGCTGGTATCATGAGATTTTGATTCCTTACTTTTTAAAGAGCGAGGGCTGGGAAAGCCGTAAACAGCGTTTTATCATCCACAATACCTTGCTGACCTATCTTGATATGCTGGCGGTCGAAACGCTGCCACCAAATGCGGCCGAAATTTTGGGAAATGCCGTTCCCAATTACCATTTACCCTTTGCCGAGGATGCAAACCTCATTCTTTGGCGCGATATGCTGGTAGAACAACTGCGACCGGGGGCGATGTTGCGGACAATTGAAATCTACGCCGAACGACTGCAAATGTCGCCGGAGGAATTTGCCGCCAACCTGGAAAACCCGGACTGGATGGCGGAAAATGTTTTTGCCAGAGTCCCAGTGGAGAAGGTCCAGACCATGATGACCAACGCCGTTGATGAAAGTATTGAGATTATCACCAACTATTTGACAGGAAAGATGTTGTAAAGGGATGATAGAATGCGAAGCAACTTGCAACCTGCAACTTGCTTCGTATTGGCTAGTTGCCCCAAGGAAGTAACCAAAAATGACAATCGAAGCGTCTCCTCTACGGGAGGATGTTCAGGCGCGATTCCCCGATGGACGGGCCTTTAATGGCCCGGTAGGAACGACAGTTGAAGCATTTATGCAGGTGGCTCGGCCGAAAACGAATGGCCGTGTCCTGGCTGCTCTGGTCAACGGCCAACTGCGAGAACTGTCCCACGTTCTCAACAACGATGCGATCCTGACGCCCATCACAACGGCCGATTCGGATGGGGTTCGCATTTACCGCCGTTCTCTCAGCTTTTTGATGATAGTCGCTGCGGCCGAAACCTTTCCCGATGAGATCATTACCGTCAAACATTCGATGCCTTTTGGCGGTTATTATTGTGAACGGGAGAGCAAACGGCCGTTTACCAAAAAACAACTGCAACGCCTTCAAAATCGGATGCAAGTCCTGGTTGACAACAACTTGCCCATTACCCAGGTGCAGGTAGGGCTTAATGAGGCCCTGCAACTTTTTCGGGACTGGGGAGACCTGGAAAAGGCAGACCTCTTTAGCCGCAGGCGTAAAGATTACCTGACCCTCTACGAGTTGAACGGTGTCCGTGATTACTTTCACGGCTTTATGGTTCCCAGCACCGGCTATCTGGATTTATTCAATCTTAGTCGCTACCAGAATGGGTTCATCTTGCAATTTCCACGCCGCCAGGAACCCTACCGCTTGCAGCCCTTCGAAGACGAACCTCGTCTGGCACATGTTTTTCAGGAATATGATGATTGGTTGGAAGTTATTGGCGTCCCCACGGTTGCTTCTCTCAACAAGGCGATTCGGGCGGGGAGGAGCCAGGAAGTTATCCTCATTGCCGAAGCGCTACACAACCGCCAGTTAGCGGCCATTGCCCTGGACATTGCCAGCCGCCGCCCCGATGCAAAGATTGTCCTGATCTCCGGCCCGACTTCGGCCGGAAAAACAACCTTTAGCAAGCGATTGGCTATTCAATTGTTGGCGTTGGGAATCCAGCCGGTAGCCATTGCAATGGACAATTACTTTGTGGATCGTGAAAAAACGCCTCTGGACGAAAAAGGCAACCTGAACTTTGAGGCGTTGGAAGCGGTGGACTTACCCCTCTTTCGCCATCATCTGCAAATGCTGCTCAATGGGGAAACCGTTCAACAGCCTTCCTATAACTTCCATTCTGGGAAGCGGGAGACAGGCGAAGAGTTAAGCATTGGTCCTGAACAGGTCATTATTATTGAGGGGATTCATGGCTTGAACCCCCAATTGGTAGAGGGTATTCCTCCCCAGGCCGTTTATCGGATTTTTATCTCTGCTTTTACACAGTTGAATCTCGACAAACACAACCGGGTTCCCACCACCGACACCCGGCTGCTGCGGCGAATTGTTCGTGATGCCGCCCATCGTGGATACAGTGCGGCCGATACCATTCGGCGCTGGCAGAGTGTTCGATGGGGTGAGAAGAACTATATTTTCCCCCACCAAAATAATGCCAACGTCTTTTTCAACTCCGCCCTGGCTTACGAACTTTCCGTCTTAAAGCCTCTTGCCCAACCGCTTTTGTTGCAGGTTGAACCCGGATCGATGGAACGAATCGAGGCCAATCGCCTCATGGCCTTCTTGCAGTGGTTTGACCCCATTGGGAGTGAGGGTATTCCCAATGACTCAATTTTAAGAGAGTTTGTAGGCGGCTCCATCCTCGAAGATTTTGAACCCTGGCGCAGGTAGAAAGAAAACTGGCTCCTAAAAGAGCCGGTTTTCTTTCTATCCAAATTTATCAAAATAATGTTGGGGTTCGGATGTGTGGACCCAGACCCAGAGGTCATTTGGGCCATTGGCGGACCAGTAGTAAAGCCACTCCGCATCCAGGGGGGGCATATTGACGCAGCCATGACTGTGTTTGTAGCCAAAGCGGTCGTGCCAATACGCGCCATGCAAGGCAATTTCATTGACCCGGTCGAAGTACATGATGTAGGGAACATCTTCAATGAAATAGTAATCTATTTCTCCCTCGGCCCCCGACATTTTATTTTGGGTATAGCGGCTCCAGACCTGGAATATCCCTTCACGGGTCGGCCAGCGATTCAAGCCGCTGGAAACCAGGGTAGCGTATACCATACGATCCCCTTCGTAAGCGGCTAGAGTTTGTTCGTATAGATCAACCTCAACCCAAAATTCATTTTCACCGACATCTTCCGGCCGTTTGTTGACATCCACCAGGCTGACATAGGTCTGACGAACCCAACGGCCGTTTCCAATGTCATACCAGAGCCAATCATCTTCCCCGACTATAGCGTCGTAAACCTGGAAGAAAGTGTAGCGGGACAGCTCCTCATAGGCTTCATTGGGTTCCCCATCCGGTTCGGTGCTGGGAGTAACAGGCTCGACAACCCAGCCAAACGGCCGTTCCGGCTGAACCGTTATTTCAACGCCATGAAACTCGGAGACATGAACGGGAACGGCATCTTCAGCCCGGACATATTCGCCAGGGTTCAGTTTGTACCACGTCAGCCCTTCACTTTCGACCTGACCATGAATGGTGGCGTATAAAAAGCCGTTGCCAACATTGTAGAGAACGGGAGCGGACATGCTCGGACTGCCGTAAACGTTAATTTCATCTTCCAGGTAAACATAGCTTGTGTAATTTAAGAAACTATCTTCCCGTTGAACCGGCGCTTCAAATTGTTCAGGCGTTGAATCAACTCGGCCGTCACAGACATACCCAATTTCATCCGAGTAATAATAACAACGGGCAGCATCAACAGGTGTCGCAATAAATAAAAACAGTATTGCCAGAAAGAGGGGAGAGATTAAAAATTTTGCCACACGGCCCATGCTTTTTACACTGTTCCTTAAAGATAACGACAACAGACGCGAAAAAATTTAATTCAACATAAGTTTACCATTGTGTTACTCGCCAACAAGTAACTTTCTTACTTTTTTCTTAAGTTGGGGAAGGGAAATTTATACTACGGTAGAATTTTTACGCGGGTGCAAGGATTCGGCCGCAGTTGTCACAGTAAACCAGCTTGCCTTCATCGGCCGCTTTTACCAGATTCGCCGGAACAGTGACCTGGCAGCCTCGGCAGCGATTGTTGGTCAGACGAGCAACGGCCGATCCCATACCTCTTTTCATCACATGGTCATAAGCAGCCATGAACCGGGTCGGGATAGATTGGGCCTGTTCCTTACGGTTCCGCATCAACTCATTGATCTGTTGGACAAGGTCGCTTTGTTCAGCCTGCAAATGTTTCTGGGAAGCAGCCCATTCTGTTTCCAACTGTTCCAAAGTCGCAGCAACTGCGTCATTTTCTTCCTGGGCTTCTTCCACCATAATCATGGCCTCCAAAACCTCATCTTCCAACCCTGCCCGGCGGCGGTTGAGCGAGTCAATCTCATTTTGTAAGTCAGAAAGCTCTTTTGGATTTTTGACCAGTCCCGAATAAAGGCGCTTCTCAGAGCGTTTAGTCTTGTCATTCAGCCCTTTCAACTCCAGGTTGAGGTCTTGCTGCTGGGTACGCATCTTTTGCAGCGTCGCTGCTGCCGTTTCTGCCCGTTGGCGAGCCGCTGCTAGCGCACCGCTTCCTTTTTGTAACCGCAGGACTTCCCCTAATCGCTGTTTCTTCTGAGCAATGTCGTCATCAACCTGTTGTAGGCGGTAGAGCAAGTCAACCTGGCTCATCAAATCTCCTCAAAGAATATTTAACGCAGAGACGCAAAGAAGCAAAGGTGCAGAGAAAAAATGAAGAGAATAATTCTTTTCGTTTATACTGTTGAACCTTTGTTCACGTTGTCTCTCTTTCATAAAATGCGGAATGGTTTCTAATGATTATAGTCCCTCAAATGGGATCAGGCACATAAACGATGATAAAGTGCCTGGCACTTATTCTCGGTTATAATGACACCTATGTTAGAACGACTTCTAGAAATCGAAATGCCACCTTATAACGAAGAAGATGAAGAATGGGATGCCTTTGTGGCAGGCCATCCACATGGTTCCATATTGCAGACGACTAACTGGGCCAGATTGAAAAGCTCTTTTGGCTGGCGCTCAAACCGGGTCTGGCTGAGAAAAGACGGCCGTCTCGTCGCCGGGGCGCAGGTGTTGGTCCGATCGGCCGCTTTTGGCATGATGAAAGTCGCCTACGTGCCGCACGGCCCCCTGGTAGACTGGTCTGACGATGAACAGGTCAATGTTGCCTTCAACCAGTTAGACTTTTCAGCTTATGAGTTAGGGGCAGGCATGTTGAAAATGGAACCCCTGCTCTGGCACTCCGAAATGGCCCCGGCAGCCTGGGAAGCCCTCTGCGAGCGGGAAGGTTCCCTTGCCAACACCGACACAATCCAGCCCCCCCGCACGATTCTTGTGGATTTACGGCCGTCTGAAGACGACATCCTGGCCGCCATGAAATCCAAGACCCGCTACAACATCCGACTGGCGGAGAAAAAGGGGGTCACAGTTCGGGTGGGAACGGCCGAAGATATTCGCATCTTCAACCAACTCATGTTCGTAACCGGTCGGCGGAATGAGTTCGGCGTCCACGAACCACTCTACTACAAAACCGCCTACGATCTCTTTGCACCCCAACAAGCCGCACTCTTCATCGCCGAATATGAGGAGAAACCCCTGGCTGCCATTATGG
The DNA here is from genome assembly GCA_049281335.1 of Promineifilaceae bacterium (SeqCode). Classification (GTDB taxonomy): domain Bacteria; phylum Chloroflexota; class Anaerolineae; order Promineifilales; family Promineifilaceae; genus JAKEFB01. The sequence goes on from JBAPRX010000179.1 coordinate 6,999, forward strand.
TTTTTACCCTTGGCGACAAAGCTGCCTACCTCTACGGCGCGTCGAGCAATGAAGAACGACAGCGAATGCCCACCTATGCCGTTCAATGGGCTGCCGTGCAGTGGGCCAAAGATCGCGGCTGTACTTCCTACGATTTGTGGGGCGTGCCAGACGAACCGGAGGACACATTAGAAGCCCAGTTCACCGAACGAGACGATGGATTATGGGGCGTGTATCGCTTCAAGCGGGGATTTGGTGGGCAGGTTGTCCGAACAGTGGGAACGGCCGACCGGGTTTACAACAAGCTGGTGTACCGCCTATACCAATGGCGGCGGGGGGTGGGATAAAAAAAGCCACCGAAATTGAATTCGGTGGCTGATAATTCGTCCGAATTTTTACTTTTCTACCGGCAGTCCGGCCGCTTCCCAGGCCAGGATACCGCCGTCCATATTATGGATGTTGTCATAGCCTTGTTGGCGTAAATATTCAGCAACCTGGCTGCTGCGATTGCCGCTCCGACAGGTAACGATCACTTCCTTATCGGTTGGAATTTCGCTCAAGCGGTTTGACACTTCGCTAACCGGTATTAAGGTGACGCCAGGAATATGACCTTCGTCATATTCCCACTGTTCGCGCACGTCCAACACCAGAACGTCGGCCGACTCTTTAACGGCCGAAACCGTCTGCACATTCACAGTGTCAGCTAAGTTATTGATGTTAATGTCGGCCGTGTTGGCGACAGCCTCATTGCCGCAGGCCACTAACACCAAAGCCAACAGCAAAAACACAATGCCATAATGTAATTTCTTCACAAACGCTTTACTCCTTCTTCGTAGACGGGCTTCGCCTTGGCTGTATCCTTTACTGCTTTCGCGTTGAAAGTTTAAAGGGGAAATAAAGCGGGCAAAAACTAATTGTGCTCGTAACGACGAAAACGGCCGCTAGAATACCCAGAATAAGGGCCAACGCCCCCGACACAACATTTGTTAAGATTAAGGCGATAAAGATTAGGGCCAAAACCAAACGAACAACACGATCCAAACTCCCTATATTTTTCTTGAAAGACATTGAAAACCTCCGTTCTAGTAAGATCAGGTCAAAAATTGTGCAAGCAAAACCAGGCCGGTCACAATCGCAATACAAAGAACACATGCCATCGCTAATTTGAAAAGTTTTGTTTTGGTTGTATCCGTTTCCATATTCGCCTCGTTTTGCTTGATATACCCTTTAGACGGAGTCGTGAACGAAAAGTTACATTTTCTTTTTACGATTCAAGAATGCCGTTTGTAGCTGATCAAAAAGACGCTCCCGGCGGTGGATGGGAATGGAGCGCTGCCCTTGTTGACGAAAGAGGGTGATCGTTTCCTGAGTCGTGTCTAATACCACCCGGCATTTGGAACAGGTAGCCAGATGATGTTGGGCAACGGCCGTAAATTCCTCGTCCAGGTTATTATCAATATAATCAGATAGATACTGTAACAGGTCTTCACACGTAATCTCTTTCATCGTTCGCTTCCTATCGTAACTAATTCCGAAAAACTCTCTGCCAGCCGTTCTCGCAGCGCCAAACGCGCCCGATGCAGCCGCACCTTGGCTGCGCTGACCGAAATACCCAACACCTCGGCGCTCTCGTCAACCGACAACCCTTCAATCTCATATAAGATAAAAGCGGCTCGCAGTCGTTCAGGCAAGGCGGTGATGGCTCTGTCCAATTCACTGTTGATTTCAGCCTCGGTCAACAGCCTCTCCGGCAAATTTCGCCAATCCGTTAGGATGACGGGTGGGGGGAGAGATGTATCATCGTGGTCCCGCTCATCTGTTAGCGATAGAGACGGCCGTCTTTTTCGCAGTCGGTCCATGCTGGCATTATAAGCCACCCGGTACAACCAGGTGCCGATCTTGGAACGCCCTTCAAAGCGGTCGAGATACTCAAAAAGGCGCAAGAAACTATCTTGCACCACGCCTTCGGCTTCAACGTCATCTTCCAAAAGCCCTGCGGCAAGACGATAAATTTTGTCCGAGTAAGTATCGAAGAGCTGCTCAAAAGCGGCCGCTTCGCCCTGTCGAAGGGCAGTCAATAAACGTTGTTCGTTTTCCATCAATTCCCTATCTCTTTAGACGAGAATCTACTTACAAAGTTACATTTTTGCAAAGAACGCCTATCCTGTTTTGCAGCCAGGCCTTGCATAGGCTGGATGGCTCAATCTCTGGTAACAGGGAGTTCTTGCCTAACTTCTTATCGTTATTACCGTTCCTTCTATTGCAGTCAGATTTCGTTTGTGATAATATGCACATTAACTTTCAAAATATTCTGAACGATATGAAGGATTGTGTTGCTTACCTGGACAGCAGCCGTTGCTGGCACAGGCAGCAACATAAAGATAGAATGATTTAAGATGGCTTATAAGGATTTATCAGACTTCATTAATCAGCTGGAATCGGCCGGAGAACTGCGCCGGATAACGGCTCCTGTCAGCCGTGATTTGGAGATTACCGAGATCACGGATCGAATAAGTAAAATGGCCCCGGCGGAGAATAAGGCGCTGCTCTTTGAAAACGTCAAAGGCCAGACGATGCCGGTTGTCATTAATCTCTTTGGCTCCGAAAAACGGATGGCAATGGCCCTGGGCGTTGAATGCCTGGAAGATCTGCACCATAACCTGGCAAAATTGATTGATATGAAGCTGCCGGAAGGGGTAGGCGCGGCAATGGGGCGGGCATCCGAACTGCTGGGCGCACTGCGGGCAGTTGGCCTGAAACCGAGCCGCACAAAAAAAGGCGTCTGTCAGGAAGTGGTTCATATTGAAGACGCCTCCCTGAATGATTTACCCGTTTTGCAATGCTGGCCCGACGACGGCGGCCGTTATATCACCCTCATGCAGGTTATCACCCGCGACCCGGAGACAAATCAACGGAATGTTGGTATGTACCGGGTGCAGGTCTATGATGACAAAAC
>JBAPRX010000180.1:0-3146 GCA_049281335.1 Promineifilaceae bacterium (SeqCode)
CAGTTACATCTTGTTGGCTGAATGTGGCCCACTCGCTAACCCGTTTGGCTATTCGGTCTGGAAGGGTAATGGTAATTTGCTCGCTCATTTTGTACCTTTTCCTACTTATTTATCATATTTTAGCACAAAAATTTGCCTTATTCAGCTTGTTTTGGAATTAAACGGGGCGAGATAGGCGGGAGGGAAGGCTGCGTTGAAATTCAACGGCCGTACCCGCTTGTCCCGCCCCTACTTTGCGACGGAACTGTTTGTTATAATAGAGGATTATGGAACAGGATAAGATTCGTAATTTTTGTATTATTGCCCATATTGATCATGGGAAGTCCACATTAGCAGACCGGCTGTTGCAGATTACCGGCACAATCTCGGATCGAGAGATGCAGGAGCAGGTGCTGGATGATATGGATCTGGAACGGGAGAAAGGGGTGACGATCAAGGCTTCGGCCGTTCGGATGTCATACACGGCCGAAGATGGCGAAACCTACCTCATGAACCTCATTGACACACCAGGCCACGTAGACTTTGCCTATGAGGTCAGTCGGGCGCTGCAAAGCTGTGAAGGGGCCGTGCTGGTCGTAGACGCGACGCAGGGCATCGAAGCCCAAACGTTGGCCAACCTCTACCTGGCGCTCGATGCCGACCTGGAACTGGTTCCGGTGGTGAATAAGATTGATTTACCGGCGGCGATACCGGACATTGTATCGGAAGAGGTTGAGAATCTGATCGGCATTCCGGCCGAGCAGGTGATTCCTATCAGCGCCAAGACGGGGGAGAATGTGGAAAAGGTGCTGGAGGCCGTGATTAAGCATGTACCGCCGCCGACCGGCGACCAGAAGCTGCCGCTGCGGGCACTGGTCTTTGATTCCCACTATGATTCTTATAAAGGCGTCATTGCTTACGTGCGAATCTTTGAGGGGACAATTCAAGATGGCGATTGGGTAAAGGTCATGTCGAATGAAGTAACGGCCGAACCCATCGAAATTGGCGTCTTCGCGCCGGGTATGAAGCCCGTCAAAGAGCTAAAGGCTGGGGAGGTCGGCTATATTGCAACGGGCTTGAAGACCGTTCGTGAATGCCATGTCGGGGATACCATTACCTTGCGGGATCAGCCGGCCAAAACACCTCTGCCTGGCTATAAACAGGCCAAGCCGATGGTCTTTGCCGGTTTTTATCCGACAGAGGGAGAGGACTACCAACTGCTAAAAGAGGCGTTGGAGAAGTTGCAGTTGAATGACGCGGCCCTGGTTTATGAGCCGGAAACGTCCAATGCTTTGAATTTCGGTTTCCGCTGTGGCTTCCTGGGACTGTTCCACATGGAGATTATTCAGGAACGGTTGGAACGGGAATATGACCTCGATATTGTGGCGACCGCTCCCAGCGTCCGTTACGAAGTGGAAATGGCCCATACCGGCGAGGTCGTGGTCATTGACAGTCCGGCCGATTTACCAGACCCCAGCCAGATTGAAGAAGTTCGGGAACCCTGGATGAACGTCCAGATTTTTACTCCGGATGAATATTATGGCGTGATTTTGGATTTGGTGATGAAGCGGCGCGGCGTTCTGGTCGGGCAGGAATATCCGGCTCCGGCCCGCATTATCTTGAAGTTTGAGGTTCCCCTGGCAGAGATTGTGGTGGACTTCTACGATAAGTTGAAGAGCGCGACCAGAGGCTATGCTTCGATGGACTATGAGTTTATCGGGTATCGGCCGTCTAATCTGGTTAAGCTCGATATTTTGGTGAACAAACAGCCGGTGGATGCCCTGGCGATGATTGTCCATGATGATGATTCCTATCACCGGGGGCAAAAGATGGTAACAGCGCTGCGAAAGTTGATCCCGCGCCAGATGTTTGAGGTGCCAATTCAAGCGGCTGTTGGCAAAAAAGTCATCAGCCGGGCCAATGTCAAGGCGCTGCGGAAGGATGTGTTGGCAAAATGTTACGGTGGTGATGTATCCCGAAAGCGGAAGCTGTTAGAAAAACAGAAAAAAGGCAAGAAGCGCATGAAGATGATCGGCAATGTTGAAGTACCGCAGGAAGCGTTTATGGCGGTGTTGCAGTTGGGGGACGACTAGGAAAGGTTTCCACGCAAGGGCGCAAAAGCCGCAAAGTTTGTGAGGCAGAGGCGCGGAGGGATTGAATAAAAGCGAGAATGGATATGAACGCAATCGAATTTCAGACAACTGTGAAGGAGATAGTTTCCGCCATGCCAAAAGAAAGGCGTGGTGAATTAAACACGCACAATGAGGATGAGAAAGTTCGAGTTATTGTCCTCACATCCCCTCCGCAGCAGCCCCAAACACATAAGGATTTGCTCAAGGATGCAAAAGATAAAGGATATACAGATTTCCTGGAATACTTAATGGATTATCCTCTGGACATCCCAAACCCCATTCGCTTCACGCGAGAAGAACTGCATGAACGCTGAGAAACAATCAGTGGACGTTTGTCTTGTAGATAGTAATGTTTGGCTGTATATACTCCTTCCTGGTCAAGATATTGATAAAGCAAAAACAGCAAGAGATCTGGTTCGGAGTAGAAGCGCGGCCATTGTGATTTCTACCCAAATTGTCAATGAAGTCGTAAATGGCATAATAAAGCACCATGTCATGAATGAATCGGAAATACGAGAATTTATCAGTCGTTTTTATGCCCGTTACTCAGTTAACCCAATTACCGAATCTATCCAACTAAAGGCATCGCAGCTTCGTGAACGATATTCACTATCACATTGGGATAGTTTGATAGTTTCGGCGGCATTACAATCTGGAGTAACAATCCTGTTCTCGGAAGACATGCAGGATGGACTAATCATTGAAAACCAACTCACCATCAATAATCCGTTTAAGTCTCAATAATCATAGATTTTTTGCGAAAAACTTTGCCCATTTGCTTGTTTGGGTGTGCCTGGCCCTTCTATTGGCTGTGGGATGCAGTGGTGGAGGCGGTGGTTCCGGCCGTTCTGGGCAGTTTAGCGTTGGATCGAGTGGGAATAGCGCGGGTGACACGGAAACGGCCGTCCCCACCGCCAGCCAGGAGCCAGAACCAGAGACAACAGAAGAACTGTCACCAGTTCCAAGTGATACCCCGCTTCCAAACCCCGGTGATATAACACCAGTCCCCCTGTCGCCCACCCACACCCCGACCCC
>JBAPRX010000181.1:0-36385 GCA_049281335.1 Promineifilaceae bacterium (SeqCode)
CCCCAACCCCGTTCCCGGTATATCAGATTGGCCTGTATATTGGCCCCGATAGAAGCGGTCAAAGAGGTGGGGTAAATCCTGGGAGTCGATGCCGATACCGGAATCAATGATCTCTAAAACGACCTGATTTTGGCCGTCGTCGGCATAGGTGATGACGTGGACAAAGCCTTCGGTGGTGTAATTAAAAGCGTTGGACAGCAAATTGTTGATAACCTGGGCCAACTGGTTCTTGGCTCCATAAATTTGAGGAATATTTTCGCCAGGAGTGAAGCTGAATACCAGATTGTCGAGATCGGCTCTGGGATTGTAGGCAGTAATAATCTGGTCAACCAACTCATTTAAGTCTAAGTTCTTAAAGCTGGTTTGAGTATCGGTCATATCCAGACGCGAAAGATTGAGTGTATTCTCAATAAGTTGCTCCAGCCGCTTGGTTTCTTTCTTCAAGACATCCAGATAATGATTGCGTCTCTCAACACGGCCGCGTTCCAAAAGGTCGAGGTAAAGCCAGAGATTGGCGACCGGGGTTCGTAGTTCGTGAGAGACATCAGATACAAATTTGGATTTAAGCCTGTCTAACTCTTTGAGCTGTTCGTTGGCGTCGGCCAGCTCTTTGGTTCGCTCGCTGACACGTTCCTCTAACTCGGCCGCATGGGCCTGAAGCCGTTCATGAAGCCGGGCTGTTTCCAGCGCCCGGCCCAACTCTTCCCCAACCGTTTTAACAAGCTGCAACTCTTCAGCGGTGAAGGTTCGAGGTGTAAGGTCATCAATGCCCAACGTCCCAATAATACGACCGCGAATAGCGATAGGGACCAGAAGCATAGAAACAGTCCCGCGTCGCGCCAGCAAATTCCAAACCGATTCCGTAATGGAATCTGTTTGAGCGTTGTCAATCGCTAACGGCCGACCGGTTCTAAGCACTTCTTGAAGGGCAATATTGTTGGCAACAGGAATCCGCTCGTGCAGAACCGGAACCCGTCCTGGGGAAAGATATTCGGCGACAACCGTTTCATAGGTTCGGGTTTCATCTAACAACGCCAGGGCAGCCTGAGGCACGTTAAAAAAGAGCGCCAGTTCCTTGCACCCAATTTGTAAGACCTCTATACCGGTGCGGGCTGAAGCGGCCGCGCCAATAATTTTATTCAACAAATCCAGCTCTCTGGCCCGACTACGAACCTCAGTGAAGAGGCGGGTCTTTTCGACCGCCAGGGCGATTGCCTGGGCAATCTGACTTAGCAGAGGTAATTGGGAGGGGTCGTAGCCTTTCAGGTAAGGCCAGACTAAATTTAAGGAACCGATCACCCGGTCTTCAACGTGAAGAGGCAGATTAATGCGGGAGCGGTGTCCGGCATCATAAAGGGATTTTTCGGCCGGGAATGCTATTTCCTGTTCTAAATCCGGGGTAAGGTGAAGACGTCCGGCAAGGACATTTGTAGCGCAGGCCGTCAGCGTCACCGGCATACGAATACCCTGAGCAAGCTCGCTTCGCGGCTGGTCTAAGGCATAGATTGAAAACCAGGTGTTTTCCTCCTCCAAAAGGGCGATACTGATCCGATCACAATCTACAATGTCCTTCAACCCCTTGGCAATATTTGGAAAGGCATTAACAACATTTGGGTAAGCGTTGAGAGCGTGAAGGATGTCCTGGGCCGATTGTAAGTCTTCTGAACGCCTGCTAGTCTCTTCAAACAAGCGGGCTTTCTCCAGGGTAATGGCAAGCTGGTCAGTGACGGCCAATAAAGTAGCAATGTCCCCGGAGTTGAACGTATTCAACCGGGTACTGTCAACATTAAGAACACCGATTACCTGATTGCCAACTTTTAGAGGAAGCGCCGCTTCTGAGGAGATATTCATCCCCTCCAATTCGAAGAATTCGGGCGATTCCCCGGTATCATTAACGATTTGGGGAAGCCCGGTTTCCACAGCCTTTCCAATTAATCCCTCCCCGAACTTTTGGCGGTAAACGCCCACCTTCAAAAATGAGGCATAATTTCCAGAAGTCCCCTGGAGAACAACTTCTCTGGCTCCTTCATCCACCACTAAAATACTGACATTAAAGTAGCCATATTCCCGATGCAGACGTTCGGTGACAATAGAGCAGAGTTCTTGAACCTTCAACAAACTGGTCATCTCGCGGGCCAGATCGGCAACAGTTTGCAGCCGCTTTCGCTGAAGACGCTCGGCATCTTCTGTCCGCAGTCGTTCCAGGGCAATCGCTAACTGGCTGGCCAGGGTGGTTAATAATCGCTCGTCACTGGTGGTAAAGGCCGCAAGCTGGTCACTTTCAGCGTTTATCACCCCCATAATGCGGTCCCCGACCTTTAGCGGCACGCACAATTCCGAACGAGTTGCCGGGTCTCCCTGGATGTACGCTTCAGACTCCTGAATATCATTTAACAGGATAGGCAGCCCGGTCGCAACCACCCGCCCAACAACGCCTTCGTTTACCTTGATTGAAACCAGCTTTTGAACACCGGAGCGGTAGGATGGGTGGGCAGATAGCTTTTCTTTAAACTCATCCAGTAAGAAGACGCCAAAGTTATGGGGATAAAAGGTATCTGCAATAATCCGGGTCGTTTCTCCGATTAACGTGTCCTCGTCGGTTGCCTTCACCCCGGCGATGGCAATGCTATGAAGGACAGTAAGCTCCTCCAGTTGGCGGCGAGTTGCTTCAAATAAACGGGCATTTTTGATTGCGATGGCAGCCTCGTCGGCAAAAAGATTTAATACCCGCTGTTCATTGTTGTCGAAATCATGGGGCGCATCGAAGGCAATGTTCATAACGCCCAATATCTCGCCGCCAATTTTCAAAGGGAAGCCTGCAATACCACCACCCCAGGTCCAACTTTGGAACAATGGATGGTTGTTCACATTTGGAATGAGAATAGCCTCTCCCTTGTTGGCGACGGTTGCGGTTAGGCCGTCCGGGCGGACTGTTTTGAATGGAGATTCCTCACGGCCGTCTCCCCAAAGTGCGGCTCCAAAACGCAGTTTACCGCCGTCATAAAGAAAGATATGAACGTCGGTTGCATCGATCAACCGCATTGCCTGTTCAAGAATAACTTCTAGCAGGGGCTTTAATTCCAGATTTGCCGTCAGATGAAAGCTGGCCTTCCGCAGAGCTTCGAGTTCCTCGCTCCGGCGACCAGATTCCTTCACTCGCTCTGAGATTTCTTCATACAGGCGGGCGTTTTTGATTGCGGCAGCGATATGACTGCTCAATAACGAGGCCAGATCAATATCTTCCTGGGTGAATCTTGAAGAATTAACATCATCTACCAGCGTCAAGGTTCCCATTGCCCGATCTTCTGTGATCAGCGGCACGCCCATAATGGATTGAACATTGAACTTTTGAATCAGACTGTGATCAACGCTTTCCGAATTTTGAGCATCATTGATGAATATCGGCCGTTTTTCTCTGATAACCCTTGCCCCCAGAAGGAGAGGGTTGGAAGTTGAGAACCGTATTCCAAGAAACATTTCGTTCTGATAGCCGTACCCGGCAAAACCAACCAATTCATCGTTCTCCAGAAGCCAGACAAAGGCTCCACGGACATTAAAAAGATGGCTGCTTTCCTGGCAAATCAGTTCCAACAATTGAACTAGGTCATGCGTCTCATTGAAACCCAGACTAATTCGCTCCAGCGTTTCCATTCCCCGGACTTGTTTATTCTCTCTTCCCCGTTTTTCAACAAGTTCAACGATTGTGGCGGGTAAATCAGTGGCATTTAGCTGCGACCGGGGAATATAATCATCAGCGCCCATTCTAATATACCGGACAGCGTCGGCGGCCGTATCCCGTTCGCCAATGACGACGATGGAAATGGTTGAATTCAGCAGCTTTAGCTGCTCAAAGAATGGTTCTTCCCCCTCCGTTTCGATCTTTCCGGAGGAAACCAGGATGAGATCAGGCCGGTATTTTTCTAACAACAACTCTAAAGACTCACCTGACTTGGCGCAGGCCACATTAAATCCATGAGAACCACTCTCCAGAGATTGGAGAATAGCTTCCTGGTTGTTTAGATTACTTTCTGAAATGAGTAATTGGATAACTGGCATCATCTTTTAAGAGTTTACCACAATATTTTTGTGGATGGGATCACGAACCAGGATTATTTTTGTAGAAAACAACAATCGTCAGCGGTTTCGCTTTGGTGTAGACTGTATTTGTTGAACGGAGCGTGAGGATCATTGTCTGGCACAGGGAATTTACTGCTCCGGGAGGATAAAATGGGCCTTATTAGCGATCTAAAACGAAGGCTGCGTAGTTTGGTAGCAAATGACGGAGAGATGTCTGTGGAAAGTAGAGAGGCCGGTAGTAGAAAAATTAGTCGTAGATATAGAAGAGCGGCCGAACGGCTGGTGGAAAATAGCAGCCTGCGGGATGAGCTAAATGATGAACAGGCCAAACGGCTGCTAGATTGGGGAAGCAGTTATTTGAAGAAAGTTGTCAATAAAACGGCCGACTTGGCCGACGAAGATGCGGAAAACATCTTAGAGGCGCAGACCGAGCGAGTCAGCGGGGTCATGCGCCAGGTAAATCGGCTGACCAGGGCCATAACCAGCGGCGATCAACCAGCATTGGCCGAACATCTCAAAGCATTGAAGGGACATTTAGACGGATTACAGAATACGGCCGATCCCAATGCCATAGACGTAGAACAATGGCTGGCTTCGTCGAATGGGGACAGGACGCAGCTATTTGAAGCATTGATGGCCCTAATAGATGGCGAGGAAGAATAAACAGATGGCGAAAGGAAAAAGCAGCAAGGGGCCGTTGGGAATTGTTGGCGTTATTATTGTCCTTATTTTAATGGCCCTGTCTTATTTCCTGGGCGTTGACTTATTAGGGGTTGGAAACGATGTTGAGGAGCCGGTTGTTGTCAGCACTGCCGGTGATTGGTATCAAATTTACTTTACTAACCCAACCTGCCCGCCGGAAGATGCACGATCCGGCGGACTGGATGAGACAATTGCCGAAGATATACTCCGGGCGCAGAGCCAGGTAGACATGGCTGCTTTTGATTTTGATGCGGAACCAATGGTCAACGCCCTCATTGAGTTGGAGAAGCGCGGCGTTGTGGTTCGGGTGATAACGGACGAAGACAATGGTTCCCTTTCCAGTATCAACCGTCTGCGGCGTAATGGGATCAGTGTTGTGGAAGACAAACGCTCGGCCCTCATGCACGATAAGTTTATAGTCATTGACGGCCGTTATGTCTGGACCGGCTCCTTGAACTACACAACCAACGGCGTTTACTGCAACAACAACAATGTTGTCCGCTTTGACTCCCCAGAACTGGCTGCCAACTATACGGCCGAGTTAAGCGAAATGTACGATGATCGCGCCTTTGGCCCAACCTCCCCTGACAATACGCCCAACAAAGCCCTCTCGATCAATGGCGTCAGAATTGACAATTATTTTGCCTCTGAAGACGACGTTGCGCCAACCCTGGCAGCGCTGATAAACAATGCCGACCAGGAAATACTCTTCATGGCCTTTTCGTTTACTCTTGAAGATATTGGCGACGCCATGATAAATCGGGCGAAAGAGGGAGTCACTGTTCGGGGCGTGTTTGAAACCTCTGGTTCGGAGACAGACTTTAGCTATTATCCGATTATGCTGTCCGAAGGGATTCCGGTCCGGCAGGATGGCAATCCGCGCGTGATGCACCATAAGGTGATCATCATTGATCGGGATACAGTTGTATTTGGCTCCTACAATTTTTCCAACAGCGCCAATGACAGCAACGACGAAAATTTGTTAATCGTCTACGATCCAACATTTGCCCAGGCTTTTGTAGGAGAATTTGAAAGGGTATGGAGTGAGGCCCGGCCAGGCTAATCTGTACCTCATCTTATCAGGTCAAAATAGGACGACCTGATATAATATCGCCATGCAAGCAACACAATTCGCTCCTAGCCCGCCACCAACAACGCCTTCCCACCAACTGATGCGGAATATGGGATGGTTCCTTGCTGCGCCGATTACGGCCGTTGTCGTCATTACGATTCTGCTGGCTGTGACGTTAAACAGCTACCGGCAGCAGCATCTTGACCGCATCTACACCGGGGTGACATTATGGGGCATTGATCTGAGCATGATGACCCGCCCGGAGGCGGAACAGGCATTGCAAGCAGCTTTCCCCTATCCGCACGAAGCCTCGATTGTTTTTACGGATGCCAAGACAGATCGAGAATGGGTCTTTTCACCCGCCGACCTCGGTTTGACCTTTGATGTGAACCAGACGATTGATGAGGCTTATGAGATCGGCCGTCAGGAACATGGTCTGTTCGGCGTTCTCCAGGATCAATTCGACACCTGGTATTACGGCCGTCAAATAGCGCCGGTCGTGGTCTTTGATGAGGCAAAACTAGATCAGGCCATCAACGCCGTCGCGGCCGACATTAACCACCCTCCGGCCGATGCGTCGCTTGATTTTACCGGCACCTCCGTCAGCTACTTACCGCCCGAAGTTGGAAGAAGCCTGGATACGGCCGATACCCGCAGCCGCTTGATTGCGCCCATTACGAACTTACGCGAAGTGCGCCTGCAACTACTTGTTCATGAAACACAGCCCCAGGTTCACGACACCAGCCAGGCGGCCGAGCAAATCGAGCAGATACTCAGCGGCCCGCTGACCCTTTACCTGCAAGAGCCTCTGGAAAATGTTGACCTGGAGCGGATCGTAATCCCCCAGGAAACGCTTGTGGAGTGGATTCGGATACAGCAGGTAACGGCCGAATCCGGACAGGCGGAAACGCAGGTATTCCTGGATCAAAATGCCATCCGGACCTGGTTAGAGCCTTACGCCGCCACCCTTCGCCGGGAACCGGTAAACGCCCGTTTCTATTTCGATGATTTCACACGGGAACTGGTTTTAGTAGAACCGCACGTCAACGGCCGTGCGCTGGATATAGACGCGACAGTTGAAGCCATCAGCCAGCAGGCGCTAACGACCAACCGTTCAATGGCCTTGATTTTCAAGGATGTTGTGCCGATTGTTCATGCAGGCGCAACGGCCGAAGAATTAGGCATTACCGAACTCGTCAGCGAAAGTACCACCTGGTTTTATGGCTCAACAGACGAGCGCAAACACAACATTTCCCGTTCCGCCAGCAACTTTTACGGCATTGTCATTGCGCCGGGCGAAGAATTTTCCTTTAATCATTATCTGGGCGAAGTGAGTGAGGAGTTAGGCTATGAGACCGGCCTCATTATCTACGGCGGACGGACGATTGAAGGGGTTGGCGGCGGCGTTTGCCAGGTCAGCACAACCCTGTTCCAGTCCGCATTTTGGGCCGGTTATCCCATCGTCGAACGGTGGGCGCATGGCTATCAGGTTCACTACTACGACGATGGCGAGGGTACAGGCATGGACGCGACCGTCTTTTCGCCCCTGGTAGATCTCCGATTTATTAACGACACCCCTTACTACTTATTGATTGAAAATTATTACAACGAAGCCAACTCCTCCTTGACCTTCAAAATGTACAGCACCAGCCTCGGCCGCGAAGTTGTGAAGGATGGTCCCTATATTGAGAATGTTGTTCCCGCAAAGCCAGATGTTTGGGAATTTAACGATGAGTTGGAACAGGGCGAAATCAAGCAGGTGGACTGGGCAGTTGAAGGCGCTGATGTGACTGTCGGCCGTACCGTGTACAATGCCAGTGGCGATCTGCTTCGCCAGGACACCTTTGTCAGCCACTATATTCCCTGGCAAAACGTTTACCAATATGGCCCGGACACAAATATACCTGGGCCGGTGACGGATGGATCGGGATAAATCTGGAGCAGTTGGCGATTGGCGATTGACGGTCTATCTGGCATCAAGCACATAATTCCGGTTGCAAGCGGCAAGGGTGGAGTCGGTAAAACCACAGTCACAGTCAACCTGGCACTGGCCTTACAGAAGCGGGGAGCGCGTGTCGGCATTTTTGACGCCGATGTCTACGGTCCAAATGTCCCCTTAATGCTCGGCGTTCACCAGCGACAGCACAGCCGGAACAGCTACGTCACTGTAGCTCGACGGCCAGGGAGCGGCTCATCCGTTAAACCGGTTGAGCGATTTGGCCTGAAAGTTTTCTCAATGGGACTGCTGATTGGAGAAGCCCAGGCCATCAATCCCCCGCCAGATACAGTGGGTCAAATTGTCGTCAGCACCTTACGAGAGGTGGTTTGGGGCGAGTTAGACTATTTGCTGGTTGATATGCCGCCATCGTCAGGACAGCCACAGGAAGATTTGATCCAACAGATTCCCTTGTCAGGCGTTATTATCGTGACCACCCCCCAGGATTTGAGTTTGCTCGACGCTGGCCGTTCCTTCCAACTGTTCAAAAAAGCAAAGGTTCCTGTTTTGGGCCTTGTCGAGAATATGAGTTATTTTATCTGCCCCGATTGTGGCGGCCGTCATGAAATCTTCCGACGTGCCAACCACGTGACCGCCGATTTTCTCCAAAAAGCGCCGCTGTTGGGTCGTATTCCATTGGCTCCGGCTATCTCTCAAGGGATTAATCAGGCCTCCCCGATAGTCCACCAGGAACCAGAAGGCGCTCAATCCCAGGCGCTGTTCGATATTGCCGCAGAACTTGAGAGAACGCTGGCTGAAAACGGCTAAAAGCGTCAATTTGTCGCTCCCCGTTACTTTTCCTATGAAAAATCGACTTATATAATGACAACTGCATGATTGATTTGTCTGATAAAGAGCGAGAGATGATCGTTCCTTCGGAAATGTCGCCCGAACAGGCGGCAGTTATTTCAACGCCCGGTTCAAGACCATTGGCGGGTTTGATTTCGGCCGTAAAAGTTCGGCCGATTATTCAAGCGCTCGTTCTTTTTACGTTGTTTGCCGGTCTGCTGGCAGTTGTGCAGTATGGAACCGATGCCCTGGTCGGTACGGATGGTTACTATCATGCCCGAATGGGTATGTTAATTCGCCAGGAAGGCTTGCGGCCGAATTTCAAATGGCTGCCGCTTACAATTCTCAATGCGAATGACTTCTACGACCATCACCTGCTCTATCACGTTTATCTGGCCCTCTTTGCCGGTACAGACCCACTTGTAGACAGCGGCCAAGCGCTCACCCAGAGCATGAAACTAGCCAGCATCGTCATGCCCGCCCTGGCTTTTCTGGCAATCTGGTGGCTGCTGCGGGCGCAGCGAGTGAAATGGGCAGCGTTGTGGGCCTTCGGCCTCTTCGCCGTGTCAGAGGCTTTCCTCTACCGGATGAGTATGCCTCGCGCCCAGTCAGCCTCCCTTCTGGTTCTGGTCCTAGGGCTGCATTGGCTGCTAACTGGCAAATATCGGCCGTTAATCCCACTGGGTTTTATCTATGTCTGGCTGTACGACGGATTTCCCCTTTTGCCGGTCATAGGTGGACTTTATCTTATCGCAAATGTATTGATAGAAAGAAGATTTGTCTGGCAGGCAGTGGCTTTTCCGGTGGCGGGAATCTTGCTGGGATTACTGGTGAACCCCTATTTCCCGGCAAACATTCATTTTACGCTCAATCACCTGCTTCCCAAGGTCTCCTTTGCAGAGACGCCGGTCGGGAATGAATGGTATCCCTACGACACCTGGACGTTGGTGGAGAATTCCGGCTTTGCTTTGGGTGCGTTTGTACTGTCCGTCCTGGGGCTTGGTTGGCAAAAAGAGCGTATAAACCTCTCCACCCTCACGCTCTTATTCGTGACGGTCTTCTTCGGGCTTCTTTTATTTAAATCACGGCGCTTTGTAGAATATTTTCCAGCCTTCACGTTAATTTTCACAGCCTTGAGCGTTAGCCCGTCGCTTCAAGATTGGTTGGCAGATCGCCCCCGGTGGCATAAAGCAGGTTTCCTGATCTTACCCGCTGTGTTGGCCCTCCCAATAGCAGTGACGATCTACACGGCACGGGATGCAGCCGCCGGTTCTAAATCGGCCGATTGGTATGCAGACGCAGCCGGTTGGCTGGCGGCCAATGGGCCTGAAGGCAGCTTTGTCTTTCAAACGGATTGGGACGATTTCCCGCGTTTGTTTTTTTACAACCCAAAGATGATTTATACCGTTGGATTGGATCCGACGTATATGGAACTCCACAATTCTGAGCTTTATCACGAGTGGGTTGATATTACCCAAGGGAACGTTGATAAAACGGGAGAGGTTATTCGGGATCGATTTGGGGCGCAGTTTGTCTTTACCGACCTGAACCACGAGGCTTTTCTAAGACATGCGGCCGATGATCCCCTGTTAAAGGAGATATATCGTGACAATGAAGCTGTAATTTTTGCGGTCGAAGCAGGGGAGGCTCCTGGCAGTGAAGGATGAGCTGACTCTGCTGGCAGGCGTGCGCCGGCTCGATCCGCAGGCTTTGGCGGAAACCCACGATAAATATTACCCGGCAATCTTTCGTTATATTGCTTTTAAAGTCGGCAACCAGGAAACGGCCGAAGATTTAACCAGCGAGGTTTTTGTCCGATTGTTAGACGCCGTCAGAGATCGTCAGGCGCCCCAAAAAACACTGCGCGGCTGGCTCTACAGCGTCGCCTCTCATATTGTTAATGACTATCACCGCAAACAATATCGCGGCAGCCAGGAAGTAGCCCTGCTGGAGACGATAGAGAGCGAGGTCTCAAGCCCGGCCGAACAAACAATACGGAAACAAACATTAGAATCGCTCCACGACGCGATTAGCGAACTAACCGATGAACAACAAGATGTTATCGCCTTACGCTTTGGGTATGAAATGCCGATAAAAGAAGTAGCCAGGATGATCGGTAAGAGCGAGGGGGCTGTTAAACAGTTGCAAGCCAGAGCCGTAGCTGCCTTATCGCGGCGAATGGCTTCAAAAGGTTCCATATGATGAACGGTTCAGCAATGGATGATAACTTGGAAGAAAAAATCATTCAGTGTTTAGAAGCATTGGAAAATGGTCAGACAATTGACCGGGCTTTGAGCCTGTTTCCTGGTGATGAGGAATCGTTGCGGCCTGTGCTGGAAGTCGCGGGAATGCTTTCTGATCTTCGGGTTGCTCATACCGTTCAAGCACAATCCAATTCACGGCAGCGTTTTCTGGAACGGGCCGAAGCGTTGCAGCGGGGGGCTGAACCAGATCGGCCGACAGTGGGCTTTTGGCGGCGGCTCTTATATCCACTGGCATTCCTGACAATGCTGGTTTTGATAATGGGCGGCGGGACTTTTCTGGCTTCCCGAACAGCTCTGCCTGGGGATGTGCTGTATGGCACAAAACTGACCATTGAAGGCATTCGCCTCTCTCTTGTTCGCGATCTCCAGGTCCAGGACCGGCTCCGAGAAGAGTTCCATGAAGAACGGCTCTTGGAGATTAGAACCCTCCTGGTAAACGGCCGACAGGCCGATGTGATTCTGGACGGGACAATTGAAGCAATTGCTGATAACAATTGGCAGGTTGCTGGTATCCCCGTACAAATCAGCGATTTAACCACCATTGACGGCACGCCTGACATTGGAGCTGAGGTTCAGATCAAGGGACGGACAAACCTGAACAAGGTCGAAGCCCAAGAGATCATTGTAGAAGTCGTTAACCAGCCTGCCCCCGAACCGACGATCACGCCGGTTATCTCCAGACCATCACAGGATGACGGCCTGCAAACCACGCCTGAATCCGTGCCCTCCGGCAACCAGCCAATCTTAAACACGCCAACCCCAACAGCCACTGAAACGCCGTCGCCAACGCCGACCGCCACAGCGACCCCAACCAGTACCCCAACGCCAAACCCTTCCTCAACGCCCCCCATCACTGACGACAATAACAACAGCGGCCCCGGTAACACCAATGACAATACCAATACCAACGACAACGACGGCGGCGGCAATACCAACAACAACGATGACGACGATAACAACAATGAGTCAGGCGGCGGTAACACCAACACCAACAACAATGACAACAATAACGACAATACCAACATCAACAATAACGACAACGATAATGACAACACCAACACCAACGACAACAATAACGACAACGATAACGACAACGACAACAACAGCGGGCCTGGCGGTGGGGACAATGATAACGAAAATGACAACAACAGTGGGCCAGGGGGTGGCGGCAATACCAATAACAATGACAACGACAACAATAGCGGTCCCGGCGGGTTTACCGGCCTTATAGCAAGTTAGCCGTTATAATTAACCCCTCATTTCTTCAGGAGGGTATAAGATGGGTAAATTGTTGGGAGCCTGGACCAGAGATTATTGGTGGAGGATAGGTCTTTACATCGTTGTAGCAGCTTTCGTCATTCCTTTGGGCTGCTTGCTGATCTTTGTCCCCCTTTGGATTGTCCAAAGTGCCAACCTGGACAACACCGCAACGCTGTTGATTCTAATTGTGCCGATCGGACTGTTCTTTTTCATTGTCATTGGTGGTGCGCTGGCATTTGCTTACCGAATAATGAGCCGCCGAACACATTGGTTAGATGAAGCAATAGCTCCGTTGGGATTGGAGGGAAAATCATACGCTTTAAGCGGTCGTCAATATCATGGCACCTACCAGGGACGGCAGGTAGACATCCTTTTCTATCGCGGCCCGACCTTCAGCATATTTGTCGGCACACCATTACAGACAAAACTAAGCGTGGCAGAGCGTAGTAAAGCAGGGATGGCAATAGGCAGAGCCTTTAAACGAGAACCACTAACAACGGCCGATCCCCAACTGGAAAATCTCGTTATCTATGCTCATGAAGAAACCTGGGGCCAGGCTTTGGTTGCTCAACCGGAGGCAGCGGCCGTTTTCAACCGGTTGATTAATGGCGAAAACAAATTCCTCTTCCACCAACTTCATCTTTACCCCAACGCCTTTCTTTTCAGGCTCTACCGCAGCAAGAAACTGTTTGAGTTCAAAATTCAGCCGGAGCAAATTCAAGCCTGGTTCAGCGATCTCCTGAAACTAGCCCAAATTGCGGAAGCGCTCCCCGCACCTCAAGAAATCGTCCAGGCTTCGCGGCTGGAACAAGCCTCCCGAACCGGTGAAGCATCCAAATGGGGGCTGTGGATAGGCGTCGGTATTGTGGCTGTCTTAATCCTGTGTGGGTTTGTCCCGATGGTTGGCATTATAGCCCTGGCGATCCTGGCAGACTAAGACCAGGGCTAAAAACGCCAAATAATTCCTCTATAAGTTTAAGCTGTGTGATTCTGGTGGCTGTCAAATAACGGATGTTTGCTAGGCCCGTGTAATATATTCGCCTGTTTGAGTGTTGACCCGAATCACATCGCCCACATTCACAAAGAGGGGGACGCGAACGACGGCTCCGGTTTCTGTCGTAACATCTTTGGTGGCGCCAGTTGCGGTGTCACCGGCAATGGCTACTTCGGCTTCGGCTACTTCCAGGTCAACGGTCATTGGTAAGTTGTAGTCAATCACTTCCCGATCATAGAAAAGCAAGTCTAATTCGGAGTTTTCCTTGAGCCATTGGGCATCTTCACCAAATACGGTCGGGGAGACATGAGGCTGTTCATAGGTTTCATTGTCCATGAAAACAAAAAACTGGCCGTCATTGTAGAGATACTGCACCGTTCGTTTGTCCAGCCGAATATCTTCCACCCGGTCGCCGGAGGTAAAGGTCAACTGCAAATTTGCGCCAGACCGTACATTCCGCACATTCACGCGAATAGTGGCTTTGCCCCGTCCTGGTTTGTTGTGAGAATATTCCGTTACTTTATAAATCTCGCCATCGTGCAGAAATGTTCTGCCTCGACGTAGCTGGTTTACATCAATCATCTGCTATAGTTCCTTACTGTTTTAATCTGTGGGGTCGTTTTCCGTCTACCCAACGGGAAAGATAGTGTATCACAAAGCGTAAAGACTGCCAGATAGAGGCTTTTGTTGTTTTGCACCAGCGGATAGCATGTTAAAATACAACCCATGAGTTCTGTACCCGATGCAGCCCAAATTCTTTGTCGCCAGTGCAACGCCCCCTTACCGGTTGAACCTGGAACCCAATTTATTACCTGCGAGTTTTGCGGAACCACCAATTTTGTAGATAAGGGCCGGGCCGTTTTTCATTATGCCGTGCAAACAACGGTCAGAGAAAACGACGCCCTGGCGGCGCTGCGCCGTTGGATGGCTGGCAACAAGACCGTAAAAGACCTGGATAAGAAAGCCCAGATTGATCGGCCGATATTCCAGTTTTTCCCCATGTGGCTCGTTCGCGTCACCCAAAACGGCCAGGAAAAAGTGCTGCTGGAACCGGCGGCAGCCCTTTCCGTCAGTGAGTTAAAAGAGGTCGTGCTGCCCGCCGGGGATTTGGAACCATATGACCATAACATGGACGGCGATGCGATGGAAGTGACCGTTCCCTACGATGCCATGTTGAAATGGTTAGCCGACAATCACGGCGTTCAAGCGAGCCAGATGAAAGAAGTCTCCCTTGTTCATCTGCCCATCTACCAGTTCAAATACACCTTCGGCGACCGGCGTTTTACGGCGCTGGTGGATGCCGTTTCCAGCCGGGTTTTTGCCAATATCTTTCCTTCCAAATGGGAAACCCCTTACTTTGCCATTGGCGCAGCCGCTTTTCTTGTCTACTGTTGCGCCGCGTTGATCCCACTGGCCGGCTACCAGATGGGAGATGGGGGTGGGTTGGCCCTGGGTGTCCTGGCTTATATCATCGTCGCCATTCTCGTAGCGATCCCCATCTTTATTATCGCTTCAGTTATCTCGGCAAAGGTTTAGAAAACGTTGGCTGTTCAAAGTTCCGCACAAGGGTTAACCTGTCCAAACTGCAACGGGGTCGTTCCCGTCCCGGAAGGAGCGCGGGTCGTAACCTGTCCTTACTGCCAAATGCGCTCAATGGTGCAGGGCGAACGAGGTGTTCGCCGTTGGCAGATCAGCAATAAGATCGACCGGGAACGGGCAATGTCGGCCGTAACCGGCTTCTTCTCAGGCATAAATAAGGCCCGTGATCTGAAAAAGACGGCCGAAATCCGAGAACTCTTCCTCGTTTATCTCCCCTACTGGCGCGTTCATGCCTTCGTTGCCGGGTGGCTCTTCGGCCGTGTCAAGTCAGGCAAAGATTCCACCAAACCGGTCGAAGTCGAGGTGATGGAGGAAATGCTCTGGAACGACGCAGCGGCCGATGTCTCCGAATTTGGCGTTCAGCAAGTTTCAGCCGCCAAATCCGACCTGGAGCCATACGACTCCGATTATTTACACTCCGAGGGAATGGTCTTCGAACCGGTCGAGTCTCGTGATGATGCCATAAACGAGGCCCAGTCCCACTTTCTTTACCAGGGACGGAAAAAGAGACATCTCCAACAAAAATACTTCGAAAAATTTCACTATCTACGCCAGCAGTTATCCATCGTCTACTTTCCGCTCTGGGTGGCCCGGTATGAGTATCGCGGCCGTAATTACCAGGTCGTAGTAGATGGAACCAACGGCCAGGTCTTATATGGCAAAGCGCCCGGCAACATCTTTTACCGGGCAATAATGCTCATCGCCGGGATGGCTTTGGGGAACTTTATTATCGTCAACGGGACGATTTTGGGCGGGTTGATTGTTTCCAATAGTGATAGTAATGACAGTAGTTTCTGGCTGTTACTCCTTCCGTTAATCATTGGCATTGCCTTGATCGCCGCCGGATATACCCGATTCAGGCATGGCGAAGAGATAGAAAAGCTCCAGGAGAGCGCAAAAAAGGCCGCCCTGGCCAACCGTTCATCGGGTGGTGGAATGCTCTCCAGCGGCCTGAAAATCTTGGAGGAAGTGTCCGGCGTGGATGTGAACGATTTATCGGATTTAACGAATTTGCGGAATTTGTAAGGTCTATCAGGCGAGATATGAAGCTCATTGCCCTACGCTGTCCAACATGCTCCGAGCCGCTGGCCGTTGAAAATGATGATGTGGTGGTGGCTTGCGGCCACTGCCAGGAGATGGTTGCCATTGCCCAGAACGGCCCGGTCAAGATGGCCGTCCGCTTTGCCGTTGCCGACGGGCGGCAGCCACCGGGAAATCAGTGGGTTCCTTTCTGGGTCTTTAACGGCCGAGCCGTGATCGTTCGCCGGGAGACGCAAGGAGGAGGCGGATCGGCCGAAAAAGAGTCACGCCGCTTGTGGGAGTCGCCTCGTGCCTTATATGTGCCAGCCTGGGAAATCGCTATGAACACCGCCCAGAGTATCGGCAGTCGGCTCATTGAACAGCAGCCCAACTTTCAACCAATCGAGCGGCCGGAAGGGGTGCAGCTTGTCAGCGCCACCGTGACCCCCGGCGACGCCCGTAAATTGTTGGAGTTCATCGTGTTGGCAATTGAGGCTCGAAGAAAGGATTGGTTGAAAAACCTCGTTTTTAATCTGGAGGTGGGCGAGCCTCAGATGATGGCTTTACCACAAAAAATGTTTGGGTCGTAGGAGGGTAGGATGAGTTTAGAAATCGAGCTTGTAAGCAGTGATAAGCAGCTCAAGGAATTTATTAAGGTTCCCTGGGCAGTATATAAGGACGATCCGACCTGGGTTCCTTTTTTATATTTTGAGCGGGTAGATTTTTTCGACAAAAACAAGAACCCATTTTTTGAACATGCGGAAGCCGATTACTTCATTGCTCGCCGAGACGGCCGTCCCGTCGGTACAATCGCTGCCATCCTCAACCACCGCCACAACGAGTTCCACGAAGAAAATGTCGCCCATTTCGGGGTTTTTGAGGTGATGAACGACCCGGAAGCCGCCGCTGCCCTGCTGCAAACGGCCTGTGACTGGGCTAAAGAGCGAGGGACAGATCGGATTCTTGGCCCCTTTAACCTTTCCACCAATGATGAGTGCGGTCTCTTGATCGAGGGCTTTGACGATCCCCCAATGATCTTGATGACCTACAATCCACCTTATTACATGGACTTTCTGGAAACGGCCGGTTTTCACAAAGCGATGGACCTCTATGCCTGGCTCAGGGATGGCGAGGCGCTGGCGGCCGAAGGCGGCGTGCCGGAGAAGCTGGTGCGGGTCATTAACAAGGTCAAAGATCGCTACGGATTGACCGTCCGGCAGTTGAACAGAAGCGACTGGGATCACGAAGTCGAAGGCGTCAAGGCCGTTTATAACGACGCCTGGCTCAAAAATTGGGGCTTTGTGCCAATGACCGATGGCGAGATCAACCGGTTGGCCGAAGGATTAAAGCCCATCGTGGATGAGCAAATCGCCTTTATGGTTGAGAAAGATGGCAAACCGGTCGGCTTCTCCCTTACCCTGCCCGACATCAGCCAACTTCTCCACCAATTTCACCCCGGCCCCTCGCTGTTAAGCTCCTACGCCGCCATTGCACGGGTCCTGTTCACCTTACGCTTCAACAAGACCAAAGTCAACCGGGCGCGGGTTATCGCCTTTGGCGTCAAGGAAGATTATCGGGTGCGGGGCGTCGATGGGCTGATGCTGTACGAAACAGCGAAGCGGGCAGCCCCCAACGGCTACAAATGGCTGGAAGCATCCTGGATTTTGGAAACGAATGACAAGATGAACCAGACAATCGAGTTATTTGGAGCGCATATCTACAAGAAATACCGGATTTACGAAAAACAGTTAGCGTAATTGTCCAGGTGACAGTCACTTCAAGCATTCAAAGAATGCCTGTGACTGTCACCTTTGAGGCTATCCTCAACGAATACAATAGACCTTTGCGTCTTTGCGCGAGTTGTTTTTCCAAGGAGACAACATGAACAGAGGTTCAACATGATGAATGAAAATTTCATTCTTACCATTTTTCCTCTGCGTCTTTGCGTTAATTCTTTTCTGAGGAGTAATAATGACTAAAGAAATAATTTCAACCGAAAACGCCCCTGCGGCTGTTGGCCCATATTCCCAGGGCGTTCGGATTGGCGACCTGCTTTTTACCGCTGGTCAGGTCGCGCTGGATAAGGAGACCGGTCAGTTGGTTGGGGATGATGTGTCTATCCAGACCGATAAGGTTTTACGAAATTTAACGGCCGTCCTACAAGCAGCAGGCAGCAGCCTGGAAAATGTCGTCAAGACGACCGTATATTTGGACAACATTGACGATTTTAAGGCCATGAACGAGGTCTACGGCCGATTCTTCACCGCCAACCAACCCGCCCGCACAACCGTCGAAGTCGCCCGCCTCCCCCTCGGCGCTCTGGTTGAGATTGAGGCAATAGCGGTAATTGGGTGATTGGTAATTGGGTAATTAATAGGCAATTACCAATTACGAATTACTTCGTAAGATGGCCGACGAAACCATCCTCATCGTAGACGACGAAGCAAATATCCGAGACCTGGCCCGAATGTATCTGGAGCAGGAAGGATACCGGGTCGTCACGGCCGAAGACGGCCGACAGGCATTAGACACCATTCAGACAGAAGCCCCCGCTTTAATGGTCTTAGACCTGATGCTGCCGGAGACGGACGGATGGGAAGTCTGCCGCCAGGTGCGGGCCAATGGCAATCTACCCATTTTGATGCTGACAGCCCGGAACGACGACATTGATAAAATCGTTGGTCTGGAGCTGGGGGCCGATGATTATCTGACCAAGCCCTTCAACCCCCGCGAATTAGTGGCGCGAGTGCGGGCCATCTTACGCCGGACAGGGCCAGCCCTGGAACAGTCACAGAGCCAGGTGACGCAGTTGGGGAATGTGACCGTAGATACGGCCGCCAGAGAAGTCACCATTGCCGGGGAGCGCGTTGACTTCCGCACCAAAGAATTCGACCTCCTCTTCACCTTCATGAACCACGCCAACATGGTACTATCCCGCGAACAGCTATTGGACAAAGTCTGGGGCTACGAATACTATGGCGAAACACGAACCGTAGACGTCCACATCGCCCACCTCCGCGAAAAACTAACCGGCAGCAATCTAGCCGTTGAGACAGTTTGGGGAATGGGGTATAAGCTAGTCGTTGACAAATAGCCTGGCGACGACTTTTGTTGTTTAGCCACTCTCCCAACCCTCAACCGAAGCAGCCCAAAACAACAAAAGTCTCAAACCGCCACCGCCCCTTATCTCTTAACCTCCCCTTTACACTCTCCTAACAATTTCAATACTGCATTTTCACGTTTTATCGCTATTATTAAAATAGACAACAATCTCTCTGAGATAAATCTAGTCACGAATCACCACAAATTTACACCAATAAAAGGCCAAAATTTGTGATAATTCGTGAAATTCGTGGCTTCTTTTCTTGAAAAACTTGCTGCCGATCACTTAGACAATGAACTCCCTGCGAAACCGCCTGCTTCTCTCCTACCTGGTAATCATTGCAACGATCCTGGTGATCGTCGCAGTAGCGTTGCTGGCTGTTTCCGTGACAGAAGCAGCACGGATCTTACCTACCCTGCGCCAGTTAAGCACCATCGGCATCAGCACCCGGCGGGAATTAAACCAGTTACTAGAGCAGGGCACACGTCTGTCCGGGTTAGGGCTGACATTAAGCGAAGCGGCCGAAACCTACGATGTTCGGATTCTGGTAGTGGATGCTGGAAACGGCCGAATCCTCTATGACAGCGCAGGTCAACCAGAGGGTTGGGGCAGAGTTGATCTGGCCCAGATCGTCCAGCCACGAGGAGATTTCTCAACCACCGACGCCAATCTCCCCGCCGGCCGCTATCATGCCCCGGATGGCACACGCTGGCTCATTGTCTCGCAGGCGGTTCCCATTCCAGGTATTAGCGGTCAAGGCAATGGACAGGGAAACGGTCAGGGGTCGAACCGGGCGCTGTTAATCTTTGCCCGGCCGGAGCCGCGTGTTTTGCAGGTCTTTCGTGACACATTCCTACGGCCGTTATTCCAGGCCGGAGTAGTAGCCGTTTTGCTTTCCTTGCTCCTGGCGGTCCTCATTTCTCGCTCCGTCGCCCGCCCGCTGCAAACAGTGGCGTCAGCCGCCGAATCCATTGCCCAGGGCGACTATGACCAGCAGATACCCGTGCAAGGCCCCGATGAAGTCAGGCGCGTCGCCAGCAGCTTTAACACAATGTCGGCCGAGGTGGCTGCCAGCCGGGAGGCGCAGCGTGACTTTGTCGCCAATGTTTCTCACGACCTGAAGACGCCGCTGACATCGGTAACGGGCTGGAGCCAGGCATTGATGGACGGAACGGCCGATAAGACAGAACAGCGAGAACGGGCAGTTCGCATCATTCATGATGAGGCCGGGCGTATGAGTCGGATGGTAGAACAGTTGCTTGATCTGGCGAAGATAGAGTCGGGTCAGCTTCAGTTAAACCGCGAACCGGTGAATTTGGCCCAGTTAATTCGGGAAGTGCAGCGCAACTTGATATTAAGGGCCGAGGAAAAAGAGGTGCATCTGACGATGGAAATTGCGCCGGTATCGGCCGTTTCCGGGGATCGAGACCGGCTCGTTCAAATCCTGACCAATCTGGTGGATAATGCCATTGACCACACCCCGCCAGCCGGTCAGGTGACGATTGGGTTGAAGCCATATGATGAGCAAATGGTTGAACTGGTTGTACAGGATACAGGGCCGGGCATTTCCCCCGAAGATTTGAGCCGGATATTCGAGCGATTTTATCAGGTGGACAAGTCGCGCCGCCGGACATCAGAACGGCAGGGCGTTGGGTTAGGTCTGGCGATTGTGAAGGAACTGGTTGAGGCCCACGACGGCCGAATTACCGTTCAAAGTGACATGGGGCAGGGGAGCAGTTTTGTGGTCCGGCTGCCGGTGGCAGTGGTTGGTGGTGAATAGAAGATCAGCAAGGTGAGCAAGATGATCAAGAAAAAGAGTGTGCCTGACAGTTAGGTAACGTTAAAGTTGTCTGAGGCGTTCGAGGAATTCGCTCAATATCATGGCGGTGGCTCCCCATACCTTGTGTCCTTCGACAAGATAGAAGGGGACGGTTAGCTGAAAGCCGCGAATCTCCCAGAGTTCTTCCTGGCGGGTAGCCGGGTCAAGCAGGAGGCTGAGAGGGACTTCAAGGATTTCGGCGACTTCTGTCTCCTGCGAGATGAAACGGGGACGGCCGTTTCGGTGCCAGGCGACAAAGGGGTGGACTTCGTAGTCGGTGGGAGGAATGTAGATGGTGGCAAGATAACCAAGAAGATCGAGTTCGCCGGGGTAGACGCCAATCTCTTCATAGGTTTCTCGAAAAGCGGTGGTTTGCAGCGTTTCCCCTGGCTCTCGACGACCACCAGGAAAAGAAACCTGTCCAGCGTGGGAGGACAAGTCATCCCGCCGTCGGGTCAGGACAAGATGGGACTGCCCCATGACCTCATAGAGCAAAATGAGCACTCCACCCTGGCGTACCTGACCGGGCGTTTCCGGTGTTCGCACAGTGGCGCGTGGTCGGGGGGCCATTTTCATTTGGGCTGCAACAGGATCAAAATCCTTTAGGTAAAGGGCCTGTTGGATTTGATTGATCGGTGAAATGACTTTCATTGGGGAAGAAGTGCCTGATACTTGGTTTTAATAGCGATGTTTTGATTGTATGATGCGCCGGGCATGAACTGTGCAAAGTGCCTGGCACTGAATGATCTGAATAGAAATGTTTCTGTTATTGGAAATGCCTGACACTGCTTCTAGGCGCTGTGAAAACGGTAGCCGATCCCGCGCTCGGAAACAATATACTGGCGGCTGTCGTCCAGGTCTATCTTCTTGCGAAGGCGATGGACGTAGACGCGCAGACGGTCTTCAAAAGCTGCTTCTCGCGGCCACAGCCGGCGCAGCAGGAAATCGGCCGTAACAATCTGGCCGGAGTTCCGCATCAGGATATAGAGCAGCTTCGTTTCCGTAGGCGTCAGAGAAACCTGCTCCCCACCGACAAAGGCGTGACATTCAGAGAAGTTGACCTGGAGATTTTGGTCAACGAAGGTAACAGGGGCCAGGGTGTAGGCAAAATCTCCCAGCCGGCGCAGCACTCGGCCGACGCGAGCAACCAACTCGTTCGGACTGAAAGGCTTGGTCATGTAATCTTCGGCGTATAGTTCGATAGCCTGGACGATGGTTTCTTCTTTCTCAACGGCCGTCAGCATAATAACCGGTAAGTCACTGAATTGTTGGATCTTTTCACAAAACTCCAGGCCGCTCATCCCAGCCATGTTGATATCTACAATGGCGAGATGGGGAAGTCCCTTCACCTGGATATGACTGATTGCATCTTCGGCCGAGGTCGTTGTTTCTACCTCAAATCCTGCCTGTTGCAGCGCTTTCCGAACAAGGAGCAAGGTGTGGGCATTATCATCAATGACGAGAATACGTTTAATAGACATGGTTTTAGTAAGAATAAATAAATATCCGTTTTGATAAATATATCAAGATGATCAGCTTTATTCATGGTTGGTTAAGTAACCGTTAAAGTACCAGACACTTTACCACAGAGGTGACAGGTATGACGAATAAGTTCAAAAGTGCCTGATCCCTTGAAAGTCGAAGCGTTACAATTGCTATTGTAACACAATGACCTAAAAAGGTTTTACTGCACCTGAAAACAGTAACCTCTGCCTCGTTCGGTAAGGATATAATCTTTGTTGGAAGGAAGTGATTGGAGTTTGGTGCGGAGGCGAGACACATGAACCCTGAGCCTTTCGGTGGGGACATGCTTCGTGGGCCATAAGCTGTCTAATAATATCTGATTATGAACGAAGCCTGGATTGTTCATCAAGTAATAAAGCAGCTTGGCCTCGGTGGGGGTTAAGGAAACTTTTTTGTTCCCTTCGCTAATTTCGCGGGTGCGATAGTCGAATTGGAATGGGGTCTTGCGCTGTGTTGTGTGGTTAAAGGTGTAATCAAAATCCTCGGTACGCCGTAAAACACGCCTGATGCGGGCCACTAACTCTTTGCCCTGGAACGGTTTGACGATGTAATCGTCCGCGAATTCTTGTAAGGCGTTTACAATGACTGACTCTTGAGATTGGGCAGTCAGCATAATAATGGGAAGCTCTCCAAGTGACTTGAGTTTATGGCACAAGTCAATGCCATTCATCCCCGGCATACTAATGTCAACGACTGCCAGGTGGGGCAGACCATGACGTTGGATACTTTGAAGCGCTTCCTCGGCCGAAGAAACCGGTCTGGCATCATATCCAGCACGGCGGATAATAAATCCACCTACTTTTAATAATCCGTCATCGTCATCTACCAAAAGGATAGACGGTGTAACGGTTTCTGGATCAACCATGATATAAATTATACCTTACGATGCGTATTATCTCTCTTACGACAGCCTGGTTAGCAGGTATATGGATAGGATCAATCTCTGGCATTGCTGAGCCATTTTGGTTTGCTGTCGGAGTTGGAATACTTCTCATTGCTGTTCTGGTATACCGTCGCCTTGACCATCGTTACGGATGGAGTCTGGTACATTTAACTTCTTTTTGCTTGGCTGCCGGTTTTTATGTATGGGCCTTACCGACAATAGACAATTCACATATTTCTTATTATAACGGACAACAGGGAGTAGTTCTGACGGGGTTAGTTGTTGACGAGCCGGATGTTCGTGATCAGAGTGTCTTGTTGCGGGTTGCGGTAGAAAACATTATTACACCAGGTCAGCAACTACAACCTGTAAAAGGTTTGACGTTAGTTAGGATACCACGATTTCCGATTGTACGATATGGTACACAAGTTCAATTAATTGGCAATCTTGAGACGCCTGGCGGCGATTCGAGCTTCGATTATCAGAATTATTTGGCTCGACAGGGGATCCACAGCGAGATGGATTGGCCGAAATTGACCGTGTTGGCTGAAAACCAGGGGAGTATGTTGTACCGGGCCATTTATTCTTTCAAAGCACGAGCGCAGGCGACAATTGAGAAACTGCTGCCCGATCCGCAGTCGGCGCTGTTGGTTGGCATCTTGTTGGGGAATGATCAGGGGTTGTCGTCGCAAATGGCCGATCAGTTTCGAATCACCGGCATGACCCATATCATCGCCATATCGGGCTTCAACATAGCCTTGTTGGTCGGCGCGATGGTAAGCCTGGGACGGCCGTTGTTGGGCCAGCGTCGAGCAAGCTTTGTAGCGCTGGCGGCCGTTTTCCTCTACACCATATTGGTTGGAGCGGACGCAGCCGTTGTCCGAGCAGCCGTGATGGGCGCCCTCTTTATCTTTTCCAGGCGAATGATGGGACGGCCGACCTTTGCCCCCGCCTCCTTATTTGTGGCGGCATGGGTAATGACCCTGCTCGACCCCTTCATCCTGTGGGATATTGGCTTTCAACTCAGCTTTGCCGCGACGCTGGGCCTGATGATCTATGCCGAGCCATTCAGCCGCTGGACACAGGCCCGGCTGCTCTCCCTTACCGGCCCGGAAACGACAAAATATCTAATGGGCTTCCTTTCCGAAGCCGTGCTGGTTACGCTGGCGGCCCAGCTTCTAACGCTGCCCCTGATCGTCGGCTATTTTCACCAGCTTTCCTTTGTCAGTCTGGCAGCCAACCTCTTCATCTTACCGGCCCAGGCCGGGGTCATGCTTTGGGGAGCGGCGGCAGTGTTGACGGGTCTGGTTCTTCCCATTGTTGGGCAGGGGCTTGCCTGGGTGGCGTGGTTGTTCCTGACCTATACCATTGAGCTGGTTCGCTTCTTTGCGGCCGTTCCGGGCGCTGCCGTCTCAGTTCAAGTTTCTCCTGGGGTTGTCGTGGCGTTTTACGGGCTTATCTTTGCCGTGACCTGGTACGTGCGGCAGCGACCTCAAAAGACATCGTTATCGCTAGAACGACTGCAAGGCGCATTTCCGAAGTGGGTGACGTTGAGTGTTGGTGGCATGGCGGCGATATTGCTCCTGTTTTGGGGAGTAAGCCGCCCTGATGGGAATCTTCACATCGCCTTTTTAGACGTTGGTCAGGGGGACGCCATCTTTATCCAAAGTCCGAGCGGCCACCAGATTGTGGTGGATGGCGGCCGTTATCCGTCGGTCCTCTCCCAACATCTCGGCCGTGAGATGCCGTTTTGGGATCGGGAGATTGATCTGGTCGTGGCAACCTACCCTGAGGCAGACCACATCAATGGCCTGCCGGAGATATTTGATCATTATCACGTTGACCGGCTGCTGACAAACGGAGAGACAACAGGATCGGCCGTGTTTGCTGCGCTTGGAACAGCCGCTGCCTCCCAGGGAACCTCTGTTTTGCCCGTTTCCGCCGGTGAGATGATTTCGTTAGGCGATGGGGTGCAGTTAGAGGTGCTGAATCCGCCCGGCGTGCTGAATCCCCAAGTCAGCAGCGAAAACTCGGTTGCTTTTCGGCTCATTTACAAGGATTTTTCCGTTCTTCTAACGGGCGATGCGGAGATGATGGCCGAACAAGCCATGCTGCAAAGCGGCCGAACGCTCCGATCAACAGTTCTGAAAGCGGGCTATCACGGCTCAAACACCTCCAGCACAGCGGCTTTTCTGGCGGCCGTTCAGCCCCAGGTCATCGTGATTTCTGTGGGGCAAGACAACGCTTTTGGATATCCCCACCCCGATATGTTGCAGCGAGCAGCCGATATTGGCGCGGTGGTTTTGCGGACCGATGAGTTGGGGACGATTGAGGTTGTCACCGACGGAGAGAGAATGTGGTGGGAGGCAAATGGGGGAAGGTTGGAGATTAGAAATTGAGCTGGGGGCGTGTTTTTTTGGCGCCGTTGGCCTACAATCACCGTCTGGATAATGTGTGATTGATGATGAATATGTTGAAGAGAAAAACACGGCCGATAGGGCTTGTTCTTTGTGTGTTGTTATTTGTAATGCTGGCTGCCTGCCGCCTGAACGAAGTCGAGGAGACGCCGCCCGCATCCCCCGCAGCGACCAGCATGGCAACGCCAACCGAGGCAGTGGCAGCCGAACCAACGGCAACGATTGCCCCAGCCCCAACCGCAACAGAAGAACCACTCCTTCCGGCGATTTCAGTGGCCGATCAGGTATTGGAAGATGACGGGCAGCTAGTCATTCAAGAAGTGACAGCGGCCGAACCGGGCTGGTTAGTGGTCTATGCCGATGAGGACGGTTCGCCCGGCGAGGTGTTAGGCTATTCGGCCGTTGAAGCGGGACTAAACGAGGATGTCACGGTTCATATTGACCCGCTGGCAGCCACCGAAGACCTCCACCTGATGCTCCATAAAGACGTCGGGAAAAGTGGAACCTTTGATTTTCCAGGGCCGGACGAACCGGTCAGTTCTGAATCTGGCCCGGTGGAAGCGGCCTTTGTAGTGGATAGACAGGCAACGGTTCCTGCCATCACAGTAGAAGACCAGGAAATTGGGGAAGATGGGCTGGTCGTCATTCCGAGCGTCGTTAGCAGTGGGCCGGGCTGGTTGGTGCTGTACCAGGATGAGGACGGCGAACCGGGCAAGATGATGGGTTATTTGCCGGTTGAGCCAGGAGTCAATGAGAATCTGTCCATTAGTGTAAACTGGCGGGAAGCGTACCCAGAATTTTTGGCCGCCCTGTACGAGGATGCTGGCGAAGAATCAGTCTTTGAGGTTCCAGATGTTGACAAACTGGTTGTGACCAATTCGGAACCGGTCATGGTTCCTTTTAAGGTTGACCTGCCGCCGGATGTCTTTGTCTTAAACCAGCCGATCATTGATAGCAAGATTGTTGTGGAACGAGCTGTCAGTCGTGGCCCCGGCTGGCTGGCAATCTACCGGGATGAGGATGGTCAAACGGGGAATATTATTGGCTTTGCACCCCTGGAAGATGGCGTGAATGAGCAAGTAGAGGTTCCGATTTTAACAACGATCGTTTCTCCCCTCTTACATATCATCATTCATGAAGACGGGGGAGACCTTGGGGACTTTGATTTTCCGGCGGGCGATGGCCCGATGCTCTTTCAGGGAAAAATTCCAAATCCGTATGACTTTCGGATTGACACCGGCAACTACATGATTTTTCGAGACCAGTCGCTTTCACCGGAGAATACCATTACTGTCTCACTGGTCGTTGTGGATGTGGATGCCTGGGTAACAGTTCGAAGTGATTCGGACGGAGTGCCGGGCGAGGTAATTGGCAAGACCTGGGTTCCTGCCGGTTTGCACCGTAACGTCGTCGTCGAAATTGATCCCGACCTGACCACCATCAACCTGTGGGTTGTCCTCCATATAGACATTGGCGAGAAAGAAAAATTTGACTTCCCCGATGGGGTAGACATCCCGCTTCAAAGGAATCGCAGTTTTATAGAGGTTCCTTTCACGTTTGAGTAACGGCCGTCTGATTTATTTCCAGCGACGGTGTTCGACCATCATACAGGCGTTTTGAACCACTTTTAATCCGGCCGCTGTCGCTTTTTCGGCCGCTCCCTGATTCATAATACCCAACTGCATCCAGATCATCCTGGCCCCTACATCTATGGCCTGGTCCACGAACGGGGGAACGTTTTCACTGCGCTGGAAAATGAGGACGAGGTCAATGGGGTCGGGAACGGCCGTCAGGTCCGGGTAAGCCCTCTCTCCCAACGCTGAGTCCAGATTAGGATTCACCGGAATAATGCGGTAGCCCTCTTGCTGGAGATATTCCGGCACGTAATATCCAGCCTTGTACCGCTCTGAGGAAAGGCCCACGACGGCAATTGTCCGGGCGTTCTCCAGAATATATTCAATTGTTTGTTGCTTATCATCTTCAGCAGACATACCTGATCGCTCACTTCAAAAAACCGGCCCCCCAAAAACCTCTCTGCGCCTCTCTGCCCCTCCGCGTATCTCCATGTCCGATCTTTCATGATCTGCCTTTAACTATAGCCCCAGGAAATCAAAACCACAATAGTTGACAATTGCCCAAGTCACCTTACAATTCGAGCAAGGGGACAAGAGAGCCGCTTATCGGCTTTTTATGGGCGAACACATCACCATGTTTAACACTGTCGAAGAAACACAAGCTATCCTGGAAGAAAACGACTACATCGCTGACGTTGGACTGAGTACGAGCCTCTTCCTGGCCCTGAAAATGGGGAAGGCCATTTTTCTGGAAGGCGAACCGGGAGTGGGTAAGACAGAGGTTGCCAAAGTTCTCAGCCGTGCCTTCAACGCCACCCTCATCCGCCTTCAATGTTACGAGGGATTGGACATCAGCCAGGCTGTTTATGAATGGAATTACCCCCGCCAGCTTTTAGAGATTCAGGCCCACCATTTTCAAGGGAACGGTCAGGAGTCAAACGTTGACGAAATTTTCTCTGAAAAGTTTTTGTTAAAACGGCCGCTTCTCCAGGCCATCAGCTACAGCCAGGATCAAACCCCCATTCTCCTCATTGACGAACTGGATCGGGCCGACGAAGAATTTGAAAGTTTCTTGCTCGAACTGCTCTCAGACTTCCAAATCACCATCCCAGAAATAGGCACGCTGCGGGCAGCCCACAAACCCATCGTTATAATCACCTCCAACCGCACCCGCGAAATTCACGACGCCTTAAAACGGCGCTGCGTCTATCACTGGATTGACTATCCATCGCGCCAGAAAGAGTTGGAGATTGTGCGGTTGAAAGTGCCGGCAATATCGGCTCAACTGGCCGGGCAGGTGGTTGGTTTTATCCAGGCTGTCCGCCAGCAGGAGCTATATAAGCTGCCCGGCGTCGCCGAAACGCTCGATTGGGCCGAAGCATTGGGCCATTTGCAGGTGACAGTGTTGGACACGGCCGTTATTGATCACACACTCGGTATCATTCTGAAATACCAGGACGACGTCGACAAACTGCGCGGCCAAACCGTCAGTCAAATATTAGAGCAAGTCGTACCGCAATAACCGAAAACAGTAGTAACTGTGTAACTGAGTAATTGGTAATTATCTTTACTGGGATACAAATTACCCAATTACCCACAGTCCTTATGACCTCCGAAACCGGCCATTTCCTCGAAAACATCCTCCTCTTCCCGCGCCTCTTGCGCCAGGCCGGGCTGCCTGTTTCACCAGAACAAAGCCAGGACTTTGCCCGTTCATTAACCCTGGTGGACATTGGGAACAGGGAGCAGGTATACCACGCAGCCCGCAGCATGTTGGTGACACGCTACGAGCACCTGGCCCTTTTTACCGCGATTTTCAACCGCTTCTGGCGCGTCGTCATGGGTGACACGACGAGCCAGCCTCAAAAAATGCCGAGAGCGCCCCGCCACAAACCCCGCTCTGAT
Source organism: Promineifilaceae bacterium (SeqCode) (assembly GCA_049281335.1). Classification (GTDB taxonomy): domain Bacteria; phylum Chloroflexota; class Anaerolineae; order Promineifilales; family Promineifilaceae; genus JAKEFB01. The sequence goes on from JBAPRX010000181.1 coordinate 28,999, forward strand.
GCCGTTCCACTCATGGTTCTGATGTCTCAAAAAGCAGGCAAGAACGACCCGGAAGAAGACGTTGCCGATAAAGCAGGGAGCTACAGCGCCGCCGAATTGATTCAAAACAAACAGTTTGGGGCCATGACGCCGGAAGAGTTGGAAACAACGCGGCGGCTTATTCGGGAAATGCGGTGGGAGATGATTCATCGGCGCACCCGCCGCCGGGTTGCAGACAAGAACGGCAGCAGTTTGTACTTGCGGCGGGTACTGCGTTCGGCCGCTAAATATGGGGGCGTGCCGCTGCGGTTGGCCTGGCAGGATCGAAAGGTGAAACAACGGCCGTTTGTCCTCCTCGCCGATATTAGCGGCTCAATGGAGAAATATTCCCGCCTCACCCTCCAATTTTTCTACAGCGTCAGCCACAGCTTTAGAGACGTGGAATGTTTTGTCTTTGGAACCCGGCTGACCCGCATCACACCCCAACTCAAAATCAAGAACATAGATATCGCCATCGAAGAAGCTGCCCACCAGGTTTGGGACTGGGCCGGGGGAACGCGGATTGGAGACAGCCTGTACGACTTCAACCGCCGCTGGAGCCGACGGGTTTTGCGGCGGGGAGCGGTCGTCCTGATTATCAGCGATGGTTGGGACAGAGGCGAAACATCCCGGCTCAAACAAGAAATGCGCTATTTGCAGCACCGTTGCTACCGTCTCATCTGGCTCAACCCCCTGCTGGGTCAGGCTACTTATGAACCACAAGTGGAAGGCATGACGGCCGCTTTGCCCTATATTGACGATTTTCTACCCATTCATAACTTACAAAGCTTGACTGAACTGTCCCGGCATCTCGCCGCACTGGACTGATAAATTAAAGTATGGGAGCGATTCTTCCTGATTCTACAGCATTTTGCAGTTTGATTTTTTAACTAGGTAAAAAATGCGAGTGGCCTCCCATATGTCATTCCGAAAAGAGCGTCATCCATTAACCCAACATTCCCACTCACAACAAGCGACTTGAGGAATCTTTCAGCTTGGTTACTTGATTAGTTTCTTAAATCCAAATTTACTGTAGAACTAAGACGGTAATATTCTGCTAAGAGGTTTTATATGAACTCTCAGAAAAAAAACGACTATCTTCGTGATGAATTGAATCATATCCATTTTTTCTATGTGAAATCTCCAACAGGCGATACACAGATTGGTTGTGTGATAGATGGCAGAAAATATTCAAAACCTGAAGATGTAAGACATGATTTTCTTGAAGCTGGCAGGCATCTGGATGCCCGCCTTATGTTGATGGAAGTTGAAACACTGCCAATTGAACCGAGGACACCAACCTATCCTCATTCACCTAGCTGGAAAGAATATAAACGTCGCCTTCCACGACTAGAGCCGAAAATATTCAACAAATGAAAAACCTGGCCAGAAGCAAGAAAAGATTTAGAAGAGACTTTGTCTCAGGAAAAGGTGAATGTTTTGGATTCAGCTTTTGCATTCGCACTTGAATGTCATGGAGAGCAAACAAGACCCAACGGGGAGCCTTATGTGGAGCATTTGCTAGAGGTAACTGAAATTTTAGGACAGAAGTTATTTATTACTGATGAAAAAATGCTTGTGGCGGGAATTTTGCATGACGTTGTTGAAGATACACCCTGTTCACTAGGAGATATCGAGTTAAGATTTGGCACCGAAGTAGCAAACCTTGTCAGGTGGCTAACTTACCAGAAACAGGCAGACCGCAAAAAGGCACGGAAGGATTATTTTACCCAATTACAGCAAGCACCATCAGATGCGATCGTTATCAAACTTGCCGACAGATTGAGCAATGTTCAAAGGCTTGATACGCATCCTAGTCGAGAAAAACAAAAGAAATACTATCACGAGACTGTCGAGAAAATCATACCATTAGCCTATCATTATCCTTGGTTCGCACTTCAATTTGAATTATGGCAAGAGAAATTTGAAAAGATGTACAAAGAAAATGTGTTTAAGAAGTTGATAGCTGAGTTCCAACGAATAATCAATGGTTTACTATAGGGTATGATGGATTATTTGTTGGGATATATACGTTCATCAAGGACAAATTTACTATCTCTATAGCCCCGAATAACGTGAAAAATTTGTTTAAACCGCTAGACTTTTGACTTGGCGAATGTTATCCTTTATCCAGGTGGTAACTGTCTGTTCGAAGTCAGGCCGTTACCCTAAAAATTAAAAAATCGACCCTGCAATAAGGCCTGACTTCTTCAAAGGAAACGGCTGCCGACACGTGAAACGAGCCATCATTATCACTGCAATCTTGCTTCCACCCCTCTTGATGGTGGTCTTGTTGCTCCTGCCCCAACTAAATGGGACCTTTGAAGTTCCCATTTTCCATTTTTATATCGTCACATTTTTCTCCTTCACCTCGGCCGTTGTTGCCCTCTTATTTGCGACCGTCTTAGACGAACGGAGCCTCTATCGCCATCGCCTGCTGGTGACTGCTTTTGCCTCAATGGCAGCCTTGTTTTTTATTCATGGGACAACCACCAATGGGGCATTAATTCTGGAATTCAATCCCGGAATTCGCTGGGCTGCCTGGCTGACCCTCTTTGTTGGCGGGCTGCTGTTTGCCTTGGCCGGATTTGATCGCCCGATTACTCCCCTACAACCAAAACATTATCGGGCAATCAACTGGACCGTTGCTGTCTTTTGTCTTTTCTTTATGGGAGTCGTTTATCTGAAACCTGAATGGCTGACCGCCATTGATGAGGCTGCCAGTCCTTTCCATGCTCAATTAGTCTTTTGGCTGACGCTGATCATGTGGATTTATGCTGCGATTCGTTTTGCACGAATATGGCGTGAGACAAGGAATCAGGTGGATGGCATCATGGCTTTGATTGCCATCTGGTTGACATGGGCAACGGTCAGTATGCACCAGTTTCCGACCTGGCAGTTAAGCTGGTGGCTCTATCATGTACTGCTGTTAGGCAGTGCCTTGCTGGCTTTTGTCGCGCTGATTAATCAATATGAGCAGATCCGCTATTTTCGGCCGACCTGGTATTACTTTGCGATTGGGCTGGTTGTAACCGCCCTAATGACACTGCTGACCTCCTATTTGCTTTCCAGGGTCGTTGAACGAAGATTTCTAGCCGCTTCTAATTATCAAGAGGCAATGGTTCAAGCTCGAGTCGTAGGGTTGTCTATTGCGGCCGTCTCTTTGGGGGCTTTGTTCTTTACCTTGTTGATCGTTGTCAGGCGGGCAGAGAAACTTCTTGGCGAACGGACGGATGAATTGGCGGTCGCCTACCAGAATTTGCAAGCTTCGGAAACGCTTCGGGCAGACCTGGCCGATATGATCGTCCACGATCTGCGCTCTCCCTTGACAGGCATTAACCTCAGCATTGATATGTTGGCCGAATCATTCAAAGACCCCCAAAAAGCCAGCTTTCAGGATCGGTTTATCAGCAATGCCCGTTCTTCCATCCAACGAATGCTTAACCTTATCAACCAACTGCTTGATATGACCCGCCTGGAGGCCGGTCAACTGGATTTAAATCGCTCTTCTGTGATGGTGAACGATTTGCTAAATGCTCGTGCAAAAGCTTATGCTGTCCAAAGCGAGGTCAATAGCGTTACGCTGGTTGTAGAACCGGCTGACGAGTCGCCGGTTGTCTACGCCGACGCAAACTTTATTAACCGCGTTCTGGACAATCTCATTGACAATGCGCTCAAATTTACGGGATCGGGTGGAACTGTTTCACTGCTGGCACAGCCAAACGGTACAGATGTCGTGATTCAGGTACGCGACACAGGGGAGGGTATTCCCGAAGAGGAACTGAACGATATCTTTGAGAAATACGCTCAAGTGAAGGATAGGAAAGGTAAGGAAGATCGTCGGGGAACGGGGCTGGGGCTGACCTTTTGCAAGCTGGTAGTCGAGGCGCATAACGGCCGAATTTGGGTGGAGAGCAAAGTAGGAATCGGCAGCACCTTTTCGTTTACACTCCCCATTTCCCAAAACTAAGCGAAAGTGACAGGCACTGGCCTGTCACCTGAATTAATCGTCGTCGAACAGACGGCGCAGTTCGTTTTCCCAAACCTCATCCAGGGGATAGAACGGTGTCTCTTCAAAGGATTCGGAGAGGCGGTTCATATACTCCCGTATACCAATTTGTGGGGCCAGGCTGTCCAATTCCTCAACTTTATCACCCACTAATTTTATGAGCTTCTCGCTGCGTTTTTCCAGGTCGCCCAAATCCAGGTTGAGTTTGAGCATGTAATTCACGCGGCGCATAACGCCCAACCAGGCCACAAAGTCATTTTCCAGACGAATGGTGTTGCTGATTTCCGAGACTCTTGAAAAGTCGTATGTGGGGACGAAAGCGTAAAAGCCGATTGATTCCATGTTTCTTTCACCGGCTCGCTTGCATAAATAGGAACCGATGCTTGCCCCACCATGATAGTCGGAGACATTAACGCCGAAACTTTCGACTTCCTGCTCCATGTAAGGCAGGCTGTAAATGGCTGAAACCATGCGCTCTTTGTCGTAGGGAAGCTCGCCGTAGACGCCGCCAAAGGTGATGATTCGCTTCACATTGAGCAGTTCGGCCGCATTCAAAATGGCGCCAACATACCTGTCCGCATCAAGATGAGGCTCTTCCCCCATAAAGAAAACAATGCCGCGCTTCTCATCTCCGGTGTAGTAAAGGACATTGTCCCGGCTTTCCAATGATTTTGGATAGCCTTTTTCAAACTCAATAGTCGGACGCACTAACTCGTGGGTACCCGGAATCTGAAAAAGATAGAAGCCATCCGGCCGTATTTTGCCAATCTGGTGGGCATTGGTTTGTTGTACCAGGTATTGCGGCAGCCCGGATGAGATAGAACCGGCATCAGCCCACTGCTTCCATCCGGCGATCATAAATATCTCTTCTGCTTGCGGCCATTCCCAAAGATCAACTGCTTCAGACATAAACATATCCTCCGACATATGAGCATAATTATATCTGAAATCGGCCGCAATTCGTAATTCGTGTGGCGGAATATGGTTTAAGCAATCTACAAAAACATTAAAAAGAGTTTGCCATTTACAAATTCAATCGTAACAGATTCCCCCCACCGATGCTGATAATGAGAGAGTCTTCGGCCGTTATCGCCCAACTATCATCCAGACTATCTGAGCGGGTTCCGCCCACAAAAAGCTCCGACAAAGTCGCATTGCTCATATCAACAGCATAGAGCCTGACCAACTTGGAGGAGCCATCATTGTCTTCGGCCAGCAGGTAAGAACGGCCGTCTTCCTCCAAAAGTTGAACCGGCCCGCTGATAGCCTCTTCGTAAGAGCCTTCCCATCGCAGGGAACCGTCCGCGTTGAAAGCCAGTAAGCGGCGATCATGGATGTCCGCATGGGCCACCAGAACCCCACCGTCGGACAAACCAATAACGTCGCCCAGCGAAGCCAGCCCACGAGCAAACGAGTATTGCAAATCGGCCGTCTGGCTCTCCAGGTTTAATGTGTACAACCCATCCTGGTTATAAAGCCAGACCCGATCCCCGGCGGCAATAGGAATGCTGTTATGGGGCCAATCTTCCGGCGTATCCCAGATGTGCAGTCCGGCAGCATCGGCCGTTCCTGTAAAACCATCCGCCCCCATAACCGAAAGAAGCAAACGCTCATCCACGCTTGCCCAACTTACCGATCCGCCCAATTCATCCGTCTCCCACAACAGCGTCCCCTCCGCATCAATGGCAAAAAGGTGGTCACTGATAGCAGCAAGCAACCCGCCACCGGGCAAAGGCAGCAGGTCGGTTCGGCCGAAAACATCCAATTCAATCTCCCATAAAACCTGTAAGGAAGGAGCAGCCGAGTCCGTTTCATCACCCGCCAAACTGAGTGCCTCAATATGGCCGGAACGATCAGCAGCATAGAGGATGGGCAAACTGTCATCCAACATAGCCGCGTAAACATCTTCTTCACTTTCTCGCTGCCACAATTGACGGCCGTCCAGAACACTGTTTCCCGTTAGCCGCAGCGATTGAATGGTGATAAGGGCATCGCTGTTGAAAAGTCCAACGTATTGAACGCCGTTCAAAGTATAGGGGAGTGCGTTGGGAATAGCCCATTGGACGCCCGGAAACGAACTGTTTCGCTGAGTCCAGATAAAAGCCGAAGGCGGCAGCCACCCCACCAGAGTCGGGTCCTCCGGCCAGTAGCCGGTCAGGGTCTGGTAGGGAGCCTGGGTCCGAATCTCAAAATGGAGATGAGGCGAGGAAAGGGGTTGCCCGATCTGCCCGATTTGCTCCCCGCGTTCCACGCAGTCTCCCGGCTCCAGCAGGACGGAAGGTGGGTCAAGGTGGCCGTAGAAGGAAAGGACGGTGCTGCCATCGGCAAAAGTGTGCCGGATGATGATAACGCCTTTGTCGCGGTTCCACCCTTCCGGTTCCGCATAAGTAACCAGCCCGTGACCGATACTGTAGACCGGTTCGCCAAAGCTGGATCGGCCGCGCACGCCCCACCAATCTTCTCCGGCATGAAACTTGTCGTAGCGGGAGCGAAAACGGCCGAAATCACCCCCGCCAGAAGCGTTAGTCCCATCCGGCGGGTCCAGAGGGAAATCAAGGATGTCCACCACCCCGCAGGGGGCATTGCCATTCGTAACAGGCGGCCCGACGCGGGATTCGCGCCAATCCTGGCTTTCAACAGTCAGCGGTGGGGCAGTCGGGGTTGGGCTGGGGGTGATTGTTGGGGTCGCTGTTGGCGTCCGGCTTGGCAGCGGCGTTCGTGACGGCGTGGGGGTCAATGTTGGTGGGCGGGTAAGCGTAGGCGTCTGGGACGGGACGGCCGTCTGGCGGGCAATAGAAGTAGCCGATTCCCCTTGCCGACAGGCCGTTGCCAAAATCAGCAAAAGCAGGCCGAGAAATATCCGTTTACGAAAGCACATCAACCGTTTGGTAGGGGCGGGACGGCGTGGTGAAACGTTGGATTTCCCTAATATCTTACCTTCGCGCCGTCTCGCCCTCATCTAAATCCAACCACTGTGTCATAATAAACGGAATAGAAAAACGCAGCACAAGGCCATTGTTCGTCGGAGCTTTAGAGAAAACGGGTGCGCGGCCGTTTAATCGAAAAGCCCTTCTTGCGTTTGACGCGTTGCGGCCGATTGGTGTCCGGTACTTTGGCTGGCTGCGGTTCATGAAGCGAAAAACCGGCCCGCATCCGGGTATGGGCCAGCACCAATAATAAAAGCGTGATTTTTGTCAGTTCGTGGGGCTTCCTGAATTGGGACAGAAGCGCAGCGGTCAGGGCATTCTTACTTTGTACAGGTGAAACTTGCTGTGCCATGCCAGAATTATACAAGATTTTAGCGGGAGGTGGAAGGTTGGCAAGGGAGATAAGGAGCCACGAATTTTCACGAATCGGCAC
>JBAPRX010000182.1:0-6453 GCA_049281335.1 Promineifilaceae bacterium (SeqCode)
GCCTGGAACAGCCAGGAGCGTCAAAAATTCGAGGGTGAGGTTCGGGAAGGCATGAAATCTTTTGCCGACGAAATGGACAAGGCTTTTAAAGAAATCAAGAAAAGCCCGGCCACTCAAAAGGCCAAAGAAGAAGTCACCGCCTTCAAATCAAAGGTGGAAACCGGGGATGTCGGCCAAAAGACCAAGAGTGGTCTTTCGCAAGGGTTAAGCTGGCTTAGTGAAGAGCTTGCCAAACTGGCAAACCAGTTTACGCCGGTCGAAAAATCGCCGGAAGAATCGGCCGAACCCACAACCGACGAATCATAAAACGGCCGCTGCCATCTGTTCCAACCGAATTCAACAAAAAACGCCCGTCCAAATGGACGGGCGTTTATGTTCGTAAATGATAATCGGCCGTTTAGGCCTGTTGTCTATCCAGATGGGGCAAAATCTTAGCCAGGATTTGATCCTTGGGCCGGGCGCCCATCAGCCGTTCAACCACTTCCCCGTCCTTGAAAAGCATCAAGGTAGGAATACTCATGATCCCGTACTGGCCCTGGGTCACTGGGTTCTCATCAACGTCCATCTTGGCTACTTTGAGAACACCTTTATAGTCATTGGCAATTGCTTCGACATGCGGCGCAATCATATGGCAGGGGTGGCACCACTCCGCCCAAAAATCAACCAAAACAGGTTGGCTGGATTCCAATACCTCTTCAGCAAAATCCTCATCATTAACATGATTCAATTTAGCCATTATAGTCTCCTTAAAAACAACTTATCTTCCCACAAAGGAAGAATGATTCACTATGACAAAGCCTACTAAAGTGTATCCCAAGCCCTTTCTGTGTCAAGGATGGGTACGCAAAAATCAAATAGACAACTGTAAATATGAGTATTTTCTAAGAATTGAATGCCCTTGCATAGAGTCTAACAAAGGTTAGAATTCGGGCATATGGACACACAACTGATTACCAACGGCCGTTTGGTCACGTGGGAAGAAGAAAACCGCATCGTTGAAGCGGGGGCTGTTCTCATTGAGGACGGCCGAATTGCCGCTCTCGGTGATACGGCCGAACTAATTGCACAATACCCTGATGTACTAACGATAGATGCTGAGGGGCAGTTGGTTATGCCGGGGAACATCTGCGCCCACACTCATTTCTACGGGGCATTTGCCAGAGGGATGGCCATCCCTGGCCCGGCTCCCAAAGATTTCCCTGATATTCTGAAACGACTCTGGTGGCGGCTGGATCGCGCTCTGTTGGACATAGATGTCCAATACAGCGCCCTGGTCAGCCTGGTGGACGCCATCAAACACGGTACCACAACTCTGATAGACCATCACGCCAGCCCCAACGCCATTGACAGTTCATTGGATCAAATTGCCGACGCCGTCGAGGAAGCCGGGGTCCGGGCCGTGCTTTGTTATGAAGTCACAGACCGCAACGGCAACGATCAGGCGAAGGCTGGTATCGGCGAAAATGTCCGCTATCTCCATTCGCTCCAAGAAAGGGACGGCCGCCTATTACGAGGCACATTTGGCCTTCATGCCTCCCTGACATTATCAGATGAAACGCTGGCCGATTGTGTTTCGGCCGTTCAGGGACTCGATACCGGCTTTCATATTCATGCGGCCGAACACGAGGTCGATGAATACGATTCGCGCCGTAAATATGGCAAGCGGGTCATTGATCGTCTGGCTGGTGCCGGTATTCTGGGGCCAAAGAGCATCGTCGCCCACGCCGTTCATATTGATCCGTCCGAAATGAACCTGCTCCGCGAGACGGAAAGTTGGGTCACGCACCAACCCCGAAGCAATATGAACAATGCTGTCGGTGCGGCTAATATTGAAGGGATGCTGCGGCTTGGTATTCCCGTTTGTCTGGGAAATGATGGCTTTAGCAATAATATGTGGGCCGAATGGAAAGCTGCCTACTTCCTCCACAAAGCCGCCTACCGCGACCCACGACGCGCCAATGGCATGGATATTGTCAAAATGGCCGTTTACAACAATGCGGCCCTGGCAGGCGTATTCTGGCCTGAACTGCCCATCGGCCGTTTGGAACCGGGGGCAGCAGCCGACATCATCTTTGTTGACTATCATCCTACTACCCCACTGACAGCGGACAATTTACCCTGGCACATTCTTTTCGGCTTTGAAAGCAGTATGGTTACGGCTACCATTGTCGGTGGGAAGGTTCTGATGCAGAATCGCCAACTGCTAACCCTCAACGAAGCTGAAATTACCGCCAGAAGCCGCGAACTCGCTGCGGCCGTCTGGCAGCGTTATGAAGAACTGGAAGATTAAGAAAAGAAATTTAAACGCAATGCCGCAAAGATGCGGAGACGCAAAGAAATTATAGGGATTGACTAAACTGTTTGGTAACTACAGCAGGTCGATTTGGCAAATCGTCCAGGCAATTTGCCAAATCGCCTTAGATTAAAAAAATCTCCGCGTCTTTGCTCCTTTGCGTCTCTGCGCTAATAAATAGAGGTACTATGAAAATTGCAATATTAGGCGGTACGGGAGATGAAGGGTTTGGCCTGGGGTTTCGTTGGGCCGCTGCCGGCCACGAAATTATTATCGGCTCTCGAAATGCGGAAAAAGGGTTCAATGCTGCCGCCGACCTGCAAGAAAAATTGCCCGACGCTGTCATCAGCGGCACTGACAATCTGACGGCTGCCAGTCTGGCGGAAATCGTTGTCCTCTCCGTCCCATACGCGGCTCAAACGCCAACCTTGAGCACAGTTAAGGACGCCCTTCAAGGAAAACTGCTTATTACCGTTGTTGCCCCAACCGGAGACAAAAAAGCGCGTGCCTGGCGTTTGCCCAGCGGCCTTTCGGCTGCTGAAGAAGCCCAGGAACAGTTGGGGGAAGGTGTCCAGATTGTGGCCGCTTTTCAAAATATCGGCGCCCATCTGCTGCTCGATCTTGATTTCGACCTGGATTGTGACGTCCTTGTTTGTGGAAATAAAGCAGACGACAAGCAAATTGTCCTCCAGCTTTGCCGGGATGCCGGTTTAAGAGGCGTTAACTGTGGTGCGCTGCAAAATGCCCGCGTTGTTGAGGAACTTACCTCGGTTTTAATCGCTATTAATGTCATTCACCGAATAAAAAATGCCGGTATTCGGATTACCGGTCTGCCAGGCGACTAATCTATGACCACTGTATCTTTAACGGCCGTTCCCGACCTCCCCGATATTCGACCGGGGGACGATGTGGCCCAACTGCTCATTGACACCCTCCAGCGCAGCAGCCTCACCTTGCAAGATGGGGATTTACTGGCGCTGGCCCACAAAATCATCTCTAAGGCGGAGGGGCGGCTGGTGAAGCTGTCGGCCGTTGTTCCCGGCGAACGGGCTTGTGAAGTTGCCGTTCAGGTCAATAAAGACCCCCGTCTGGTGGAACTCATTTTGCAGGAAAGCGAGGAGATTTCCAGAATGAAGCCAGGAGTTCTCGTTGTTCGACACCGTCTTGGTTTTACCAGTGCCAACGCCGGCATTGACCGCTCTAATGTCCAACAGGAGAACGGGGAAGAGACTGTCTTGCTACTGCCCATTGACCCTGACGCTTCGGCCGCGCGTTTACGCGCGGCCATTCGGGAGCAGTTGGGGGCTGATGTTGGCGTTTTGATTGTGGACAGTCACGGCCGTCCTTTTCGGCTGGGGACGGTCGGTGTTGCCATTGGGGTGGCCGGAATGCCTTCCCTGTGGGACCGGCGCGGTGAAAGTGACCTCTATGGCTACCGCCTGGAGCATACGGAAGTAGGAACGGCCGATGAGATTGCCGCTGCCGCCAGTATGCTGATGGGGCAGGCGGCCGAAGCGACGCCGGTTATTCTGATTCGGGGGTTGAGCCTGCCGCCCGTTCAGGGCAAGGCCAGTGACCTGATTCGGCCGAAATCTTTGGATATGTACCGCTGATGCCTGGCGCCCAGTCTCCGGCTAGTCCTTTTTGACCATTGTCACTTCAAACATCTCAAGTCAGAATAAGCGCATGAGAAAAAGGTTGTGGGATCCCCAACAGCGTCACTTTGTTGGAAAACGGCTCTGCTATATCGCCATATTCATCTTTATCATCATCTTTTTCAGTGGCTGTCAGTTGGTTGCGGCCGAACTGCCAACTCGTGTTCCGGCTGCTTTTCTGGCCCTGGATTCAGGATCGGCCGTTCCGCTAACCTGGACGCCTGTTTCGACCCTCATGCCTGCAACAGCGACCCCGCCAACGGCCGTTTCGACCCGCGAGGCGACCGAGACGCCCCTGCCTATCCCAACCAACACCCCCGTCACTCCGACGCCAACCCCATCGGTGACGCCTTTCCCCTCCCCAACCGGCTCGGCGACAGTTGAAATCAAGCCGCTTGCTTCCTACAGTTCGGATGAGGTCATCCCCGTCGAGGCTTTCCCCCGACCCTCCGGTGACAATGGCTGGGGCATTCACTGGATACCCACAACCAGCCAGGAACCGGCAGCGGTTGACCGGTTTGTCAACCAGGTTGTCAGTATGCACATGAAATGGGTCGTTTTCTTAAACGAAGGCTCCAATATTGGCGACAATGATTATCTGGTCTCCAGGCTGGTCAGTGTCGGGATCATGCCGGTGATGCGTATCTATCGCAGCAACATTTCCCCCTATGACGGCGATATTGGCAAGATGGTTGCCCATTATCGGGCCAAGGGGGTCTTCTATTTCCAGATATACAACGAACCAAACGCCAATGAAGAAAACTCACAGGGCTTTGCCAATCCAAACCAATATGCCATTGCCTGGGCGGCGACGGCCCGTGATGTCATTGCCAACGGCGGCTTGCCCGGTATTGGCGCGTTGAGTCCGGGTGGGGCATATGACCATTATTCTTTCCTGGCCGGAGCGCTGGCGGCTCTGCGTTACAATGGGGATGAAGGGCTGCTCAACCATGCCTGGCTCTCCGTTCATAACTATAACGGCCTGCGACGGCTGGACGACCCGGACGGGTTTCTGCTTTTCCGAAAGTATGATGAGATTATCCGGGTTCAACTCCACCGCTCTATGCCCATGATTGGCACGGAAGGCGGCTCCTACAGTCCTGACCCCCAGGTGGAAAAAGACCTCCTCGTTGCCCAATATACCTACATGCGAAACGCCGAACCTTACTTTTTTGCGTTCAGTGATTGGGTATTGGCGAACAAGGAAGGGGGCGCGTGGGATGACCAATGGGAATGGCAAGCGTTGTTCCGCAATGGGTTCATCCATCCGGTTGTGACAGACTTTTTCTATAAGAATTCTCGTTAGGGTGGGGTGATTGGTTGATGGCTAACCTGCGGTTAGCTTGTTGATGGCCGACCAAACTGCGGTCGGCTTGTTGATTGGGTGGGGAAGGTAATAATGTAGTGTGTGGTAGTTGGGGAGGGAGAGAAAGCGGATTTTTCCTTGTCGTTTGAACAATAGAACAGGTAATAAATGCGAAAAGCTATTCTTGTGTCATTCCGACCGTAGGGGAGGAATCTTTCGAGCTTCGGAAGTAGAAAGATTCCTCGTTGCACTCGGAATGACCCCTGCTTATTAGTTTCGCATCTTTTACTTGATTAATTTCTGAACTTACAACAAAAAACTCGGTTTTGTTGAAAAGCTTGTCCACTGTTAGAAAGTAAAAATTCTTGACATAAGGAGATGGACAAGATGGACAAATTTTTATGAGTTTTGTCTTGTCCATCTTGATTTTATAGGAGTGGGAAGGGATCTAAAATCTTTGTTGGAATGGCATCCCAAAATTTAATTGATACTTTGTATCATTTAGAATAATCGCAAAATGGCGGGTTTTAACAGTTTTTTCATGGGGAAATCTCGCGCCGAATCAATGAATAGGAAAACGTGGTAGCCAACTGTTGCCAGGGTATGGAAGCAACCTTATGTTAATAGCGGTACTTCGCTAATAATCATCGGGTTAGAAATATCTGAGATGTCTATCACCAGTAGCGTATCCTCGGCGAGAGCATAGATGATATTCTTTCGTATTTCCAGGTAACGCCAAACAGGATAATGAGGATACAACCCTAATCTGGATAGTTCCGTTCCATCCTTTGCGTCTAGTATCCAGAGAATGCTAGCACATTCGACATCACACGAATTCTCACCCAGGAAGATGTAGTTATCCTGAATCTCAAAAACCTCTATAAAGATGTAGGATTCAGGATTATGTTGAACCGTCGGCATATCTTCCTGTAAATCACCAATAATGAATAGGCCATCTCGTTCTGAAAGAATGTAGAGTGTATCCCCAACAAATTCCGCCGGAGATGGAGATAGTAATTCAGGGTCCAGATTGATGTTTACTTGGTCGGTATGTAAACTGGTTGGATCAGCAAGGTTTGTAACCAGAAGTTTTTCGAAGTCAAAAGAGTAGAGCTTTTCATCATGGACAGACCACCTAGAGGGTTCTAGCTCAATAGAACCTAACGTTTGAGGTTGTGCGAGTTGCAAAATAGATAAAT
>JBAPRX010000183.1:0-3743 GCA_049281335.1 Promineifilaceae bacterium (SeqCode)
GCGTAGAGATAGATGGTCAGCCAGAGGCTGAGAATGACGCCGATGACGAGTGGGAGACGGCTGGCCGGGGGCAAGGCAGGCGAAACTATCTTGGACGGCCGTCTGAATGTGATCTGTTGCAGCATTGGTTTAAGTAAGTCGCAATGGTTTTTTCAAAGAGAAGCCACGAATTTCACGAATTATCACGAATTGAAGTCTTGAAATCCGTGTCAATTTGTGTTCATTCGTGGCCGGTTTTATCTGTGTCATTTTTAGCTGAGCCAGTCGAGGATGCGGTAGTAGATGGCGGCGAAGGGCAGGAACCAGGGCTGGCTGCGGTAGAAGAAGCGGGTTGGATGGGGGATCTCCAGGAAGGGGCTGCTGCTCTTTTGTCCTGCCAGAAGCAGTCCGGCCTCGGTGCCAACGTAGGTGGCGATGGAGACGCCGTGACCGCCGTAGCCGAGGGCGTAGTGAATGCCTTCGATTCGGCCGATATGGGGCATCAGGTCGAAGGTTAACCCTAAACGGCCGCTCCAGGTGTGGGTGATGGGAATGTCTCGGAGGTCGGGGAAGATTTCTACCATGCGTTCCTGGAGGCGCTGGGCCGATTCGTGGAGGTCGAGGTTGGTGCTGAGATTGTTTCGGCCGCCAAAGAGCATTCGGCCGTCTGGCGTCAGACGGAAGTAGTTGAGAAAGTTTTTGGTGTCGTAGAACATGCGCCGTTTGGGGCTGAGACGGTCTTGCAGGTCGGGGGAGAGGGGTTCGGTGACAATGATGTAGCTGCCGACGGGGAAGACGCGGGGCTTGAGCCGGGGAACGAGCCGGTCGGTGTAGCCGTTGGTGGCGATGAGGACTTCTCTGGCTTTAACGACGCCCTGGCTGGTTTGAAGTTGGAAGCCGCTGCCATTGCGTTCGATTTTAGTAACGGCCGTATTCTCATAAAAGGGGACGCCTTTTCGGGAGACGGCTTTTGCCAGTTCAAAGACGTATTTGGCGGGGTGGAGGCCGGAACTGGTGTCGTCGGAGAGGCCGCCGTAGAAGGCAGTGGAGCCGATTTCGCTTTGCAGGTCGGCCGGGGAAATGAGGCGCATCTCGTGGCCGAGTGTGTTTTTGTACCAGTCGGCCGATTGTTTCATAGTCTCAAAATGGGAGGGCTTGAAGGCCAGGGCAACGTGGCCGCTGCGGCAGAAATTGCAGTCCAGCCCTTCTTCGTTGACCAACTGCTCAATGAGGTTGATGGCGTCCAGGGAGGCCTGCCAGAATTGACGGCCGCGTTCCAATCCATACCGTTTGACCATCTCTTTAGCAGGGGCTTTGATGCCGACCGTCGCCATGCCGCCGTTGCGGGAACTGGCCCCCCAGCCGATTGTATTTTGCTCAAAGATTGCGGCTGCTGCGCCGTGTTGGGCGAGGGTGCGGGCGGCGTTTAGGCCGGTATAGCCGCCGCCGACGATGGCGACATCGAGGTCGTCGGGCAGTGATGGGGGTTGGGGGAAGGCGGGCTTATGAAGGCCGTCTGTCCAAAATGGGATTGTTTTCATGTTTGTATGTGCCTCCAAGACGGCCGTATTGTAGCCGGTTTTTAGATTTCTCAGCAATAAACCAGAGGTGGTTGTGGGTGCGAATAAAAGTTTTGTGATGCCGGGTGTCTGTGTTTGAAAGGCGTCTTTTGAGGAGGACGGATATGGAACCCCATATGTGGGTGATTGACCAGCAGGGAAAAATTTAAGGTGAGTAAGGTGAGCAAGATGGGCAAGGTGAGCAAGTTTGTGAGAGTTTGGCCGACAAACTGCGGTCGGAATGTTAATTTTATAGAGGTGGGTGGGAGATGGATGGTGTTTGAATGGCGGTGCGGTTGGGAGTTTTGATATTTTGTATCAGTTAGAAGGGGGTGGTTTTGTTGGTAATTCACGTATAATTCACGGACGGCCGAAGGGGCTGGTGAATAGGGTGGGTGTTGGGGTGGCTATATGTGGGTATTTGGTACAACCGATAGGGTAATAAACCGTATAGGATAATGCCTTTAGATTGGCGCTGTTTTTGGTTTGCATAACTGTAGACGGAAAAGGAGATTTTACTATGGATAAGAAACAACAGGCAGATGTCATTGTAAACAGTCATGTTTTGTGGTCGTTGGGAGGTGGGTTGATTCCGCTGCCGATTTTGGATATGGCGGCTGTTACATTTGTGCAGTTGGATATGTTGGAGGAGCTGGCGCGGTTGTATGATGTGGAATATTCGGCGAGGATCGGCCGATCTTTTATCACTGCTCTGGCCGGGACGACAGTCGCCAAGTTAGGGGCGTCGGCCATTAAAGCTATCCCCGGTATTGGTTCTATTCTTGGTACCGTCTCAATGTCTATTCTTTCCGGGGCGACGACCTATGCTCTGGGGCAGGTGGCGATTAACCAGATGAGTTCGGGCGGGAGTTTGTTAAATATTGACCTGGAATGGGCCAAACAGGCTTACAAAGAGGCGTTTGAGCAGGGTAAGAGTGTGGCTTCCAAGTTGGAAAAGGACAAAGCCTCTTCCAAACAGGTCATTGACACCCTGGAGAAGCTGGGCGAGTTGAAAGAGAAGGGCGTGATTACGGAGGAGGAGTTCGAGGCGCAGAAGGCGAAGTTGTTGGAACGGCTCTAAAAATAATTCACGCAAAGCCGCAAAGGTTGAGGCGCGGAACGAAAAATCTGCGACAAATTCCACAAATATCTTAATTTCAGGCATATCATTATTGTCATACATAAGAGGTGCATGCAAGTTGCTTGCACCCTTAATTTGTTTTGGTGGTGGGTAGCTGGTCTGAGGAGCCTCCATTAAAGATGGATTTAAAATAACAAGACGCGGCGGTTTTGCCAAATCATAGTGAAATCATCCTCAAATCATAAGCGCCTGCTATGGTGTGGACATCAATAACGGTTTGCGGCCCAGATGCCGCCTGTAGATTTGGAGGATTATGATGTCCACAATTGATTCTGGTTCAAGAAATCGTTCGTTCCCCCCTATTTTGGGGGTTGGCCTTATAGCAGCGGCCGTTCTGATTATAGGGCTGGTTGTTTTGTTGGGCCTGTCGCTTCTATCTCAATGGCAAGGCGGGCCGCTGCCTTTTTTCCTGGGTAATGCTTATAAAGGACAGCCCCTTTATTACGAACCGTCTGCCGCGCCGGAGGTCGCGCAAACCCCGGCAGAAGAAGTGTCTGATCCGGGAGCGGCGCTGCGTTTAGCAATCCATCGCCTTTCATGCTCGAACGGCCGACATTGCGCCCAATGTGAAATCGCCGGACGGCCGTTATTGGCTAAACCGTTCTAGAGCCGGCCGTTACTCCGGGGCTGGCGGGATGACGACGATCTGGGGCGAATCGGCCGTGACCACATAGGCAAACACCGGCAGCCCCGTCTCCACTTCTCGAAAGCACCAGGCGTGGGTCACATATGTACCGCTAAGCCATCTTTCGCCGGGGTTAACAATGTTGTAGTAGATTTCTTCCCCATCATCGTTGACCCAATAGATGGCAAGGTCGCGATCCGTCTTGTTTTGGAATGTGAGGTAAATCACGTCGTCTTTGGGCAGGGACGACGCTCGCTGGCAACTGACCTCCCCGTTGATCCTCGGTAGGCTTTGACCGGCAAGCGGATCGTCAGGCGTTGGGTAGATTTCAAATGACTCGTAGGCAAAGCGCAATCCGATAAACCACAAGGCGATTAAAATGAGCAGGCTGGCGATCGGGATCAGGCGGCGGGCCTTAAGTCCGCTCTGGGCCTCGGTT
>JBAPRX010000184.1:0-3898 GCA_049281335.1 Promineifilaceae bacterium (SeqCode)
AGCCAGAGAAAACAAAGTAAAATAAGCCAGCGCCGCCGCCAGCATAGACCCCCGATCGGCCGTATAACGCCTTCCGGTCTCTTGAAGCAAGGAAAAAGTCACTCTTAGATATGTCATTTGGGATCAATTCATCCTGGTTCGAAAGATAATTAAGGATTACCCGGCAATTATAAAGGAACAACCACCTCTTGAGAAATGGAATCGTACAAGATAATGCCTTCATCCTTCCCGCCCAACTGACCAAGCAACTCGCCCTTATCATTCCAAACGGCCGACATCCCCGCACACACCTCCCCATCACACACCCCAACACAATTAACCATAATAACCGTCATCGAATACCTTCTGGCAATCTCCGACAACCTTCTGAGTGATTCATCTATCCCACTCATAAACTTGGCAACACTGGCAAAATAAATCTCCGCCCCATTATGGAAAGCATCCTCCGCATGTTCAGGAACCGAAATCTCGTAACAGATAGCCAAAGCAATATTGGGATGGCCGGGGAGCGTGTTCATGGCATTTCGGCCGTTTACAAAAAACGGTCCCTCATCCGCATGAATATACCCCTTCGAATAGACCTGTCTCGGCCTCCCCGGCTGAAAGATAACCATACTAATCGTCGGCCGGGGATCGCTCTTCAGGGGAACTCCAACGCCAACAATCACATCGTCAGCATCAGAAAGCGCTTGAAACACCTCAAATCGCGCATCATCCTGCGTCGTCGCCAACGCCTCCGCCAGCCTCGGTTCATAACCTGTCAGCGACAACTCTGGAAAAACAACAACATCCGCCCCCCTAGAAACCGCCTTCTCAATAATCTTCCTGTGAGTCTCAATATTTGCTCGAATATCCCCCTTAACGGGCCGGGTTTGGGCCGCCGCAATCTTCATACTTTAAACACGACCGGAGAGAATTCAGACCCCGGTTTCGGCCGATAACAAGCAATCACAATCCGTCCCATAATATTCATCCTCGTACATCTCCCGATTCGTACCCCATAACTGCTATAATATTAAAGTATTGCATCCCCATACAACCGATGCAATTTCACCGTCGCCTCAACAGCCTTAACCGAAGCCCAAACCATCAAAATAGCAATCAGAAAATCAGGGCCGGAGAAAAAGCTTGAGAGATTGAGAAATCGGGGAAGCGTCGAGAAGATCGAAAAAAGCAGCATTAGAATAGCAACAATCCGACTCTTCGAAACCCTTAACACAGTCCCAAGAATTCCCGCCCCAATCGTAGTAATGAACGGTTCCTCTAAAAAACTACCCGAAAAGAGTAAAAGTCCCGAAATTCCATAAACCACAGCCAGGATAATAAAAGCACCCGAACTATATCGTATAACTCTTTGAGCCTCCTCAAGAGTCTTTATATTAAAAACAGATCGACTCAACATTAATCTACCCAGATATATCCTTCACTAACCATAATACAAGAGCCACCAACGCCCGTCGCTTGAACAATCCCACCCACCTTCTCAGCGCGGGCTTGAATCACACTCGGCCGTCCCATCTCAACCCCCTGCGCAATCCGCCACTGAAAACGGCCGTCCGCCCTCCTATCATAATGAGCCAACAGCCCGGCAATTACACAACTGGCGCTCCCCGTTGCCGGGTCTTCAGGGACGCCGCTCAACGGCGCAAACATACGGGCGCGAAGATCAAAGTCGTCAGCAGCTTTGGTGTAAAAATAGAGAGACGGCCGTATATCCTGACCAATTTCCTCAAACCCGCTCATATTGGCCCGCGCCTGTTCAAGCGCAGCACGATCCTTTAACTCAGTCATCACAAAAGGCAGCCCTACAGAAGCCACCTGCGGCTGGTGAGTCTCCGTCACAATATCCCCAACCGAGAGCGAGAGAGCCGAAGCAACCAACTCAACCGGGACCGTTTCCCCAATCGTAAGCTGCTGCGGCGCAGCCAACTCGCACGATGTAACCTTGCCGTCGGCCGCACGGATAGTAACCGGAACCAGCCCCGCCTTCTCCTCAAAAGTCACCGACAATGACGACTGAATCTCGCCAAACGCCCCAATACCCGCCAGAACAAAAGCCGTTCCCACATTCGGATGCCCCGCAAACGGCACTTCCCTGGCAGGAGTGAAAATACGGATATTTCTTGAATAGCCCACCGTCGGCGGAAAAACAAACGTACTCTCCGAAAAGTTAAACTCCCTTGCAATCTGCTGCATCTGCTGGTCTGAAAGACCGTCGGCGTGTGGAATGACCGCTAAAGGATTACCACCAAAGCGTGACTCCGTAAAAACATCGCAAGTATAGAACTGAAATTTCACCAGACTTACCTCGTAAACCGATTATAACGCACATTTGTCAGGCATTAAATAGGGTTAAGCCGGTGAATACCCACTATCCATCAGGGCGCGCTCCAAATGATTTCCTTGTTACCGTTACGTGTGCTGTGGCCGCCGTTTTTTCCCTGCCAGTTGGGAACACCGAAGGGCAAATCGAAAGATGGAATCGGGATGAGGTCTGCGTCCGTTAAAGTAGGGCCAAATGGGGTTGGGTCCACAACGCCATCGTCATCGGCCGTTACAACAGCTTGCATATTGGGCAGCAGTTGGTTCCAGTTAGCAATGACTTGAGCATCACTGGCAGCTGGGTGTGTGGCGTTGAAAATGGGCAAATTAGTGTTATTCGGCCACCGGTCAGTAGCGTGTCGAGCGCCCACGCCGAAGCTAATGACAGCCTCAATAGAGTTTTCAGCGACGAGGTGGTCAAGAAAGGCGTTGCGGTAGTTTTCGATGGTTGGCTCGTTTGAAATATTGCGTAATTCGGTGTCGAACTGTCCGAAGACACTGAAGAGGAAAGTGTTGAGCATGACATAGGAGCGGGTGACGCCGAGTTTTTGTAAAACGCGCTGGACTCGCTGACCAGAACGGCCGATAAATACCCGGTGGGCTAACAATTCGTTTGTCGAAGGGTCTTGACCAACGACCAGCACCCTGGCGCTGCCATCCAGCCGCCCGCGATAATAAACGGGGCCGAAATCGAGTCGAAAACGACTGGCCGGGTGATTGATATAGTAGTCAATCGGTGCATCGGCAAAAAACTGATTCCAGGCCAGGGGCGGCCCGCTGTCGTGGGTAAGTGACTGGGCGTTGACCATTACAGCCGCCCGCTGAAACAGCCTATTTTGTCCCATCTCCTCAATCGTCTCAATATTAAAAGCAGCTTTTAGATGGGCTGCGTCAGCCGCCGAAACACCCTTGAGCGCATCAACCGGGGCAGCCAATAGCTGTGACAATGTCTTGCCCCTGTACGGAGCGTTAACAACTTGATCATAGGAAGTGCTCATGAATTTTCCTCCTGGCTAATAGGGTTCAAATTAATATAATGATTAAAAGATTCACCATCCGCATCTTGAACATTTATTGCCAGCGTGAGAGCAAGTGCATCTCGCCGGGCTAAGAGGTTGGTGAGATTAAAGGTTTGGGTGCCGCTTTGAGCGCCTTGAAATGGCTCGGCGCGGATATTGAGGGTGAAATCGGCCGAACTCCCCTCCGGAACTGTAACCGTTACATCGCCGCTTTGGTCTTGAACCTGGACAAGGGGGCGTTTGGCTTGCCAGTTGACCAGGGTGCGGGCTGCTGTGTTGAGCAAATCCTGGTTGTCTTCCAAGAGGTCCGTTTTTGTCATCTGGTGGAGCTCATTGGGAACGACGCCCAAATCTTCAAGGACATCTCCAGCATTCAAGCCGACCCGAACAGTACGGCGAATGGCAACATGAAAATCTGCCCCTCCCGGCAGGGGCGAATACTCTGGCAGAACGTCCTCATCCAGGGTGGCTAATCTTTGCAGCAGTTGATAAGACCAGACATTAGCCCCCCCGGCCCCGGTATTTCTATGGACGCCAATGATGGGGCCAATGGCGTG
>JBAPRX010000185.1:0-2408 GCA_049281335.1 Promineifilaceae bacterium (SeqCode)
ATCCAATTCCAGCAAAAGTCTGCCCAGCAGATAGAAAAATTTGCCTTGAGGACAGCCTAGAACAGCCAGGTCTATATCCGAGGTCTCGTGATAGTCCTGCGAGAGAAGAGAACCAAATAAGAACACCTCATCACAACCAGCTTCTTTTAGAATCTTAACCGCTTTTTGGATGTCTTTTTTAAAAGGTTGAGCAATTTGTACCGTTTGAGTTTGATCCATTTGGTTTCTTGATCCTCCAAAAATCATAATCCATGCTTTTATTATAGTGTACTCTAAAATCTAGAAATCTGGTTCAATTGAGGTAAGTCGTGAGGTCAATCCTCTTGATAAGCTCTTAATTGATCGCGGATTTCTGCTAGGGTTTCGGCCGAAATTTTGGCTTTAATAATGCGTCGAACTTCATACAACTCTTCATTCTCATTGTTCAGCTTTTTAAGGAAGCCGATGTTTTCCACCTGCCGGATGGCGTTGTCAATGTGCCGCTCCAGCCGGATCATGTCCGTTTGTTCAGCAAAGAAGAATTGCATCATTTCCTGAATTTGGGTGCGGTTGAGGATGTGACGCGGTTCATCTGGCGAACGAGCGTCGAACTGCTGCAAACTTTCGCGCAGCAGCACGCATAGCAAGGTCGCGTTATAGGTGAGGGGCATTCGACGAACCAGGCGGGGTAGAGTGTCCGGTGTTTCTTCATCATCAGGCTGGGTCAGGTAAGCAAACCCCTCCACCTCATCCAGATGCAACTCTAACCCGATAGCCGCAAAATGACGCCGGACAGGCGCGGCATAGCTAATCAATTGCTCCCACTGCTTATCGTCATAATAAACAACGCCTTGCAGCAATTTGAGAATGAGCGAGGCGTATGGAAGTGGTTCTTCAGACATTTTCTCTACCTAATTTTTGATATATCACCAAAGGAAGACGAACGATCTGACTATTGTCGCCAAGCCTTACTTCCTCCCACTCGTTCCCATTTATCTGGCAGGCTTCATCGCGGGCGGCGATTCCGAAATAGGTGACCAGTTCGGCTAAACCCTGGGTGATGGGATAAACGGCCGTAATCTCCCCCAATGTCACCATCGGTTTTTGTTCCAAAAGGGTGGCAATGTGCCGGTGCAGGCGGCTTTCATCCACATAAAACTGGTCGAACAATGCTTTCAAATCAACCGCAGACAGGTCTAGCAAGGCAACTTCCGGTTCTATGTCGGCATAGTTGGATGTGATTGGGGGTGTCCATAACGGCCGTTCCAAGGGCATATCAACTGAGGGATCTGTTTCTACCCATAGGAATGTTTCCTCATCGGGCGGTTTTGTCATGAGTTGAACGGCCGATTGTTTAATTTCAGTTGCCAACTCCATCACCCGCCTTGCTTCGGCCAGATTTTGCTCATCAAGCATTTTGCGTAACTGTTCACCCAACCGCCGGTTAGATTCCACAATCTTGGCGGCCGCGTCAATCAGATTCCGCTTTAATCGGCGCAAGCGGTGACCATGAGCTGGGTCGATGTGTTGTAAATCGGGGAGTTGGTAGACGGCCGTTAACAATTCCTGTAATTCTTCCTGGCGTTGCGCTGAAATTAGAAACTCCCAAAAGGTGTAAAAACTGCGTCCCTGATCTGACTCCTTCAAAGTCGCGTCCGCTTCTAAGACATGCTGGACGATTTTTCCTTTGCGAGCTTCGGTTGCCAACTGCTGTTCTTGCACCCGGCGAGCGATGGCGCGGAAATTTTCTTCTACCTCCCGGAAATCTGCCAGCAGCCGTCGAGCCACGTCGTTGGCTTCAAAAAAGCGTTCCTTGATTTGGGTCTGCGAATAATGCTCCATCTCGCCCGTCGCCCTGATTGAGTCAATCTGTGCTTGAAGTTGGGCTTTCTCCTTTTCCAACTGCTCCAGTCGGGCTTCTACATCTTCAGTGCTATAGGTAACAATTTCCTGGAGCAGATCAAAAATCCGCAAGAAGCGGGATTCCGTGCCGACAAAGTCGCTTTTTTGTAACTCTTCAACCCAGGCGATAGCCCGTTCTGTATCAGGCGTCAATTCATAGACAGGATCGTCACTATTGGTTTCGTAATAGCGGCGAAGAAAACGATGGTCGTCATCGCACCATAAACGGAGATAATAGACGGCCGTGCCGCTATAAGCTCCCGGATGGCTTTCAGTCAAAGCTTCCAGGTAAGCAGTCAGGTTTTCACTTAACCGAGTGTGAGGAACGGAGGTCTGTTGTTTGAGCTTGAACTGGTCGTACAGAAAACTCAAAACCATGGGTGCATTTTGGCCTTGAAGTAGTTTAATTGCGGCCGATTGGCGCAAGCTGGAAAGAACCTCATCATAGTGCATGAGAGGATTGTAGTGGAAATGTAAATGTGGGAAAAGAATCTATAAGGATATAATAGCAATTTATAGGAGAGAAA
>JBAPRX010000186.1:0-3137 GCA_049281335.1 Promineifilaceae bacterium (SeqCode)
AGAACCCTGCCCAACGAGTCGATCGGCCGATTCAGCCGTGCCATACCATTGACTACACGAATCCAATTGAGCGACCTCAGTTCCATAGACACGTGTATCCACCCAAAAACCGATTTGCCCAAGAACACTTTGAGAAGCCACAGCATATAGCTCCTCGCTTTCTTCAAACGGATCAATCGCCAACGGCCGCATACGCGGAAATGAACCAAGCCCATGAGCGCCAGCCATAGACGCCGCGTAATAAGCCGCTCCCCGTTCTCGCAAAATCGTCACAAAATAAATGGGAATATTTTGCAGTCCGCGAACAATTCGGAACGGATTCTTACACACAGTCGCCCATAACTCACCATTTTCAGACCCGGTCGCATGAATGACAAAGCCGTTACCCGCTTCCGTTGGATTGGTAGGTTTTGGAGCCGGGAACCACCCGCCCGCGAAGTTCTCATCCATTTGGGAAAAATCTTTGCGGCTGGATTGCCGGTTAATATCAACCCATTTCCGCAGTTTGCTAATTTGTCGGCTCGTATCTCCTCTCCGGATCATCTTCAAAAAGTGGCGGGCCTCATTTTCCGACCGGCTGCCGGCCGCCCAGCGCATCAATCGCTTTAGTAAACTTTGTTCAAGCGTTCCAGTCTGAGACGTATTGTGTCCATTGAGAAGATGAATCCCAAAAGCCAGGCCATTTTCACGCTTGAATGGCCCATAAGAGATTCCGGCACGGCCCCAACCGGGCTGCGTCAATGGTTCAATGCGAAGAGCATGATGATCAACACTCATCACTCCTTCAATGTCGAATCCCTCTCGAACAACCCCATCAGAAGTCGCACTCCCAACCACCTGGCCAGGCGCAGCGTCTTCCTCAAACCGGTCAATAAAATAAATCTTATCACTCACGAGATGACAATCCCTCAATACTTAAGGCTGACAACTGTTAGCAGTTGAATCATTTACCCACAAATGGACTTGGTTCGGGGCATCCCAGGCAATACTAACAATATCCAGGTCACCGTCACCATCTAAATCCACCAGACGGCCGCCCAGATGACTTTCATGCCCTTCTCCAACAACCTTCTCGGTAAAGTTTCCGCTCCCATCGTTGACCCACACCGCAAGTCGAAGCGAACCGCGATGCTCTGCCAGGACCAGATCCATGTCACCATCTCCGTCCACGTCGCCCACATCCATGCTGTTGGTTGATCCCTGTGTCACAACCAGGTGTCTTTCCCAGTTCGCGCTGGTCGGATCACCTGGCTGCTCCCACCAGAACGTCTCAGCGTCAGCGTCAGTGCCAGTTTCGTCGGTAACAACAATGTCCGGTCGGCCGTCTCCATTCAAATCGGCCGCTTCCGTCCGATCCGGAAACAGCGCTTCCGAAAAATCGCCAACAGGGAACGCCTGCCACTCATCGCTGCCGTCTCCCGGATTGCGATACCACTCAACCCGCTTCGAGTCACCCGTTGTCCCGGCAATGTCGGCCAACCCATCTCCATCCATATCAATGACAGCAAAACCCTCATCCGATGGATTGCCGTTCACATGCACGCGGGGCCAGTTTCCCGCCTCCGGGTTATCAGGAATACGGAAATAATAAATCCCGTTCCCGCTGGAAATCAAGATTTCAGGCCGGTCATCGCCCTCAATCTGCGCCGTCCGATAGCCCTGCGCCCCAAGTTCATGGCTTGCCTGCTCAACGTTGCCGATCTGAACGGCCGTCCAATCACCCGCCCCATTATCGCTTGCCTCCAACCAGTAGAGATTCAGGTCGCCATCCGTTTTCTGGGCAATCACATCCGCATTTGCATCCCCATCAACATCAACCGACAGGAAAGCGTGCATCCCATCCGGGAAATCATGCTGCGCCCAATCGCCCAGCAGATCATCCCCAGGATTGTGATACCAATAAAGGCCCGAAATAATATCCTGCCGACCATCGCCATCTACATCGCCAAAAGCCAGGCCAAAAGTCTGCTCATGCTTATCCGTAATCTCTTTGTAATTCCACCTATCTAGCGGGCCGCTGTCGTTCAGTTGGTTCTCCCATAGTCGAACCGGTGGATTACCCGTCCAATTCGCTCCATAAATATCATAATCACAATCATTGCCAATGTCGGCCACAACGCCATCGTGCAAGCCACCGTCTCCAACAATCTGCTCCGACCAATTCAGCCCGTCGCCGCCATCGTTGAAGAAAATCCGAATTTTCTGATCGGCCGAAGTGTGCATTTGGCCCACGACCACATCTATATCGCCGTCCAGGTCCATATCGGCCGCTTGTAGCGTATGCGCCCGCTCCAACTGTGCAATGATGGTGTGTTTCTCCCATGTGCCGGTGGGATCACCATCTTTCGGTGTCCACCAATCCACATCGGCCGTATTCTCAGAGCTGGAAAACAGCACATCCATGACCCCATCCTGGTTCAGGTCAACAACCAGCGCCTTGAAGTCAGGATTAGCCGTCCCAATCCGATATTCATTCCAATTCGCGCCGGTGCGAGCAGCATCACCGCCGGGGTTCTCAAGCCAGACCCCATGCAAAACAATGTCAACCCATCCGTCGCTGTTCACATCACCGCTTATCATCCCCTCATGGCCGGTGTCCACACCATCACTAAAGCGTGACTGCTCCCATTCATCCGGCCCAATCTGGAAGAAAATCATCGCCGCCGTGTCAATGCGGGTTGCGACATCAAGACGGCCGTTTCCATCAAAATCCGCCAGTTCAATATCCTTACCCCAACTGCCAATTCCGCCAATAGCATGACGCGCCCAGGCAGTATCTACCGTCGGGTCGCCATCCGGCAGTGGATTCTCAAACCACAGGACATTGTCGCCATCCGTTCCATCCGGCACAACGACATCCAGGTCGCCGTCTCCGTCAACATCACCCAAGGCGCCGTCCGTCGTAAACTCATTCGTGGCAACGGCAATCTGATACTTCTGCCAGTCAGGATAGTGATACCAGCTTAAAGGCTCATCCGGGCTTCCACCGATAACCAGATCAGGTTGAGAGTCCCCATCTATGTCCCCAACAATCTTAATATCCCCGGCCGTATTATCCAATTCATAGAAAGCAAATGGAACACCGGCCGTTTCCACGTCCGTTGCCGGTTCAAACTGCTGCAACTCTCCTTCCAATC
>JBAPRX010000187.1:0-14314 GCA_049281335.1 Promineifilaceae bacterium (SeqCode)
AATCTTATGTAATTCTCATAGATGCCGTGCAGTCATGGAAGGTCAAAAAAATATCTGTGAGTTTCTCGTTATTATGTGGAACGTTCTTTTAGAAGAGGAGGTGGCATTGTGGCAAGTGTAACTTATCGGCATGTTTACAAACGGTGGGGGGATTTCACGGCCGTATCGGATTTGAGTATCGAAGTTGCTGATAAGGAATTCGTCGTGTTTGTAGGGCCTTCAGGCTGTGGTAAATCTACCAGCCTGCGTATGTTGGCTGGGCTGGAAGAGATAACCGAGGGGGAGATATTGATTGGAGATAGGATTGTGAATGATGTGCCGCCGAAAGACCGGGACATTGCGATGGTCTTCCAATCTTATGCCCTTTACCCTCATATGACCGTGTATGACAATATGGCCTTTGGCCTGAAGCTGCGTAAGACACCAAAATCTGAAATTGACAGACGGGTGAAAGAAGCGGCCGACATCCTGGGTCTGGAAACGCTTCTAGATCGTAAACCAAAAGCATTATCCGGTGGTCAGCGGCAGCGTGTCGCAGTCGGTCGAGCGATTGTTCGTGAACCGGCCGTCTTCCTGATGGATGAACCGCTCTCAAATCTGGATGCCAAACTTCGCGTAACAGCCCGTGCCGAGATTTCCAAGCTGCACAAACGATTGGGAACGACTTTTATTTATGTGACCCATGACCAGGTTGAAGCCATGACGATGGGGGATCGCATTATGGTTATCAAGGACGGTGTCTTGCAGCAAATTGACTCTCCGCGCCGGTTATATAACGAGCCTAACAATGTTTTTGTGGCCGGGTTTATCGGCAGCCCCAGCATGAACTTCTTCAACGCGACAATGGTCGGTGAAGAGGGAAAAATATATCTGGACACCGGTGATTTCAGGATCAATGCTCCTGAGAATCGAAAATCAGCCTATACCAACTATATTGGCAAGGAAGTAATCCTCGGTATTCGGCCGGAAGATATTCATGCGGCCAACTTTGCGCCTCCTGGAATTGATGCCGCTCCAGTTGAAGCGACAATAGAGGTGATCGAGTTGTTGGGTCACGAATTACATCTTTATCTTAATTCAGGCAAGAATAACTTCGTCTCCATTGTAGATACCCGATTGGCTCCTAACGTAGGCAATACCGTTAGTCTCGTCGCCAATGCCGACCATATGCACCTCTTTGACAAGACAACGGAACTGGCAATTCGCTAACGCTTGTCTTAAAGGTATATTTGAGATTTTCATAATGGCCGCTGCCCTCACAGGTAGCGGCCGTTTTTTTTGGCCTATACATCATCTAGGGAACAAGTCCTAGACATTGGTGAATCGTTCAACGTTCAATTTGTCTGGCAGATACCGGATGGGGATTATTTACGGGCAGTATTTTCGGCCGAAATTCTTAACCAGGATAACGCCTCAGACAAATACCTGCTGCGTCTGACCAAATTTATAGCAGGCCGCCAGGAAACGGCCGAAGGCGAGATGCGGCCTCTTGAAGAGGTGTCCAGAGATTATTGGGCGTTGGTGGATCAGTTAGTAGACCGGAAAGTTGTGTTAGCTTATGAATCGGCCGATGGGCGACCCCTACACCTCCGCCTGAAAACGCTCACCGGGGAACACAACTTTTTTTACCGCTTTTTGGAACAAAAGTGATCAACCGGCCAATTGGAGGTTTCATATGCAGGTAGTCGTTCAAATTGTGACAGGTATTGTCGGTCTTGGGTTTGTTGGGATCGTCTTCTATGCCGCGCTGTATATCTCTGATGAGCTTGAGCGAACCTCGATATGGCCGCTGGCGAGAACGATTAAAGCCATTATTGGGGGGGTGTTGTGGGGTGTGGCCGGTATCCTGACTGCGGCTGGATTATTTGCCATTGCCGTTGTGCTTCGAGCCATCTTTTTCAGACCGCTTTTTTCAATTTATCTTTTGCAGTTTTGGGGAATCCGTTTGGGGTTGGTCTTAATTGCCTTCTATCTACTTTGGGGCGTTTATCACGGCGCTCGCAACCGTTTGCGCCTTTCGTATAGTTTCCGCCGATAACTGAACCCTTCCACTGCTAAAATTGGTAGCTGATCCTACCGATATTCAAACAAAAGCCCTTCCGGCATCAGGGGCTGTTGGATGGGGGGCGTGGTAACAGTGAAACTCCAGTTAATAGTTTGTCCGTTGACGGTGATAGAAGCGGCATAGTTCTGGCCGACCACGAGTGGATCGCGGGGCATGATGACGATGGCGTCTCGAACATTCAGCACAATACGGCCGCTGCTTTGGGTGCCTGAATCGGAGTTGACGTAGTTGGTTTCGTCGTAGACACAGATAGATTTGGGTGTACCGTTGGCTGTCAGACTGGCGGCTGTGACGTTAGGGGTAATGCTGCCGGTTCCTAACTGCAAGATCAGCGGCGGGCCGGTTGGCGTCGTGTAACCCGGACACGGTGATAATGGGTCAGGGAATTCGCCGCCGTTATAGCGAGTCAGCCAGGTCTGGCCGCCATTTCTTGGGTAGGGCAGGGGATAGGTTCCAGGGGCCGGGGTATTCGTTCGGCCGCGAGAGACATCGAGCGTTGCAGCCATTTGGAAACTGCCAATGTTTTCCCGGTAACTGCCGAGGCCGGTTGTTGCCAATCGAGGGTCCATCATGGAAACGTTGTGGAAAGGGGCGGCCATCCAGAAATCTATCGCTGTTTCATCGGGGGCGTTAAGCCAGCTAGTGACAAAGACATTGCCGTTTTGGGCGGCGGCCAACCCTTCCGGCGTATACCAGGGGTTGCCGGACGACTCAGTGTGGCCGACGTAATCGTTCTTGACCATGTAACGGGAATGGAGCCAGTCGCCGTTTGACCAGTCGGCATTTTCACTTAGCATGGGCAAATTGTTGTTTTGTCGGAACAGGTTGAAGTATTCGAGCCAGGCGGGTGTGACAATGGGATCCGGGGGATTAAAAATGACCGGTAGATAAACCGTTCCTGAGATAGCCCCATATTGAACATCGAGGTTGATATTGTCGAGAAAGACCCCTCTGGCGGTTGTCATGGCGTCAGAATGGAAGCTGAAGGCGAGCCAGACCTGGGAACGGTTGGCATAGCTGTTCAGATTAAGGGTCGTTGACTGCCAGCTAGGTGTGGTGCCGCTAAAGACGGCTTGGGGGGTGAAGGAGATGCCATTGATTGAGAGTAGGGTTTCGAAGGTGTCGGAGAGAGGCTGTGTTTCCAGCCAGTAGTCGTAGGTCAGGCTAACGGCCGTTGTGCCGCTTAGACTAATTGGGCCGTAGACCATGAGGGAGGTAGCGTTATTGGGATAATCATCAGTTAAGGGGGTTAGCAGTGCGCCATCGGCGCCGCCGCCTGTCGCCCAAACGCTGGTCATTCCCTGGCTTGAAGTGACGTTAGTAGCAGCCCAATAATAGTCCCCGTTGGTGGGGCCGTTGGTATCTGTTACCTGCCATCCGGCCGATATGCCCGACTCGAATGTCTCAGTAAAAACTGTCGTCCAACCACCGTTTGGCTGGTTGGTTTCTGTTGACATGGCCTGGTTTGGCGCTTTTTCACTGCCGGACGCCAGAAGTAATCCGGCTGTCAGGGTCATCCCCACCAACAAGCTTATTCCCACCAAAAACGGCCGAAAAATGTGCGACCGTCCACGACCTGATATCCCCTTTTTTTTAGCCATTTGTAAGCTCTACGGGTGATTTTAAATTGTCAGACAATTTTTTCTAAATGAAGTTTCAATCCCTCGTGGGTAGCCTGGAAGCCCAACGATTGGTAAAACCGAAAGGCATCGGCCCGCTTTTTGTCCATTGTTAGCTGAATCATATGACAGCCTTGCTCTTTGGCACGGCCGATTGCATATTCAAACATTTTTTGGCCGATTCCTTTGTTACGGAAGTCGGCCGAGATTCGCACGCCCTCTATTAAAGCCCGCCAACCACCCTGATAGGAGAGGTTGGGGATAAAGGTTAATTGTAGAACGCCAATGACCCAATCATTGTTCAGTGTTGCCACAACCAGTTCAATCATTGGGTTATTGGAAATTGATTCAAAAGCAGTAAAGTAGCTGTCTGGCAGAGGAACTTCAAACCGTTCTCGTGTTGCGCCCAAAGGATCGTCTGCCAACATATCGATAATATATGGCAAATCTTCGACGACGGCTTGCCGAAAACTCAGGGAATCGTCATTCAATGGGAACCCCTCATTTTGGACTAGAGTCCGACCTTTTGTTTGTGGAGTCAACATATTTTCCTCGCAGTAAATTATCTTACCCGATTTAATATGGAACTCCGTTTGTTGTCAACGGTACTTTCGTCTGTTGGTGATACTTTATGTCAAACAAAGGTAGGGGTTTTTTCAGCACACACAAAAAAATCGGCCGGGAATACTGGCATAAACCCGGCCGATTCACCCAACCCTTTGCACAGAAAAGGAGGACAAGACTTTATTGCTCCCACACCCTGTTGGATGTACAGGTTCGTGTTACCCGGAGGGGATACACATGAAAAAGCTGCCTAAAGAATAAAAGAAATGGGAAGTGAAAAATAGTGTCAAATGTCACAGAATAAACGTGATAGGGGTCATATTCAGGCCTGAAGACGAATATTTATTTCTTCTGGCAAAATTTGTAATCTTGGCAAGATAAAAGTTTTCTAATAATGATAGTATTGAGAGGTTCAAGGAATCGCATAATGGTATTTACTCTTAATTGGGGAATTGGGTAATTTGAATATAATGGGGGGAAATTCGGCCGCTGATTTCAGCAGCCGAGGATAATTCCTAGGAGGGTAAATTGACACGACCAATTATTGGCTGGGAACAGGGGATGCCGGTTCCAGACGGCCATCGTTTTAACCACTATCTTACCTGCCACGACGGCCGACTTCACCTGGACGGCCTGGAGTTAACCCAACTCCTCAGCCCTGATCGGAACGACCAGGGCTTCGACCAGGCGCTGCCCAGCCCTCTTGAAATTATTTACCTGCCCATTATTCGTCAGCAAATCGAGAAGATGCGCCGCTTGTTTGGCGAGGTGATTGACGAAACCGACTACCAGGGGCAGTTCTATTATGCCTACGCTTCTAAGGCCAATGCGGCCGAAGAGGTTATTCGGACAACGTTAGGGGCTGGTGCAAATCACGAGATGTCTTCGACCGTTGACGTTGAGATTGCTCGTATTATGAAGGCTCGCGGACTGCTGCCCGATGATCGGCTGGTCATTTGCAATGGCTTTAAGACAGCCGGAATGGGGTATGCGGACAATATTGTTCGCTTCAAAGATGAACACCCAAATTTGATACCGGTTGTTGAAGATTTAAGCGAACTGCCGCCGTTGATCGCATCAGGCAAACCTTTTGAGGTTGGCTTGCGCCAGAAAAGCTACGGCCACCACGAGGATGAGGCAGAGATGAATCTCTACAATTCCCGGTTTGGTCTGGCGGTGGAAGATTTGTGGAAAGCGGCCGATTACGTTCACGCTGCGCCTAATTTAACGCTGAAAATGTACCATGCGATGGTTGGCAGCCAGTTGGTAGATGAAGAGGATTTTGTGAAGTGGCTCCGGCCCCCAATGGAGATTTTTGCGCGGCTGCGACAGCGTCATCCTTCTTTGAGCATCTTTAATTTTGGGGGCGGGATGCCGGTGGCAATGACGCTTGATTTTGATTTTGATTATCATGGCTTTGTGCGACTGCTGCTGACGACCATGCAGGAAATTTGCGGCCGTTATAACGTTCCTGTGCCAGATATTGCAGGGGAGTTCGGCCGTTATACAACGTCCGAACATGGGGCGCACCTGTTCAGTATTGTCTCTACCAAAGACAATAACTCAGATTTGCCCTGGTATATCATTGATGGCTCTATTATGAGTTCCTTTCCTGATAGCTGGGCTTTGGGAGAGCATTTCATTGTTTTGCCGCTGAATCATTTGGATAAACCGTTCCATCAAGTGCAATTGGGGGGGATTACTTGTGACAGTGATGACCAATACCCACCAAAATCGAGTCATTCTCCGCTTTATTTGCCGGTTGAGACACGAGATTTGCACATAGGCTTCTTCAGCATCGGCGCTTATCAGGAGATGTTGGGCGGCGTCAAAGGCAGCAAGCATTGTGTCTTACCGGAGGCGTATGAGTTAATTGTAGACAAGGATGAGGACGGCCGTTTTCAGTTTGAAGTGCTGCCGGGACAGACAGCAGTGGATGTTCTTCGCAACCTCGGCTACACTGATTTTGACGCAACTATGTTGGGCTAGATTGCGTATAGGCCGGTAGATGTGGGTCCGTTTGTTAAATATGTGGTGGATTCGGTGTATCTGGTGGGCGTAAAGCATAAAACGTGAAGGTTTTTTGGGTTTGGCTGCTTGCTATCGATTACGCTCTTGTGAATGGTGTCTCGTTTTTTTAGGTATATCACTAAATTTCATTAAATGTCAGTATAAGGAGTTGCCATGCAGAACATGGATAGAACCCGGATTATCTTTATTGTCATTATTGGAGTCGCTGTACTCATTATTTGTGGAGCGGTGGCGTTTTCGGCCGCTTCTAGTTTACTAGGTAATAATGACAACGATCAGTCAACTGCCGTTGCCGTAAGTACGACCGCTCCGGGTGCGCCGACACCAACGAAATTTGTAGGCAAGTCGCCCGAACCGGTATGGGGACCGAATTATGATGCCTCTGATGGGCTGCCGACCTACGTCTGCGGAGCCGATGCGTTTGGCAGCTACTTTACCCTGCAACAGATGCAAATGTCCGGCAAGGATGTCGAGCATGGATTCCACCTGGGTATTGTTCCCTTCTTATTGGATGATGATCCGGCCTATGATGTGTCCGAAGAGCAGCGTACTGCCTTGTTAGAGGCAGGACAGTGGAACTGTCTGTTGACGACACTGGACTCAGTGGCGCTGAAAAGTCCCGGCGTGATTACCGCCATCGTGGATGAAAGCGCCGGTGCAGACCAGTTGTGGGGACGGGACATCAGTACAATTAATGAACTGCAAGGCAAGCGTATTGCTTTTTCGCGGGGAAGTGTTGGCGAATATTTTGTCTACTATGCCCTTTCAATTGCCCAACTCAGCCCTCGTTCTGAGGTGACACTTGTGCCTGAAGATAGTGTGGCTGGGGCGATCGAAGCATTTAATGCCGGACAGGCTGATGTTGTCTCCGGCTGGGAACCGGACATTTATGGCGCAGAAGATAGCGGGGGCGTTCCTTTGCTCAGTTCCAACCAGTTGCGAATCGTGATTGACGTGGTTGTGACCTCCCGCCAGTCTATCAGCAATGATCCTGACCTGGTACAGTCGTTCCACGATGCCTGGTTTGAAACGCTTAAAAACCAGGTGGAGAATTTTGACACGGCCGCACAGCAGATTGCCGATTGGGGTCATAACGATTGGAGCTTCATGTCTACCATCACAGCGACTGAGAGTCTTGAATTGTGGCTCGAAAGCGTAGCCCAGGCTGATTTGGGTGATAATGCTTTTGTGATGCGAGATACTCGGCCGATTATCAGCCGTTTGGAGATTGCTCGCCGGGTATGGGCGGCTTCAGATGTCACTGTTGCCTCAGATGATGTCAATGATCTTGTTAACCCCAGCTTTGTGCTGCTGGCGGCAGAAAAGCCTGCTTTGCAGCCCAACGGCAAGCCGGTAAACGACACCTTTTCCATTTCAGCCCAACTAGACCTGACCGGCGTTTCAACCAGCGACGCGGCTACATTGGCGGTGCTGCCCTGCCGGACGTTCACCTTTTTGCCTGAATCTACCGAACTGACCCTGGAATCGCGCCGTATCCTCGATAACTGTGTGGTTCCAACGCTGAGTCAGAGCGTGGGTCTGTTCCTGCGGGTGAGAGGCTCTTCCGCTTGGCCTGCGAATGATCCGCCTTATACTGAGGAAGACATTATCGAAGTGGCTGAAGGTCGCGCACAGTCGGTGGTTGATTACCTGGTTTCTCAGGGCATTGACCCGGCCCGCTTCATTGTTGAGGCTGTCCTGCCCCCGGAGGATCATCGGAATACAGACGACCCCGAAATTCAAGGCCAGGACAGATTTGTTGAGTTAACCCTGATTACGGCCGGACGATAGTTAGGAGATACGATGCGTTTACAGAAACAGAAAGGTATTCTACTGCTCCTGGCCGGGTTGATTTTGGCCGGGTTAGCCTGTGGGCTAGGGGGGGATGGGCCACCCAGTAATGCGGTGGTGGTGGATGTTGCGGCGAATGCCAGCCTCGGCCCCTGGCTGGAAACGGCCGTAACCCAATTTAATGAAGCCAAGATTGAAACCAGTGGTGGTGATCCGGTCTATGTCCAGTTGACTTTGGATGAGTCGGGTCAGGCCGTGACCGACATCGTAGATGGGTTCTTATCCACTGATTTGTGGGTTCCAGAAGACCAGGTGTGGGCCAATATTCTGGCCGATAAGGGAAATGGTAGTTTTCAGAATGACTGCCGCAGCATCGCAACGTCGCCTTTGGTGATTGCCATGTGGCGACCGGTAGCGCAAGCGCTTGGCTGGCCGGGGCTGCCGTTGGGTTGGCTGGATGTTGGCAGCTTGGCGGCCGATCCGTCGGCCTGGGACTATTACAGCGGCGGCGAGTTAGGCGACAGTCTCCGGTTGGGCCATACTCACCCTGGATTATCAGGTAGTGGAGCCAGTACGCTGCTGGCGATTGTCCAGGCGGCCGACTCTAAGACGGCGGCAGTCGGACTGGATGATATTGAACAGCCGATTGTCCAGGCGTCGGTGAGTGCGTTTGAAGCGGCCGTTTCCTGGTTCAGCACCGATACGGATACCCTGGGGCGAACAATGAGCGAACGTGGGGTGCAGTATTTAGGTGCGGCCGTGATGTATGAAAGCAATGTTGTCAGCTATGGCAACGGCGACATTGTGCCGATTTACCCCTTTGAGGGGACGTTTGTCGCCACACACCCGGCCTGTATCAACAGCAGTTCGGACGCGGAAACCAAGGAAGCTGCCGGTCTGTTTCGAGACTATCTCCTGGATGTAGATGCCCAACAGTTGGCGGCGAACAATGGATTACGGCCGATCAACGATGCCGTCACGATTGGCGCACCTTTGGATGAGGCACATGGAGTGGAATTAGACCAGCCCCAGATCGTTTTTAGCCCGCCCAGTGTGGAGACGATCTATGCCGTTCAGGATTTGTGGCAGTCAGCCCGAAAGGATGTCAATTTGGTGATGCTGCTTGATGTTTCCGGCAGTATGCGGGGGGAAAAGATTGATAATGTCCTGACTGCGGCCGAACAGTTTGTCAACCAGATGGGAGACGACGATTACATTACCATCATTGCCTTTTCCGACACCCTTAATACCATAGCCAGTCATGAGCAGGTTGGACCTGCCAGGGCGCGGGTTGTTGCAGCCATAAAGGGTTTGCAGGCGTTGGGCGACACTGCCTTATATGATGCGATTGGTGATGGAGCCAGCGTTATTAGTGCCACAAGCGCTTCGGACACGACCAATGCCCTTGTTGTTCTGACAGACGGACAGGACACCTACAGCTACCGGTTTACTCAACAGCAGGCGATTGACGTTGCCGGTCAAAATGACACAACAGTCTTTACCATTGCTTATGGTTCTGATGCCGATGAAAACGTTCTCTCCCAAATCGCTGTTGGGGCTAACGGCAACTTCTACCTGGGCGACGAAGCCAGTATCGCCGAAATCTACCAGGAAATGTCGGCCGCTTTCGGTGGCAGCGTTGGTGTTGGGCGATGATTTAGACTGA
This sequence comes from Promineifilaceae bacterium (SeqCode), assembly GCA_049281335.1. GTDB lineage: Bacteria > Chloroflexota > Anaerolineae > Promineifilales > Promineifilaceae > JAKEFB01. Next base: position 9,737 of record JBAPRX010000187.1, read on the forward strand.
TTGAAATTAGAGGCCAGATTTACTATAATTTACCTAGAGATAAGTGCCAACCACACTGTAGAAAAACTTCTATCATTTGCGGCTCTTGCGCCTTTATGTGAGGCGTTTTCTTAGGAGACGATATGGGCAAGCGCACATGCGCCGCCCACCACCATGAATGAAAACATCAACCCTTTGCGCTCTTTGCGTCTTTGCGTGAGATTTATTTTCAGAGGAGAAAGTTATGAGACAGAATTTTGAACCCAATATCCCTTTAGCAGTTTCACAGGCCAGGGTACAGGAGACGTTCATTGCTGCCATGCAGCGGGTTTACCTCTGGATGGCTCTGGGACTGGCAGTTACAACCATCGTCGCCTTGTATGTTTCGACCAGTGAGGCGGCACTGAACTTTATCTTTGGCAATACCGTTGTCTTTTTTGGCCTGTTGATAGGTGAATTTGTTTTAGTGATCGCGGTAACGGCCGCAGTTGCCAAACTATCACCTGGGGCGGCGCTGGCGTTGTTCTTTGGCTACGCCGCTTTGAATGGGGCAACGCTTGCAATTGTCTTTCTGGCCTATACTGGCAGCAGTATCTTTCTCACCTTTGGTGTAACGGCCGCTCTCTTTGCCTTCATGTCCATTCTTGGCTACACAACCAAGCAAGACCTGACAAAGTGGGGGCCAATTTTAATTTTAGGGCTGGTTGGTTTTCTCATCGGTTCGGTGGCTAATTTCTTTATTGCCAGCACCGCTTTGCAGTGGATTTTGACCTACGTTGGCATCGCCATCTTCCTCGGCCTCACTGTCTATGATACCCAACGGATCAAAACGATGACGATGGGGGCAATTATGCAGAATGAGGCAACGGCCGTCAGCAAAATTGGAATCCTGGGTGCGCTGCGCCTCTACCTGGATTTCGTGAACCTGTTCCTGCTGCTGCTTCGCATTTTCGGCCGTCGTCGGTAAAAATTAAAAGACCATGCAATCACCAATTACCAATTACCAATTACCAATCACCCTACATGGATAATAACATTCCCCCTTTTGTGGCCCATATCCACATACCTGTGAGCGTCAATAATTTGCTCCAGGGGGTAGCATCTATCTATAATCGGTTTTAGCTTTCCCATCTCAACCAGCTCTTTGAGAAAGACTAGATCATCCACATCTGGCGGCGCTCCACTGCCGATGAGCCTCTTCTTGCTAATCACTGACATCACCATCATTTGTAAGCTGATTCCCGGTGCGCCAACTGCCTGAAGATAGGCTCCTTCTTCCTTTAATGCCCGAATACAACCTGAATACGGAGCCTTGCCAACGGTGTCAAAGATAACGTCGTAACGCTCTCCTGTCTTGGTAAAATCTTCTTGGGTGTAATCTATAACTCTATCAGCCCCTAGAGACTTCACCAGTTCCACGTTTGCGGTGCTGCATACGCCGATGACTTCAGCCCCATAATATTTGGCAAGCTGTACCGCGAAGGACCCAACACTACCCGATGCGCCATAGATGACGACTTTTTGACCGGGCTGGATATTGGCTGCCCGAAGAAAATATAAGGCAGTACGGCCGCCAATTGGGAGCGTTGCAGCTTCTTCGCAGGTGACATTGTCTGGTTTGATGGTTAGCAAGCCATCTTCGGGCAGACATCTATATTCGACATAGCTGCCGAAACCATGTTCAAATACAGATGCAAACACCTTATCTCCTGGCTTGAACCGCGTTACATCTTTGCCAACTGACTCAATTTCCCCGGCCAACTCCATTCCCAAAATGGGCTTTTTAGGTTTCCTGACGCCGAGCGCAATGCGGGCAAGGAGCCAGTAGGATAAGGGAACGTTGAGGCTTCTCATTCTGCTGTCCCCTGCTGTGACAGTTGTCGTGGACACTTTTACCAGCACCTCATTGTCTTTGGGCGTTGGCTTTTCGATTTCTGTAACTTTTAGAACGTCGGGCGGGCCGAATTTCGTGTATATGACGGCTTTCATTTTTGTCTCCTTGTCGTTGGATCCAGGCAGCGTTCAATAATCGGCCGATAGCCAGTAAAAAGTATCGCCGCCTGAGATTAGGTTAAATAAATTTAGTTATTGGTAGCGTGTGCGGTTGGTGAGCTAGTTACGTATCAGATTAGGGGTCGCCTTTGGGATTGTAAGTAAAGACTTCTTCCAACGGCGAATCAAAGACAAAAGCGATGCGAAAGGCCAGTTCCAGAGAAGGGGAATATTTTTCTTTCTCGATGGCAATAATCGTTTGCCGGGTGACGCCGACCTTATCGGCCAGCTCTTCCTGGGTCATTTCATTGTGCAAAAAGCGTAATTTTCGAATGTTATTGGTGATTGGATTTTTACTCATCTTAGAACCCCCCTCTATAAAGGGCTAATCTGAGTATATCGCCAACAATCTGGGCCACGACACCGAAGAAGATGAGCAGGGTAAACATCACCAATGGCGGCTGCCCAAAGACAAAAGTCAGCATGGCAAGAAATGCCCCGATTGAGGAGACTAAGTAAGTGGCCTTTGTTCCTTTCAGGTCAATTAATCGGTCTCGTTCGTCTTCAAGATCGTCAATCTCAGGGTGTTCTTCGCCTTTTCTGATAGCCTCGATAATGGCAGAGACGATTAGGGTCAGAACGGTGGCCGCAACGGTGACAAAAACGGCCGCAACAATGATGATTCCCCAAAGACGAAAAACATTCTCTGAAGTAAAGCTGTCGTTTAGAACCATCTGGAAAACCCTGAATAGAAAGAATAACAAAATCAGTGAGAAGTTAACCAGGGTCACAATAATACTTTTTTGTTTGAAGGACATTTGTTCCTCATATTGTCTATTTTTGTTCACACTTAGTAAAGAATAGTAGACATATAGTAAACTATATTTTACATGATGTCAAGTATTATTTACATTGAAATTTGGTACAAATTGGGTTTTGTAATGCCTAAAACGTAAGGGGAAAGATTGAGGCGTTTTTTGTTATTTGGAGATGAGAACCGGAAGTGAGAGGGCGTCTGTTGGGCCGGAGAGGGTGTTGATGGGCAGGCGGGCGGCGGGATCAGCAATGTCGTAGAGGCCGAGGAGGAGGGTGTATTGGCCGGGTGGAGCTTCCAGAGGAACCAGAAGGCCGTGATTGTCTTGAATGGTTTCGTTCGGAGGCCAGGTAGTTGTCAGAGCCAGATTGCCACCCGGTTCGCTGTCTTGCTGGCTCCAAAGCTGTCCGTCCGGGCCGACAAGATGCAGAAAAACTTTGTATCGGGTTTCGAGAGGAACGGCCGTCTCCCAATACAAAGCAATTTGCAGAATATCCCCAGGTTGAAGGGTGTCAGACTGGATGGTGTATCCCAGCAATGTGATGGATTCTCCGAAGGTGGCCCTGACGGCCGTTTCCATCTCTCCCGGCGGTTCATCAGGCACGGAATAAGTTACAAACCGGACATCACCAACCCATTCATCCCGCGCTTTGAAAGTGTTGGCATCCAGCCACCGTTCTACCAGCCGCTCCGGATCCCGTTCTGCTTCCCCCCAAAAGATGGCATACAGGCGGTCATACTGTTCTGTGAGAGTGTTTAGTTCGGCATCAATTTGAGCCGGGTCGGGGAAGCCGCGAGGCAGGGGGTAAACAGCGTCCACATCCTTGTAGTAGTAAGTGAAGACTTCCCACTGGTTGGCGGCGTTGAGAATAACGGCCGCCTTTGTCCCCGTACTTGTGTCGTTTTCGGCCGAGATTCGAGCGGCAATACCTCGATAATCAGCGCGGGCATAGGCGGGATCAAAATACATATTTTGTAAGGAACGGCCGTTTCCCCATAAAAGCAGACCGAACATGACAGCAGCGAGGACGGCCGAGAGCCGTAAAGGAATCGTTCGGGCAAATTGGGCCAGTTGATAAAAGCCATGCGCTGCCAGAAGCGCCAGCGGCGGAACGGCCGTAAGCATGAATTTGTAGTAAGGGGCGGTTGTGGTTCCGGCCAGCCACATGAACAGCACCGGGACGGCCAGACTGAGTGCAGCAGCAAGGTGATAAAGGGTGAAGCGGCGGCGCACGGGGAGCAGTCCAACGAGCAGAAGCAGCAGAAGGCCAGCAAGGGGCCAGCGGGCGGTAGCGGGTGGGATGGTAGCCCCGAAAGCGAGGAAACGACCGGCATCGGTGAGAAATTGGGTGATCGGTAAACGGGTTGCCGGTCGGCCACCGGCCTGCCGGATGAAAATGGGCAGCCAGGGCAGGTAGAGCAAGACGGCCGATATCGGCAAGACGAGCCAGCGCAGGGCATTGTAAAGCGATTTGCCAGATCGTCTAACGTTGGCGGCCCAATAGACGAATAAGATAAGGGCATGAGTTAGGAGAACGGCAGGGAAGAAGTAGTGTGTATAGAGTCCGGCGGTTAGGGTCACGGTGTAAGCAGCGGCCGTTTTTGTTTTCAGCCTGGTTCCCGTCTTGAGCCACCGGATGAGCAGAACAGTAGCCAGCAGGGCCAGAAAAGCCAATAGTTCATACATGCGCGTTTCCTGGCTGTAGTAAATGAGGGCCGGATTGAAGGCGACCAACAGCCCACCCAACAAAGCAGTGAGGTGAGACCGTTGTTTTTTCCCCTTGAGTCTATCC
>JBAPRX010000188.1:0-3428 GCA_049281335.1 Promineifilaceae bacterium (SeqCode)
CCCCAACCCCAGCGTAACGGCCGACGCCCCCAACGGCAGCATAAAGACCGGCTCCAGCCACCGCCGAACAGAAGACGGCCGAGCCAGCACCAACGCCGTAAGCAGCCCAAGAAAACCGGCCGTAAGAACCGTCAGAACAGCATAGCCTAGCGAATTACCCACCGCCGCCAACGGTGGAATAAAAGTAACGCTTCCCCGTCGGGAAACGGGCAGCGCTTCATAATAAGCCAGGGTCAAACGGCCGTCTCCACCCACAAAGGAGCGTATCGCAAGAGTCAGCAGCGGCGTCAGGAGAAAGAGACAAACGCCAACCACCAGAGCCAGAATAGCGATCCGCTGGCCCGTTGTTCGGGGTTGGCGGCGAGTTGTCTCCTGCGGCCGAAAATCAAGCGCAACGGCCGACCGCTGCTGCCAGTGGGAATACAAACTCATCAGCAAGAAAGTAAAACCAATCTGCAAAATAGACAGAACCGCCGCCACACTTGGCTCCAGAAAAGTCACATACTGCCGGTAAATTTCCGTTTCCAGAGTGCTAAATCCGGGGCCACCCAACAGCAAAATCACCCCAAAGCTGGTGAAGGTAAAGAGAAAGACCAGCAAAGACGCGCTCATCAGCGGAGGCTGCAACAGCGGCAGGGTGACGGTACGAAACGCCTTCCAGGGAGACGCCCCCAACACCTGAGCCGCCTCCACCATCCGGGGATTCAAATTGGCCCAAAAACCGCCAACCAGCCGGATAACAACCCCAAAATTATAAAAGACATGGGCGATCAGAATAATCGTCAACGTCTGTTCCAGATGTAAAACCGGCGTCTCCCGCCCCGCCAGCGCCATAAGTGCCTGATTCACCGGGCCGTTGTTGCCCAACAGAGTCCTGAAAGCGGCCGCAACCACCACAGTCGGCATCACAAATGGCACCGTTGCCAAAGCGCGGAGCAGATTCCGACCTGGAAACTCATATCGGGCAAAGAGGTACGCCGCCGGCAGCCCCAGCAGCAATGTCAGCCCAGTCGAAACGGCCGCTTGCCAAAATGTAAACCAGGCCACCTGTAGAATATACGGCCGATTAACAACATCCGTAACGGATTCAGTCGTCAGCGTCAGACGAAAAATGTTTATCAGCGGATAAAAGAAAAAAGCAGCCAGAAACAGCAAAGGCAGCAAAAGGATCAACAAAAACAGCGCCGTTTGACTTTGGAAGCGTTTCAAGAACATAGAATTGTCTTACAGCGGCCAAAAATGTGGCAAGAAAATAAGCATCAACAGCCAGATCAAAATCGTCAGCGGCAGGCCAACTTTAGTGTAGTCAAAAAAGCGATAATTTCCCGGCCCGTAGACAAGAACCGAAGCCTGATGACCGATTGGAAACAGGAACGAGTTAGAGGCAGCGATCCCAATGCCCATCACAAAAGCACGTGGGTCAGCCCCAACACTCACGGCGGCGCTGATAGCAATAGGGGCCACAAGAACGGCCGCAGCCGCATTGGACATAAACTCCGTAATAATCGTGGTCAAAATAAAGAGGCCAACCATAATTCCCGCCGGGCCAAATGAACCAACAATATTAATGATCTGGTCCGACAAGAACTGAGCGGTTCCGGTCTTCTCCATCGCAATTCCCATCGGCAGCATTCCCGCAATCAGAAATACGGATTTCCACTCAATCGAGTTATAGGCTTCATCCATTGACAGGCAGCCCGTTAACACCGAGAGGATTGCCCCCAAAACGGCCGCAACCGAAATATGGAGAATCCCCAAACTGACCAGCGTGATCATCGTGACAAAAATAACCAGGTTAATAGGCGCTTTCGACAGCCGGTGGTTAAGCGTTTCCGGCGACCGCAGCACCAAAAAGGCATTATTGCTGTGCAGTCTCTCGATCCGTTCCCGTCTCCCCTGTACAAGCAAGGTGTCGCCAAGCCGCAGGGGAACATCCGCCAGTCCCGTTTCGATCCCGGTTTCTCGACGCCAGATGGCCAGAACGGTCAGTCCATACCGGTTCCGAAAATCAATCTCTTTGAGCGACTTACCCATGAAATTAGCCAGTTGGCTGACAACAACTTCAGCTATAGTCACCTCAGAAGATTTAATGTCTTCATCCCCCAGGATATGTTCGGGGACCAAATGGGCGCCAATATGCTCGCCTATCCGCAGTATCTCCTCCTGGCGTCCTTTGATCAATAAGCGGTCACCCGGTCTGACATGAGCATTGGGCAAAATACCAAGCCGGACTCGGCCGTCTCGGATAACCCCCATCACCGTCATATCATGTAATTCACCCAGGCGAGTTTCAACAATTGTCTTGCCAACTAAAGGAGAAGTAGACTGCACATGAAGTTCAGCCATATAATCACGCAGTTCATATTCAGTCGTCAGGTCATCGGCAGCAATATGAATAGAACCACGACTCGGCAGCAAATGTCGGCCGATTATGACCATATAAGCAATACTGGTGATCATAATGATCAGCCCCATCGGCGTATAATCAAACAAAGAAAATGGTTCCAACCCCGCGTTTTCCAATGCGGTGCTGGCCAGAAGATTTGGCGGGGTGCCAATTAGGGTAGTGACACCTCCCAATAACGAGCCGAACGCCAGGGGAATGAGCAGCTTAGAAGCGGGGATATTGGTCCGACGGCCAAGACTGATCACAACCGGCAGCAACACGGCCGTTGCCCCAATATTATTCATGAAGGCAGACATCACGCCGACTGTTACCATGATGACCAAAATCAGACGCCACTCTTCTTCCCCCGCAAGCCGCCCCAGATAACGGCCGATAAAATCGGCGATCCCGGTAAAGGTCAGGCTGGCGCTAACGATATAGATCGCCCAGACAGTAATAACGGCCGGGTTGGAAAAGCCAGAAAACGCCTCATCCGGTTTGAGCAAACCGGTCAAAAGCAGCGTCAACAGAACGAGCATAGAGACAACGTCGACCCGGATTTTCTCCGAAGCAAACAAGATAATGGCCGCTCCCAGAATCCCCAAAACCAGCGCAATATCAAACGTCACCTGTCCCTCCTTGTCGGATTCCGATGGTTTATCTGGTCAGAAATTATTACCTGGAAAATCTGCCACACCCTCATAAACCGATACCATTGTACCTTGTATTTACCGGTTGCTACCAATAGCCACTGAAATCCGGTATAATCTCCTTCTGGTTAAGGGTTACTCGTTGATTAGGTCAAGTCTTATAGACCAATCAACTCACCAACCGCAAATTAGACATCAATAAAATAAACGCAGGTGCATATGAATTCTTTTCCAGAAGCTTTATTGGTACTCGAAGATGGAACGCAATGGCCGGGTCGGGGCTTTGGAGCCATTGGGGACACAACCGGCGAAATTGTTTTTAATACCAGTCTAACTGGTTATCCTGAAATTCTTACTGATCCCTCTTATCACGAACAAATTATCACCATGAC
>JBAPRX010000189.1:0-4162 GCA_049281335.1 Promineifilaceae bacterium (SeqCode)
AAACGAAAACCAACAGGATGTACTTTACGTCCCAAGTTGCATCTCCTTCTTCAAGATCGGTAGTCAGTAGTCCGTAGTCTGGAGGCAGTATGTTTAACACCGCCTGCTAATTACTGTCTACTGGTTACTGATTGCTAATAGTCAACTACCTCACGCTCTGCCAGCACAACAGTAACATGTGATGATCGTCGCAAAATCGGCTTAAACCGTCCACGAGCGCCGAAACGGCCGCCATAGGGAGAAAGACGACGCCGGGGACCATCATCAGCAAAAATTCGACTGACAAATAACTCTTCTATTTCCAAACCGAAGTTCTGTTCAGCATTGGCAACAGCCGATTGAATCAGTTTATAGACCGGTTCGGCCGCTTTTTGGGGCATAAAGCGCAGAATATCTAGTGCCTCGCCCGCATCCTTACCCCGGACAGCATCCACCACCAAACGAACCTTCTGGGGGGAAATCTGGATGTGCCGGACAACTGCTTTTACTTCAAATGCTTCAGCCATGATTACCGTCGCCCCTTCCTTTCAGCTTTCGAGACATGACCGCGAAAGGTACGGGTTGGCGCAAATTCACCCAACTTATGTCCGACCATATTCTCGGTGATGTAGATAGGCACATGCCGACGGCCGTCATGGACGGCAATGGTATGACCTACCATCTGCGGAAAGATCGTGCTAGAGCGTGACCAGGTACGAATGACCTGTCGGCCACCGCTGTTGTTCAGCTTTTCTACCTTTAGCAATAATTTCGGGGCAATATATGGCCCTTTCTTTAATGAACGTGACATCGTGCAGCCTCCTACCGACGCTTTTTAGAACGACGGCGAAAGATATATTTATCAGTCGCTTTATTTCGACGAGTCCGATGGCCAAGAGCCGGTTTACCCCAGGGCGTTTTCGGCCCAGGCATACCAACCGGGGAACGACCTTCACCACCGCCATGTGGATGATCATTGGGGTTCATGGCAGAACCGCGAACAGTCGGCCGTATTCCCAAATGACGCTTGCGTCCAGCCTTGCCCAGCTTGACATTACCATGCTCGACATTGCCGACCTGTCCAATCGTGGCCAGGCACTCTTGCCGGATCAACCGTTCCTCACCAGAAGGCAAACGAACGGTGGCATAATCCTGGTCTTCTTTAGCCAAAATTTGAGCCGAAGTACCGGCAGAACGAACAATTTGGCCGCCCTTTCCTGCCTGTAACTCAACATTGTGAATCAACGTACCCTGAGGAATGTTTCGCAGTGGCAGCGTATTGCCGGGCCGAATGTCAGCATCAGGGCTGCTGATAATCTGGTCGCCAACTTGAACACCAAGTGGGGCAACAATGTATCGTTTCTCGCCATCGGCATATTTGACCAGGGCAATTCGGGCAGAACGATTCGGATCATATTCAATCGAATCAACCCGGCCCGGAATATCAAACTTATCACGCTTGAAATCAATAACCCGGTAACGACGCTTGTGGCCGCCACCGCGATGGCGAATGGTAATCTTGCCACGCGAATTACGGCCGCCGCGTTTATTCATGCCGCTAACCAGCGATTTCTCAGGCCGGGTGCGGGTAACTTCCTCAAAGGTCTGGCCGCTCATATCACGGCGACCAGCAGATGTTGGTTTATAAACTTTGATAGGCATTTTTCCTCCAGAGACGGACGTCAGGCTTGTTCAGTCGTGGGAACATCACCCCACTCTGAACCACAAGCCCTCATCCCTGCTACCTAACACCTTCAAACAGATCAATAGTTTGTCCAGGGGCCAGGGTCACGATTGCTTTTTTCCAACCCGCCTTGCGGACAGTTATGCGTCGCCAACGTCGCGCCCGTTTGGCTGGCATGTTGGCAACACGCACCTTTTCAACACTTACATTAGGCCAGGCCAGTTCAATGGCCTCGCGTATTTGCAATTTATTGGCCCGTGAATCAACCACAAATGTGAACTGATTAAATTCACCCGCCAGAATATTGCTTTTTTCAGTGATAACCGGTCGTCGAATAATCTCACGCCAATGCATTGCTTATTCCTCCTCCTCAACCTCGGCCGTCGGCGAGACTGTCATGTCCAGAACGAACGGGGCATCGGAATCACTGCCCAAATAACCGGATACCACCTCAAGTGCAGATAAAGGCATAATCAACTTCTGGTGGCCTAGCAAATCACGAATGTTCAAATAATTTGCATGTAAGGCTTTTACATTCGGCAAATTCCGGGCCGACTTTTCAACAGTTTCATTTCGTTCGGCCAGTAAGACAAGGGCACTGGCATTCCCTTTGATAACCTGGGTAACAACCTTCGCCATCTCTTTGGTCTTGGGAACATCCATTTCCAGCATGTCCAAAACTACAATATCATTATTTTGGGCCTTTACAGACAAGGCGGAGCGGAGCGCACCCCGGCGCATCTTACGGGGCATATCTTTGGTATATGCTCTCGGCTTGGGGCCATGTGCCACACCACCACCAACAAAGATGGGCGCCTTACGGCTGCCATGACGCGCCCGACCGGTTCCTTTTTGACGATACCATTTGGCCGTTGTCCGATTGACTTCTGCGCGGGTTTGTGCCTTGTGTGTGCCGCGTCTTGCATTCGCCAACTGTCGCACCAACGCCTGATGCATCAGGTCACGATTTATTGATTGTTCAAATACACCGGCCGGTAGTTCAATTGAGCCTACCTCGTTGCCGGCCATGTTGAGAACTGGAACTTTCATCATGCCCTCTCCTAACCCTTCGCTGCGTTACGAATAGTCACGAGGCTTCCCTTTGCGCCGGGAACCGAGCCTCTAACAGCAATTAAATTTCTTTCTGGATCCACACGAACAACCCTTATATTGGTTGAAGTCACCCGGTCGTTGCCCATACGTCCAGCCATTTTCAGCCCCTTGATAACATGGGACATGCCCGACGTGGCGCCAATAGAACCAGGTGCACGCTGGCGGTCAGACTGACCGTGTGTTTTTGGGCCACCACCAAAGCCGTGCCGCTTGACAACACCAGCAAAGCCGCGTCCTTTTGATTTGCCAACGACATCAACCTGATCACCAATCTCGAACTGTTCTACAGTTAAGACTTGGCCAACCTTGTACTCATCAATACGGCGGGTACGAAACTCTTTGAGGTGACGAACAGCCGGTATATTCGTGTTTGCCTTACGTTTTGAACTGTTTCTACTTGACTTGAGGACACCTAAATGACCCTTCTGTCCGCGCGTTAAGCGCTTTTCTTTTACTTCCTCAAAACCCAATTGGACGGCCGTATAACCATCCCTTGCTTCCGTTTTTATCTGTGTGACATAACAGGGACCGGCCTGGATGATAGTAACCGGGTGAACGGTTCCGTCCTCATCAATGACCTGCGTCATGCCAACTTTCTTGCCTAGTAAGCTTTTCATTCACAACCTCCATCAGACTGCCGACCACCAGGCATGGGTCTCATCATCTATCAGGTTGGGAGTCAGATTCGCAGGGCTGTGGTCTTGTACCCGCCCTGAACGACCGTAAAGGTGTACCTTTACGATTCTGACCACCATAAATATGTTAAATCTGGATTTCGATGTCTACACCGGCGGGCAAGTTTAGCCGCATCAAGGTGTCAATCGTTTTAGAATCCGGGTTCAGGACGTCAATTAACCTTTTGTGAGTTCGAATCTCGAAATGTTCATGAGAATCCTTGTCAATGAAGGCACTGCGTCGAACCGTAAACCGCTCAATTCGAGTCGGCAACGGCACGGGGCCAAGAACCTCTGCTCCGGTCCGTTCGGCCGTTCCAACAATCCGCTTTGCGGACTGATCCAGAACCCGATGATCATATGCTTTCAAACGAATACGAATCTTTTGAGCCATACTTGCCTCTTTCCAGTCAGAAAATAAAACAATTGGGTAATTGGCGGCCGATTGGGGCCAATTACCCAATTACAAATTACTTAATAATTTGGGTGATAACACCAGCGCCAACAGTCAGACCACCTTCACGAATGGCGAACCGCTGGCCGACGTCCAACGCCACTGGCGTTATCAGGGCTACGTTCAGGTTAACATTGTCGCCCGGCATAACCATCTCAACACCTTCCGGCAGCGTGATGGCGCCGGTCACATCCATCGTTCGAATGTAGAACTGTGGACGGTATCCCTGGAAGAAAGCCTTGTGACGACCGCCTTCAT
>JBAPRX010000190.1:0-3902 GCA_049281335.1 Promineifilaceae bacterium (SeqCode)
ACCACCACCCACTTAGCCTCTATACCCAGGCGTTGGCCCAACATGGCTTTCACATCACCGCCCTGGAAGAACCCCAACCTGTCCCGTCAACGCCCGCCGACCACCCCATCCGGGAAATTCTCAAAGAACCCTGGTTTATGATTATTGAAGCGATCAAGGCAGTGAACGGTAAAAAGTAAGCAGTAGGGGCTTTTACCTTTACCTCTTTACTTCTAACTTTTAACTCCCAACAAAAGCAACCAACTATGACCCAAAACAAAACATCTTACATAAAAAACACCCACTGCTCCTACTGTGGCCGTCCTTTTTCCCCTGATCAGCCCTGGCCTAGAACCTGCTCCCACTGCCACAACACCACCTTTGTGAATCCGATTCCGGTGGCCGTTCTCTTGCAGCCGGTTGGGGAGGGGCTGCTGGTTGTGCGGCGGGGAATTGAGCCGGGGAATGGTAAGCTGGCCTTGCCGGGTGGGTTTATGGAGTTGGGGGAATCGTGGCAAACGGCCGCTTCCCGCGAACTAAATGAGGAAACCGGCATCACTGTTGACCCGGTCGCTGTCACACTCTTCGACGTTCACAGCGCCGAAGAGGATGGCGTCATCCTGATCTTTGGCCTGGCGCCGCCGTTGGCTCCCGGCGATTTACCCCTGTTCCAACCCACCCCCGAAGTCACTGAATTGGTGCTTTTGGCGGAAACGGCCGATCTTGCCTTCCCCCTCCATCAAAAGATCGTTGACGCCTATTTCGACAACGGCCGTACAAAACTGGCCCCATCGGGCCGCTCTTCCCATCCCGCTTTCTCGTAGAACTTACGGCGGTACGACTCTCGACTCCTGAAGTTGATCAGTTGCAGCCGGGAACATCCTCGCTCATTTGCCTCTGATTCGACAGCTTGCAACAGTCGCTTACCGACACCACTGCCTCGCGCCGACTCAGCCACAAACAACTCCGACACAAACCCCTCCAGCCCGGAGAGGAATAGATAGGGCAGCCAGTGAACGGCGATGTAAGCTATGAGACGGCCGTCTCCCTGAGCCGCCACATAAATAGAATGGCTTGAATCGGCCAGCGCCGCCTCCAGATGTTGGGTCACCAACTGCTGCGTGGTTGTTTCAGGCTCAGTCTCTATTCGCGTAAACCAGCCGATGGATCGCAGCAAGGCCGCCAGCGCAGGGGCATCTTCAATGGTGGCTCTCCGAGCCTGAAATTCTGCGGCTTTTTCAATCATGATTATCCCCATAAAAAAATCGCTTCCCCTGACCGTCATTGGACAGGGGAAGCATGCAGAGAGGATGTAATTGCGAACGGCCAGGGAGCCGCCCGCGCGAGAACAACAAATTTATTTGGCTAACGCCGCCTTAGAAATGCCGGTATATCCAGATTGTTCGGTGCGAAGCGCGGTTGAACCGGCTGCTGCCGTTCGGCTGGCTGTTTTTGTGGTGAATCTTGAGACGCCTGCGCGGCTTGACTCTGGCTCGATGCCGGAGGCGGCGCAGTCTGGCTTGTTGGGCGCGGACTCTGCCCATACTGGCTTTGCAGAAATTCGCGGCGCGTTGGGTGCCGATTTTCGAAGCCGGTGGCAATCACCGTAATGCGTATCTCATCACCCATATTTTCGTCAATCACTGCCCCGAAGATGAGATTGGCGTCGGGGTGGGCTGTTTCACGGATAATAGAGGCGGCCTGATTTACTTCAAATAGTCTTAGGTCCGGTCCGCCGGTCACATTAAAGAGAATGCCCTGTGCGCCATCAATGGTCACATCCAACAAACGAGAGCTAACAGCCTGTTCGGCCGCAATTCGCGCCCGGTCTTCACCTTGCCCTGTACCAACGGCCATCAAAGCCGCTCCACCCTCAGACATAATCGCCTTCACATCGGCGAAGTCCAGGTTGATGAGGCCGGGGATGGTTATCAATTCGCTGATACCCTGAATACCCTGGCGCAAAATATCGTCCGCCAGAGAGAAAGAGTCATTCAGGCTCATACGCTTGTCGGTCAATTCCAGCAAGCGGTCATTGGGAATCACAATGAGGGTGTCAACATGCTCTTTGAGCTTGTCAATGCCTTGTTCGGCCGATTGCATCCGGCGGCTGCCTTCAAACATGAAGGGCCGGGTCACAACCCCGATGGTCAACGCGCCATGCTCTTTGCTAACCTTGGCAACAATGGGAGCCGCTCCGGTTCCGGTTCCGCCCCCCATTCCGGCCGTAATAAAGACCATGTCGGAGCCTTTCAGCACTTCATAAAGGTCTTCAACCGATTCGTTGGCCGCTTTTTCTCCCTGTTCAGGGTTTCCGCCAGAGCCAAGCCCTCTGGTCAGCTTTTCGCCAATACGAACACGGGTTGGGGCATTTGACAGGAGCAAAGCCTGGGAGTCTGTATTAACGGCAATAAAATCAACGCCGCCGACCCCCTCGTCAATCATCCGGTTCACGGCATTGCTGCCACCGCCACCGACGCCAACCACTCGGATTCGGGCGAAATTTTCGACCTCTGGTGCTCTCTGCATTATTTTACCCTCTCTCACACGCATGACCGGTGTGGTATGGAGAAGATGGGAGGCCCAAATCCTCCCATTCTTCTACCACAGCTACCTCCCGCCTACCACCTGCCATTTGCCTTTACTTATCCTTACGATTTTTGAAATTTTCTAACGCAGTTAGAAACTATATCAAAGTTGCCTTGTTGCCGGGTCGCGGATCGTAACGGCCGGCAAACTGTTCCAATACGGCCTTTTCGACCAGCCATTTGTTGCCGAATTTAATTGCAGGCAACTTACCCTGGCGAATTAAGCGTCTTACCGATTCGGGATGTATGTTCAAACGTTCAGCTACATCACTGACACCGGCATAGTTCTCTAACAAATCCTCTTTACTCATTATATGCGGGATATTACAACAATTCCATTGTTGCAACAATACAACAAAACTCAGAATATGTCAAGTAAATAAAGCGATGAATATTTGGAATCAAGGTAGTGAATAGGAAAAAAGGACTATTGGGCAGGATGGATTGACGGCCGATTGCGTCAACGCTTTTTGCTTTGGGGAGGCAGGTTCATATACTATAATTATTGTGGAAATATTCAATTATCGCAAACCAGGATGGGTGCCAAATTGTGGGAGAGACTATTCCAGCAGCATCCCACAAATCGAAACCAACAACGCATCGGCCGTATCCGCCGCACAATGCTCATAAGCCACTTTCACTCCCTCAGTCGTCTCCAGGTAGCGCAGCATGAGGTAGATGGAGGAGAAGCCGCAGATGCGGTTGCTATCCTGAACGGCCGCAATCTCCCGATAAAACCGCGCCGCATCTCCCTGTCGAATGGCGTCCATCAGACTGCGGTCACTGTCCGCCAACGCCGCCCGCCGGTGGCTACTTTGTTTCCCAATGAAGCTTCATGCTTACGATTGGTAACAGCGATTGTCATGGAAATTAGTGGTGAATAGCAGACCTGTCGAACTTACCTTCGGCTGGACAATCTTTAGTTTTTAACGTTCTGGTTTTTCCCGGGTTCTTCACTTTTACAAGAAGGATGTTGCATTATCTAACCCACAACAATCGGAAAATATAAGATATATACAGGTTCTATCACAACTGCGACTGTCTCCACCTGGACGGATGAAACCGAATTAACGGCCGTTACCGTCGCCGTATAGGTTCCAGCAGAAGAATATACATGGCTTACAATCGGTCCGGTTGCCATACCGCCATCGCCAAAGTCCCAGGTGTAGCTGACATTGGTTCCGCTGCTAATAACGGCCGTAAAGGTTGTTGTCGCACCCAACTGGGTTGGTCCGTCGTTGAAGGCCATCAGACCGCTAATCGCTTCTTCTGCGGCAGTGGTCAGAACAGTGCTGCTGTTGTTGTCCGGCTGGAGGTCTAGAATTGTATTGCTGA